>CAZCRA010000081.1:0-665 GCA_964500945.1 uncultured Verrucomicrobiales bacterium | reverse complement strand
TGGACTTTATGATGCCGTCGAAATGGTGGCCGACGTTTCTCCAGGCGCCCGCTTCGAGCCTCCCAAATGGCTGGAGAGAGCTCACGATGCGGGCGCCCCCGACCGCGTCCCTGACAACGTTGCCAATTTCCTCCACGTCAAACGCACGAACAGCAAATGGCACACGAATTTGTTGCCCGGCGAGAACTTCTCTCCTCCCATGCCCTACAAGGACTACGGTCATCCGAACGAGCGATTCATGCCTCTCATCGACGATAGCCTCGGGACAACTGAATCGACCCATGTCGATATTGGAACCTTGCCGAACACGACCGACGCCCACATGCTGATGCTCAGGATGGCCCAAGCTGCGGGTCTGCCGATCGATACCAGCAACCCCTATGAGCACAAACCTTTCGATTCGGAGCTTTATGGGCTTCCTCGGTAGCACCCTTACTCTGTCACTTGCGAGCTGCGGGCCTCGGCCCGAGATGAATTGCATTAGGTTCTATCCTCAAATGGATGAGGCTGCGAGTCTCATACACTTGTTTGGGGTGGGATTTGAAGGTTACGAGGACCCCAGAAAACCAAGTCCCGTTTTCCTCAGGAGTTGGCTGCAAGACGCATGGGCCGGAAACTGCGAACGCTCCTACCTCATCCACCTCGCCGATCCCGAGGTCGAGATG
>CAZCRA010000080.1:0-16826 GCA_964500945.1 uncultured Verrucomicrobiales bacterium | reverse complement strand
GCGTCGAGAGCGGCGGCGGGATCGGGAAAGGACTGGAGCGGCCACGCACTGTGAGAGGCAGGGGATGCCGGCGCGGCGCCGTTCCGTGCGTCTTTTCCAGCGAGGAGGCGGAGGAGGGAACCCTCCAACCCACCCTCCGCAGACTCGAGGGGGATGCCGTTTTCGAGGCGGACGTTCTGCCGGGTTCGAAGACGAGCCGTGAGGTGGTCGAGAGGGTGGCCAACGACTTCGCTGGACGGGAGACCGGTAAGTTTTTCGGCAGGTGCGTTGATGAAGGAGACCCGGCCGGTGAGGTCCGTGGCCACGATGCCCTCCGGAATGGAATCGAGGATATCTCGGGTCAGCGCGGGCTGGACCGCGGCGATTCGGCGGGCTTCCAGGATCTGTTCGACGGCTTTGGCGAGGTCTTTCGGGGTAAACGGGGCCAGGAGGAAGGCCGCCGGCGTGAAGCCGAAGCCTCGATTCACGGAAAAATCGCAAAGGGTGGGCAGGAGTAGGATGACGGGGATTCCGCGAACGATCTGCAGGCGCCGGGCGAGGTCAGGCACGCTGAAGTTGCCACCTACGGCGCTGTCCAGGACGGCGACATCCGGACGCAAGAGATCGATTTGTTCGAGTCCTTCGTCGCCGCTTTCGAACACGGACGGCACGCTGTGGCCGGCGCCCACGAGTTCGGTCTGCCACGTCCGGGCCCTGGGCGCATGGAGGCTGAACAGGACGACGCGGGCTTGGCTCATGGCGGGAAGAGTAGGAAACCACCGGCCGATGTGCAACTTCGTGGTGGAAAGGATCAGCCCGATTCCTGAAAGCGGTGTCCTGGAAACCGGGTGACCGGGGAGGACGAAATTTTTGCGATCCCACCTTCCGATGCCCCTCGATCAGTTGTTCTCTAGTCTCTCGAACTCTTCCGGCGAGTCATCGCTGGGCCAACTACTGAAAGCGCCCTCGACCCAGGGAGCGCTCAGCGGCGCGGCTTCGGGTGCCGTCGTCTCGATGCTGATGAACAAAAAGGCCCGGAAGAAGATGGGCAAAACGGCCGTCAAGGTGGGCGGAGCCGCGGCACTGGCGGGGCTGGGGTACTACGCCTATCGCCAGTGGCAGAACAGCCAAGCGGCTCCCGGCGTCAACCCTTCCCAGCAGCAGGCCGCCCCGGCTTTGCCAGCGAACGCTCAGAGCCCGCCGCCGCTTCCAGCGAACTGGGAGGCCGCCTCGACGGAGGTGGCGGTGACCGATTCCCTGCAGGTGAAAATGATCCTCTCCATGATCGCGGCGGCAGCGGCGGATGGGACGATCGACCGGGAAGAAATGAACGTTTTGATCGCAGCCATCGACGAGGCGCCGCTGGAACCCGCGGAGAAATCGGAACTGACCAGCGCGCTGAACCAGCCTCCGGCCGTGGAGGATTTGGCGGCCCTGGTGGAATCGCCCGAGGAGGCCGCTGAACTCTACGGCGCGGCGCTTACGGCCATCGATGCCGATACGCCGGCCGAAGATTTGTTTCTGATGCGCTTCGCTCGGGCGCTGGAGCTGGAGCCGGGATTGGTCGAGCAGCTGAACGCGGCGATGGAGGCCTAGTGGGCTGCCAGAGCATCGGTATCAGCTGGTCGTCACGGCTTTGAAGTGGCCGGACGGTTTAGGACGTCATCCTTGGTGCTGGCGGCAACGGCCATCACCTCGGCGATCAGTTTTTCGTCGACCTTCAATTCCACGAGGGTGGCTTGGAGGTGGCCTGCGATCGCGTTGAAGTGAGCCTCCTCGAGGTCGAGATGGGCGTGAACGGTGCGCATGTCCTTTCCTTCGTAAGGCACGGGACCACCAAAGGCCGCGGCGAGGAAGGCTTTTTGCTTGTTGTGCTGACGCGCCATGTTCACGTCATCGAAGAAATGTTTGACGGTCTTGTCGGCGAGAACCTTTTCGTAGAACAGGTCGACAGCGGCGTCGATGGCGGGCTGGCCTCCCAAGCGTGCGTAGATGCTGTTTGGGTCGACGGGGGAATTGGCGGGATTCGAATCGTCGGCGTGGAGGTTCGCCGTCAGGAGGAGAGCGGTTAAAAGCAGGGTTGCGGTTTTCATGGCGAAATCATGTAAATGAAATACATGTTTTGTCAAACCGCGAAAGCCCGCGCCGGGTTCACAGTTTCAGCCGATGGCGCAAGGGAGCCTGATTCACGACCAGATCCTCGAGGGTGACCTTGTCGAGTTCGGCCATGAACGCGCGCGTCGCCGCGGCCAGGACGGATTGCAGGTGACAGACCCCGGCGATGCAGCAGGTATTGCCAGGGTCGCGGTGGCACTCGACGACAGCGAGGCTTTCCGTTTGCCGAACCACGTCGCCGATCCGGATCGACTCGGGCTTCTTTGCCAGCAGAACACCACCCTTCCGGCCTCTCACGGTTTCGACGTAGCCCAAGCGCGCCAGATTGTGAACCACCTTCACAAGGTGATGATGAGAGATCGCGAAGGCTTCGGCGATTTCGCGAACCGATGAGACCTGGCCGGGCTCGCGGAGGGCAGCGTAGATCAGGGTGCGCAGCGAATAATCGGTGAACTGGCTAAGTTCCATCCGGGGAGTCGCGAAGTCGCTGAGCAGCCAGGAGTTTTCGGACTTCGTCGAGCTTCTTGACGGGTTCGAACTTGTCGTCGCGGAGCCAGTAGCGCTCCTCGTGCTGGTCGGTGAGGATGGCGATGCCGCGGGTGCCCTCGTCCGGGTTGAAGCTCAGCAGACCGCCGCCGATGGCCAGGCCGCCGGGCATTTGGTGGCGCCAGATGACGGGGATTTTCTGATCCACCACGGCATTTTTGAGCGGGTCTTCGACCAGCAGGAAACCGCGAGCCCATCCATCCTTTCGCTCGAGGTCGACGATCGTACCGACGAAGGCCGTCTCGGCCTTTTTCAGCCGCGTCTCGAGAGGTTCGACCGGAGCCCGGAGAGCGAGGAAGGCGGGGCTCAGAAGAACGAGGGCGATGAGGAGCGGACGCGTCATGCGATGCGGAATTTCAGCGACAGCGCGAGATGAACTCAAGCCAAAACCTGCGGAATCACCTTGGCTGGGAGGACGCCGGTGAGCTTTTGATCGAGTCCCTGGAACGGCACGGAGAAGTGTTTGTGGTCGAAGCCGAGCAGGTGGAGGAGGGTGGCGTGGAAATCGCGTAGGGGGACGGGGTCCTTGGCGGCCGTGTAGCCGACGGGATCGGTTTCCCCGTAAGAGGTGCCACCTCGGACGCCGCCGCCGGCCATCCAGAAAGTGAAAGCGCCGGGGTTATGGTCGCGGCCGATGAGTTCCATTTCCTGGCCACCGCGGTTTTCGCGCATGGGTGTCCGGCCGAATTCCGCTCCCCAGACGACGAGGGTGTCCTCGAGGAGGCCGCGCTGTTTGAGATCCGTGAGGAGGGCGGAGATGGGTCGGTCGACCTCGCGGCATTTGTCCTGGAAGCCCATGTTGAGCGCTTCGCTCTTGGTCGTGCCGTGGGAGTCCCATCCCCAATCGAAGAGCTGGACGAAACGCACGCCGCGTTCGACGAGACGGCGGGCGAGCAGGCAGTTGTTCGCGAAGTTTTCCTTTCCTGGTTGGGTGCCGTAGGCGGCATGAGTGGCCGGGCTTTCCTTTGAAAGGTCCATGGCGTCGGGGACGGCCATTTGCATTCGGAACGCCATTTCGTATTGGGCGATGCGGGTGAGGGTTTCGGGATCGCCGAAGGTGTCGTAGGCGCTTTGATTGAGGCGAGCCAAGCTGTCGAGGGCGGCGCGGCGGACGTCGCGCGTGATGCCATCCGGGTTCGAGACATTGAGAACGGGGTCGCCAACGGACCGGCATTGCACGCCCTGATAGACCGAGGGGAGGAAACCGCCGCTCCAGAGGGCCTTTCCGACGCGGGGCTGCCGGCCGCCGGAGAGGAGGACGATGAAGCCGGGGAGGTTTTGGTTTTCGGTGCCGAGACCCCAGGTGACCCAGGAACCGATGGAAGGGTTGCCGATGCGGGACTGACCGGCGTGGACCATGAGCTGGGCAGGGCCATGGTTGAACTGGTCGGTCTGCATCGTTTTGAGGAAGCAGATGTCATCGACGTGCTGCGCGATATGTGGCAGGCGATCCGAGAGCCATGCCCCGGACTGTCCGTATTGGCGGAACGGATACTGGGAGGCCAGCATCTTGGGCGTGCCCTGAATGAAGGCGAAGCGTTTGCCCTCGAGGAACTCTTGGGGACAGTCTTTCCCGTCGAGTTTTTGAAGTTCGGGTTTGTGATCGAAAAGCTCCAGTTGGCTGGGCGCTCCGATCATGTGGAGGAAGATCACGCGCTTCGCTTTGGCCGGGAAATGCGGTTTCAGGGGGGAGAGCGGGTTCCCCGGGGCGTGAACCGGCTGGCTGGAGGTGGCGCCGAGGCCCTGGCCGGTTTGCAGGGCGTAGAAAAGGGCGCCCAGACCAGTGGACCCCTTGGCGAGGAATTGGCGCCGGGAATTGAGCGATGCGGTTTGAGCGAGACGTTCGGAGGCGTAGGGCAGCATGAGAGGAAGGGAGGGATGAAGGGCTGGAGGCGTCAGCGGGTGAGGACTTCGTCGAGGTTCAACAGGACCTGGGCGACAATGGTGTAGGCGAACCTGACGGGCTCGTCGGCCACGGAATCCGACGGGTCCGGGTCCTGCAGGTGAGCCTGGCGAGTGGATTCGAAGAGGGACAGAAGTTCGGCCATTTCGGTTTCGCCGGGCCGGGTGCCGGTGGAGAGGCGGTAGGCGGTGGCGATGCGAGCCTCCGGCGGGCCTTCGAACTCCCGGTGCATGCGGTTGGCCAGGCCTTGCGCGGCCTCGAGGAACCCCTGGTCGTTCAGCGTGACGAGGGCCTGCAGAGGGGTGTTCGACGTCAAGCGGCGGGACGTGCAGAACTCGCGGGAGGGGGCGTCGAAGGTGGAAAACGCCGGGTAGGGGATCGTGCGCTTCACGTAGGTGTAGATGGCGCGGCGGTAGCGGTTTTCGTCGTCCGGACCGGGCGTTTTCCACTTGTCGCCCCGGTAAAACGGCTTCCAGACGCCATCCGGGAGTGGGGGATGGACGGGCGGGCCGCCGCGGTTGGAGGAAAGCAGGCCGGCGAGGGCCAGTGACTGGTCGCGGACCATCTCGGCCGTCAGCCGGTTCCTCGGGCCCCGGGCGAGCCATTGGTTCGACGGATCGATTTCCCGTTTCGCGGCGGAGGCGCGGGCACTCTGGCGGTAGGTGGCGGACAGAACGATCTCGCGGATGAGCGCCTTCACGCTCCAGTCGAAGTCCTCGACGAACCGGACGGCCAGATCGTCCAGCAGTTCGGGGTGGGTCGGAGGTTCTCCGGCTGACCCGAAGTCCTCCAGGGTGGGGACGATGCCGGCGCCGAAGAGCTGCTCCCAGATTCGGTTCACGAAAACCCTGGCGGTGAGAGGGTGATCGGGCGAAACGAGCCAGCGCGCGAGGTCGAGACGGCTCGGTCCCTCTGGAGACGCGCTCTCGATCGGCGGGAGCGACGCCGGGACCATCTCGGTGACCTGTTTGTCTTTCGTCAGGAAATTTCCCCGGGCGAACACGTGCGTTGGCCGCGCGATGGAATCGGGTCGCTCCGAGAGGATGGGCACGGTGGTCGCCGGGATCGCTTTGCGTTGATCCATGAGGCTCGCGAGTTCGCGATCTGCCTCGGCGAGGGCGGGGGATTTGGCCCACTCCGTCCAGGCCGGATCCCGGGATAGATCGAGACGGCCTCGTTTGATGACCAGCGGGAAGGAGCCCCGGGCACTGCGATTGCACTTCACGCGGAAGGACAGGCGGCTGCCGGGTTCGATCTCCATAGGCCGTTCGGGCACGAGCACCAGTTCCCGGGGGTGATGGATCCGGGTGAAGGCGGCAAAGCCCACGCCGTTCGGTTTGATGGACGCGAAGGGTTCCTCGGGACGCCAAGGGACGTCCGGAAGTGCCCGCCGGAAGGAGACGGCGCGCGGTTCGGCGGATCCCGATTCACCGTTGTCGGACGGATGAACGTGCGCCTCGAGTTCATGGATGAGAAAGCCCCACTCGGGGTCGCGCAAGGCGGTTTCGGGGTCGAGCGGAAGGGCGGTGAGCCGGATGGCGGTGAGGGGTTGACCGGCTGGGACCGGGGCGGTGAGGGTGACGCCGAGTTCCTTTTGGACGGTGCCGACGGTGTGGAACTCCTCGCGGTCGTCGACGGTTTCGATGGCGAGCCGCGTCTCGTTTGAAGCCCGGGCCTCGAGGTCGCGCACGGGTTCCCAGGCGGTTGCCTGGCGAAGGGCGTTGCCGGGCTCCCACATTCGCTGTTTGAGATTGAGGATGCGTTGATCGAGTTCGAAGGATTTGGGCTGGTCGTCCGGGTTCAGCGGGACGCGAAGAAGGGGTTCGTCGTTGGCCAGGTCGGAGTCGGCGGTGTTATTGAAAAACGCCATGAACCCGTAGTATTCCTCGTGGCGGAGGGGGTCGTAGGGGTGGCTGTGGCACTGGACGCAGCCGAAGGAGATGGCGTTCCACGCCTGCCAGGTGGTGTTCACCCGGTCGAGGACGGCTTCGGTTCGAAACTCTTCGTCGTCGGTGCCTCCCTCGTTGTTGGTTTGGGTGTTCCGGTGGCAGGCGGTGGCGATGAGGTCGGCCGTGGTGGGTTCGGGAAGGAGATCGCCGGCGAGCTGGGCGATGGTGAATTCATCGAAGGGCATGTCCGAAGCAAAAGCGTCAATCACCCAGTCCCGGTATTTCCAGATGGTGCGGCGGTCATCGAGGCCGAGACCGCGAGAGTCGGCGTAACGGACGAGGTCGAGCCAGAGCGTGGCCCAGCGTTCGCCGAAGGCGGGGCGCTGCAGGAGATCGTCGACGGCGGTGCGCACGGCGGCGTCGGGGTCGTCGCGCCAGGCGGTCTCGAAGGCGTCGTAGTCCTCGAGGGTGGGCGGCAGGCCAGTGAGATCGAGGTGGAGCCGGCGGAGCAATCGGGCTGGTTCGGCGGGGCGGTTGGGTTCCAGGCCGCGGGTCTCCATGGCGGCGAGCGTGAAGTGATCCATGCGAGAGAGGGGCCAGGCCGAGTCCCGGACCGAGGGGAGGGAGGCGCGCTCAGGTTCAACAAAGGACCAATGCGGCTCCCAGGGTGCGCCGGCTTTGACCCATTTCTTCAGAAGCGCGACTTCTTCAGCCTTCAGGCCCTCCGGATGCTCGTCGGTAGGGGGCATGCGGTCGATGTCGTCATCGGTGGTGATGCGGTAGACGAGTTCCGACGCATCGAGGTCACCCGGGACGACGACGGGGTTCCCGGAGTCGCCCTCGAAACCGATGACCTGATCACGGTAGACGAAAGAAATGCCGCCGGCTTGTTTGACGCCGCCGTGACAGCCGGCGCAGTTTTTGTTGAGGATCGGGCGGATATCGCGGGAAAAGTCGACGGCCGCGACCGGACTGGCCGTGAGGAGGAGCGCCAAGGGAATCGCGGCGACGAGACGTGGGATCCTCGGGAGCATGGGGGGAAAATTCAGCATGATTGGGATGGCGTCCACTCTGGCGAGGGGCGCCCTCGGGTTTCAAGGGCAAATCACGAGGGGCACTCGGAAGATCTTGCAAATCCGAGTCCGTGTCGATTCTCGGTGTCGTGTTTCGGTGAATTGACAGGTTGAAGGGAAATCATCCATCATTGGGTGAATCATGAGCAGCTTTGGTTTTCGGCCACACTTCCGGCAGTTGCTGGATTTGGATTTGGCTTCGGTGGAGGAGCGACTCGTCGAGCGGGCGGGAACGGAAGGGCACCGCTGCCAAGTGACGCGCTTCCCGGGGTTTATCAGTCTACGAATTCCAGACGACGAGCAGCACTTCTGGTCCCCGCGGCTGGACCTCAGTCTGGAGAAGACGGAAGACGGGAAGACGATGGTGCGGGGGCGGTATGGGCCGGGGGCGAACGTCTGGTCCTTGTTTCTCTACGGGTATGTCGCGATCGCGTTTCTCGGTTCCATCGGGAGCATTCTTGGGATTTGCCAGGCCTTGATCGGATATTACCCCTGGGGATTGTGGATCGTGGGGGCGATGGCGGTCCTGGGCCTGGCGCTGTATCTTCTCGCGCAGACTGGGCAGAAACTGGGGGCGCAGCAGACGTTCCAGCTTCACCAGGCCTACGAGACGGCGATCGGGGTTCCCGTCGAAGTTCACTGACAGGGCTGGACGGGATGGGCTTCAGGGAACCTCTAAAAAACCCCCGCGGCCGCTCCGTTGATGGGATGGATATGGAAGTCTGCGTCCTGAGCGTCAGGGCTTTGTCACTCTTCGCTCGGGGAGGTTCAGTCGAGCCGGCGTTCCGGGATGATGCGGGCCTCGAAATCGCCGGCGATGACGGAATCGAAGCAGAGGCGGCCGTCTTCGCACCAAACGACGGTGCAACCACGCTCCAGGTCGTAGAGCCGGAGGGCAGGGGCCAGCACGTTTTCATTGCCGGCTTTGAATTTGTCCGGCGCTAGAACCGCTTCCAGGGCGGCCAGAAGGTTTGAGCACTGCCGAACGCCATCGACGGGGGTTTGGGTGGTGGCCACGGTGCGCCATTTCCCGCCGGTTCCATCGAGCATGCCGGGATTGATCTGGACGGCGAAGCGGTAGCCTTCCTCAATCGGAACGCCATCGAAGTCGATGTGGATCATTCGTGGAAGCGCGTGCGGGGGGGAGGAAGAACGGTCAGGTTGGGCTGAAGGTTGGGTCGACCGGAAGAGTCATTCAGCGATGATTTGGTGCTGGGGTCAAGTTCAACTGGTTCTGGCGAATTCGTTGCTGGCGCCTGGCGAGCGCTCAAAGGAGGGTAGGGCGGTTGGCACCGCGCGTGCTGTTTGGAGGCGCCTCGCCCTAGGTCATCATGTCGTTGTTTTCTCGAATCCGCTTGCCCGAAGATCCTGCCCTGCGTGCGATGGTGCGATTTTTGATCGCTTTGGGCGCGGCCTTGGGCATCGCCTTCATCGCGATCTGGGTGGGCCGGATGGGAGGGATGCCGGCGCCGGCGGGGATCGCCCTGGCGATTCTCATGATTGCGGCGGTCTACTGGGTTTCCGAAGCCGTGCCGCTGTATGTGACGAGCTTCGTGGTGCTCTTTCTCTGCATCGTCTGGCTGGGGCCGAGTCTGGAACAGGCCGGATCGGAGGTAAAGAGCGACGTCTTTTTGGCGCCGTTCTTTTCGAACATCATTCTGTTGTTTCTGGGGGGATTCGTCCTTTCGGCGGCGCTGCACAAGTACCGGCTGGACGAGCAGATGGCCCGGTTGATCATCCGGCAGTGCGGGACGTCGCTTCCACGGCTGATGCTTGGGATCATGGGGGTGACGGCGTTTCTCTCGATGTGGCTGAGCAACACCGCGACGGCGGCCATGATGCTGGCGCTGGTGCTGCCGATCGTGCGGGGTTTGCCGGAGATTTCGAAGGCGCGGAAGGCCTTGGTGCTCTGCATTCCCTTCGCCGCCAACGCGGGTGGGTTGGGGACGCCGATCGGGAGCCCACCGAATGCGATCGCCCTGCAGTACATGAATCAGTTGGCGATCGCCCCGAGCTTTGGGATGTGGATGCTGGTCGGCGTTCCGGGCGCGGTGGGGATGGTGCTGGTGGCGTGGATGGTGCTACGGGTGCTATTTCGTTCCGCGGATCGCCTGGAGGGAATCGATTGTGCTCCGCTGCAGCTCCCGGTTTCTCACGGGGTCGTGGTGGTTTTGGCGGGCACGGTCATCACGGTGATCGGCTGGTTAACCGGTGCCTGGCACGGGATGCGTTCGGGGACGGTGGCCTTGATTCCATTGATCCTGTTCTTTGGCACCGGGATTCTGAACGTGCGCGACCTGCGGTCGATGTCGTGGGATGTGCTGCTGGTGATGGGCGGTGGGCTGTGCCTGGGAACGGCCATTGCCGCGAGCGGCTTGGCGACATGGGTCGTGGCGCGGCTGCCGGGGGATTCGATGCCCGCCTATGGGCTGATGGTGGCGTTCGGCGTTTTGGCCTGCGTGATGTCGACGGTGATGAGCAATACGGCGACGGCGAACCTGATCATGCCGATCCTGCTGGGGTTGAGCGTTGAACCGCTTTCGCCAGTGCTTCTGGGAGTGGCGTTTGCCTGCTCGCTGGCGATGGCGCTGCCGATTTCGACACCCCCGAATGCCATGGCGTTCTCGTCCGGGGAGGTGAAGGCGTCGGACCTGCTGCGTCCCGGTTTGATGATTACGGTGATTGGGATTGCCCTCGCGTTCACCGTTGGGTATTGGTGGTGGGATCTCTCGGGATTCTTTTGAGAGTCCGGGCTGGGCAGATCACATGCCATGGAAGTTCATCGACAAACCTGCCAGTCCTGCGGTTCCCACGATGTGAGGAACATCCTCGTGCGTGAGCCGGGCCGGGCCCAAATGGTTTTCGTGCGGTGCGCGCGCTGTCATGAACTCGTCGCACGCTACCGCCTGCGGGACTACTACCACCACAAGAAGGGGGTGGAATCCTATCTTCGCAGCCTGGGATCGGGCGCCACTGAAAGCGGGCGCAGCCAATTAGCCGAGTTTGATTCGGTTCAAAAAGAGGCGTTGGAAGGTTACCAGCGGGCGCTCGAGGCGCTGGAGCGGGCTGGTAAAGAGGTCTGAGGTGTGGCGCCCCGGCAAAAACCGGGCCAAGTCGCGTTTCACCAACGGCCGCCGAGGGCCTGGATGAGCTGGACCGTGGCAGCGGCCTGTTCGGCGCGAAGCGCGTTGGCGGCGCGCCGTGCATTGAGCCGGGTGCGGTCGGCCTCGACGACTTCGAAGTAATTCACCAATCCCCGATCGTAGCGAAGGCGGGAGAGGCGGGCGGTTTGCTCGGCGGCGTCTACGGCACGATCCTGGGCGGCGATCTGCCGGCGGAGAATGGCGAGGTCGAGCAAGGCGTCGTCGACTTCCCGGACGGCGGTGAGCAAGGCGGAGCGATAAGATTCAGCGGCCTCTTCCCACTCGGCCTGGGCACGGCCGACGCGAGAACCCAGCGCTCCTGCCCGGAGAAGGGGCATGTCGAGTTGCGGGCCGAGGCTGAAGAAAAGGCTGTCTTTGCTGGCGAACAAATCGGTGGCCTGGAGGCTGGCGACCCCTCCTGAGCCGGTGAGGCGGAGACGGGGGAGCCAGTCGGTTTTGCGAATCCCGACCTCCAACGAGGCCGCCTCGAGCCGGTGACGTGCGGCGCGCAGGTCCGGTCGACGCTCCAGGAGGGAAGAAGGCAGTCCGGCGGGCACGCGAGGCAATTTCACGGGATCGCCGGCGGCGGTGATTTGGAAGGAGGAGGGGGCTTTCCCGGCCAGGACGGCCAAGGCGTGTTCGAGTTTCCCGCGCGTCCGTTCCAGGCCTTCGGCATCGGCCCGGGTGGTTTCGAGTTCGGTTTGGGCGCGAGCCACGTCGAGCTGGATTCCCGCGCCCCGCTCCGCACGGGATTCCTGGAGCTGGAGCGCCTCGGAGCGGACGTCGACCGCCTGGCGAAGGATCGCGATTTCACGAAGGACGAAACGCCACGCGAAGTACTGGCGGGCCATGGTGGTCTGCAGCGAGAGGATGGCGGCCCGGTAGTCTTCCTGCGCGGCTTCGACGCGCGCGCGGTCGCGACGGAAGGCCCCGCGAAGCCGGCCCCAGAGGTCGATCTCCCACGAAGCCGAGGCGGCGAGCCGGTATTGTTCATACTGGGGTTCATCCAGGGGAAAGAGGAGATTGTTGAGAGAATCGCGTTGGTGCGTGGCGGAGGCGTCGCCGTCGGCACTGGGGAACCGCTCCGAGCGGGTGATACCCATCGTGGCGTAGGCCTGCTCGACGCGAGCCATGGCAGCGCGGGCATCCGGATTCTGCTCCGCCACGCTGGCGACCAGGCTCGATAGAGCGGGATCGCCGAAAGGTTCCCACCAGTTTCCATCCAGTTCCGGGCCGGTGCCGGAGTTCGCGCCCTGACGAAAAGCCTCAGGAGCGGTAGGGGCGCCGCCTTCGGGTGCGCCGCGATCGACCACGGAAAGGCTGCACGCGCTGACGGCGAGGCAACCGGCCAGGAGCGTGCTGACGCGGAAAAAGTGCATGCGGTGGCGGACGACCGGAGGGACGAGGGGATCTTCGCCGGTCAGGGGACGATCGTCAACCTGGGGGGCTTGCCTTGGCGGAGCGGAGGGAGTTGGTTGGCAGCGCATGACCGCGAGGTGGCGAGTAAAAGCTGGAGTGGCGCTGGGCGTTTGCCTTTGGATGCTGGGTGTTTTTGCGGCCGGCGGGCGTGAACCGCTCCCGGCGAGGGTGGTGGTGGCCGAGCCCGCGCTGGACCGGGCCGCGCTTCTTGAGGGTTATGAGCGGGCGATCCGGGATTTACCCTTCGATTACCGGAAGGTTGGGAGCGTCCTGGAAGCGATCGCCTTCGTCGAGATGCGACGCTATTTTCCGGCGCCGGAGTTCGAGTTGATCGCAGGGCTTCAGTATTTTGACGCCACCGGAAGGACGCTGGGAGAGCTCGACCTGGTCGCGATCCAGCGGGAGGGCGACGAGCGGCGGGTGGTGGCGGTTTACGAGGTGAAGCTCTCTGGTTCTCACGACGGCGCTTTTCGCGCGGCGAACGGACAGTTGAACCGGTTCCGGCGACATCTGGCAGGAGGGACCGTCGACCACTTTCGCGTGGCAGGGCATCGGGCCGAACAACCTCGGCCGCTGAAGCCGGCCCATTTCGAGGGCTGCGATCGTTTTGGCCTGATCGGCAGTTTGGGGTCGGCCGCGGCGGGCTTTGACATCGAGTTCGATCTACGCCGTTCCGAGGGGGACGTGTTGCAGCGGCGGCTGCTCGACTAAGGGGTTATTGAAAAACCCCGCACCGCGCCCAGGAGACTCGTTACATTTGGATGAAGTGAGGCTGCGCAGGGTGGCGAGAATCTCTTACTTTGCGCGACACGGCACCGGGTTTTGCACCAGGCTGCTAAACGGATGGGGCCGGCCGGACGGGAATGGCGCGGCTGGCGAGGAAGTCTTTCACATCGGCAACGGTAAATTCGCCGAAGTGGAAGATGCTGGCGGCGAGAACGGCGTCGGCCTTGCCGCTTTGCAGGACCTCGGCCATGTGTTCGAGCGATCCGGCTCCCCCGCTGGCAATCACCGGGATCCCGACGGCTTCGCTGACGGCGCGGTTTAGCTCCAGGTCGTAGCCGGCCTTTGTCCCGTCGGCGTCCATGCTGGTCAGCAGGATTTCTCCCGCTCCGCGCTCGGCGACTTCATTCGCCCAGGCGATCGCGTCCAGCTCGGTGGGAGTCCGGCCGCCATGGGTGTGGACGGTCCAGCTGCCCCGGTCATTGCGCTTGGCGTCGATGGCGACGACGATGCACTGGCGCCCAAGGGCTTCGGCACCTTCGGAAACGATGGCGGGGTTTTGAACTGCGGCGGTGTTGACGCCGACCTTGTCCGCTCCCGCCAGAAGCATGCGCCGCATATCGGCCACGGTGCGGATTCCGCCGCCCACGGTGAAGGGCATGAAACAGTGCTCGGCCGTTTGTCGAACGACCTCCACCATCGTCTCGCGGCCGTCGGAGGAGGCGGTGATGTCCAGGAAGACCAGTTCGTCGGCACCCTGTTCGTTGTAGGCCATGGCGCATTCGACGGGATCGCCGGCATCGCGGAGCTGGAGGAAACGGGTGCCCTTCACGACGCGTCCGCCGGTGACATCCAGGCAGGGAATGATCCTTTTCGTGAGCATGTGGGTTGCCGCAGCGGAATACTTAAGATTACTTAGACGAGTGGTTGAGGGCAACGATGCGCGTGAGCAGCGGTTTCTGGAGTTTCTAGAGATTGAAAAGCAGGCCTCGCCACTGACGCTCCGGAATTACGAACACGCGCTGCGGGCTTTTCGCAAGTGGCACGGGAGCTTCGAGGGGTGGGAGCGGTGCGATGCCGAGGTCTTTCGGGACTACCTGTTCGCGCTGATGAAACGGGAGGTGGCGCGATCCACGATCCGGCTGCGATTCGCGGCGCTGCGGAGTTTTTATCACTTCCTGCATCACCGGGAAGGGCTGCCGGAAAACCCGCTGTTGGATGTCCAACTACCCAAACCGAAGCGGCAGCTTCCGGTCGTGCTGAGCCTGGAACAGGTGGAGGCGTTCTTGGCTCTTCCCATGCAAGTGCCGCGGGAAAAACAGGCGCCGAAATGGCTGGCGGTCCGGGACGTGGCGATTTTGGAGGTCTTCTACAGTTCGGGCATGCGGGTAGCGGAGGTGGCGTCCTTGAACGTGAAGGATTACGACGCCGCGGAGCAGTGTTTCCGTGTGAGCGGGAAGGGCGGAAAGGAGAGGCTGTGTCCGGTCGGGGGCCACGCGGACGAGGCGTTGAGCCGGTATCGCCGGGAGGCCGGGGTGGAGCAAGGGGCCTTGTTTCTGAGCAAGCTCCGGAAACGGATGAGCGCCCGGGCCATTTCGGGGATGATTCAGAAGTATCGGGAGTTGTCGGGAATTCCGCTGGCGATCAGTCCGCACAAATTCCGCCACAGCTTCGCCACGCATCTGCTCGAGAACGGGGCGGATCTCCGCAGCGTGCAGGAGTTGCTGGGCCATGCGAGTCTTTCGACGACGCAGATCTACACCCACGTGACGGTGGAGCGGATGAAGCGGGTGTATGAGGAAGCCCATCCTCGAGCTAGGGCACAGGAGGACTGAAAAGGTGTAAAAAAATGACCACCTGACGGGCAACCGGGCCGGGGAAAGTTTTTTTATTGCCCGTGCTGCCAGGGTTGGCACGGCTGCTGCTGAATTGATGCCCGTCACGTCCATGACGGCCCTCAAGCTGAGGGCGGTCGGGCACGAACCAACGGGGCACTGACTCCGACAACCAACCTGTCACAAAACTAACCTACATGACTAAACCATCCCACAAAGGACTTCTCGGTCTGGGGACGATCGCAGCTACGTGGTTTCTCGGTTCCAGCGCCGCCATGGCGCAGGATACCTATGAGGCATTCACGGAGTCCGCGGGCTTCTCCACGTTCACCGTCAACAACCTCTGGATTCTGATTTCGGCCTTCCTGGTGTTCACGATGCACCTCGGCTTCTCCACTCTGGAAGCCGGCCTCACACGGAAGAAGAACACGGTCAACATCCTCTTCAAAAACGTCTGGATCATCTCGGTCGGGATTCTCTCCTACTACCTGATCGGCTTCAACACGCACTATCCGGGCAGCTGGATGATTCCGGACGTGCTTTCGATCGGCGGACCGGCGGGTTTCGCGGCGGCGGACGCCTATGCGAACACGACCTCGGAATACAACCCGGGTTATACCTACTGGGCGGACTTCATCTTCCAGGCGATGTTTGCCGCGACGGGTGCCACGATTGTTTCGGGCGCCGTGGCTGAGCGGGTAAAACTTGGCAAGTTCATGATTTTCTCCACGGTTTTCGTGGCGCTGGGCTACACGATTGCCGGTTCCTGGCACTGGGGTGGCGGCTGGCTGACCAAGCTTCCCGGTGGGTTTTATGACTTCGCCGGCTCGACGGTGGTGCATGCTTTCGGTGGCTTTGGTGCTCTGGCCTGCGTGATGCTCCTCGGGGCGCGGAAAGGCAAATACACCTCGGAAGGCATCAAGCCGATCCTGGGACACAGCATGCCACTGGCGACCATCGGTGTTTTCCTGCTTTGGCTGGGATGGTTCGGTTTCAACGGCGGTTCCGTGCTGAGCGCTGATCCGGCCGCCGTGGCCTACGTGTTTGTGACGACCGCGCTGGCGGCCTGCGCAGGTGCCGTGGGAGCCATTTTCACGTCCATCATCGTCTTGCGTAAGCCGGATTTGTCGATGGCACTGAACGGGGTCTTGGCCGGGCTGGTCGGGATCACGGCAGGTGCGGACGCCATCAGCCCGCCGATGTCGGTGGTTGTCGGTCTCATTGCCGGTCTCATCGTCGTGTTCTCCATCATCTTCCTGGACAAGATCCGAATCGACGATCCGGTGGGCGCCATTTCCGTCCACGGCGTGGTTGGCATCTGGGGAACGCTGGCCGTGGGAATCTTCGGTGGTGCGAACATCATGACGCAGCTGATCGGCGCCCTTGCCGTTTCGGCCTTCGCGTTCGTCTTCGCCTTCGTGGTGTTCCTACTCCTCAAGATCCTCGGCGGTGTCCGGGTGAGCGAAGAGGAAGAGTCCGAAGGGCTGGACCTTGGCGAGCACGGCGCGCCCGCTTACGGGGCCGAAGGCTGAAAGGGATGAAAAGCTTCCAGCCCGCATGATCGCGGTGCATGGAAAAATGAAACGTGGTTGGAAGGGCCGGGGGAAACCCCGGTCCTTCTCATTTTTGGTGGGAAGGCCGGCCGGGCGCTTGAAGACCGGCTGCGCGGCTCTCCGTGCGCGTGTTCCTGCGCGCGATGCGCTCGAGAAGGGTTAACCGGTGGGAGAGGGGCGCTTCCTGCCATGCGGGCGGACGGACCACTCGCAGGTCTGGGACGATTTCGGAGGCTTCGAACGCTTCGACGGGTTCCAGAACGCCCCAATTTCGAGGGATCTCGCTTTGGTCAAGGATGCCGGGAATCGCCACGAGAACGAAGAGGTTGGCGCATCGCCATTGGAGAAGCCGATGAAATTTCGTGCCGCCGAGGATTTGCCGCTCCACCTGAGCGAGTTCGCGCGAGAGCCGGTGATGGCCCCGGTGCTGCCAGGACGCTAGCTCCAAGGTGTCGAGTTCCGGGAAGAGGGTCTCGCCTCTCCGGAGATCGGGGCGATGGACGGCGAGCAGGGCTTCGAGGCGCTGCAGGCGCGTGACGAGGTGCGCGTGGCGCGCGCGGGCCGCCTCCAGGTCATGAGCGTCGCGCCGGAGATCGGCCCGGGCCTGTTTGCACTCTAGAATGATGGTGTCGCCGGCTTCACCGAAGC
>CAZCRA010000079.1:11009-17148 GCA_964500945.1 uncultured Verrucomicrobiales bacterium | reverse complement strand
GCCGGAGGCCACCCGTTGAGCGAGCGTCGGGTCCGGCAAAAGATCGCCCGCCAACTGCTCGCGCGTGAACTGGTCGAATGGCAGGTTGGCGTTGAAAGCCGCGATCACCCAGTCGCGGTAGGGTGAGATGTTGTGGTCCTGGTCGCCGTGGTAGCCCACCGTGTCGGCGTAGCGAACCAGGTCCAGCCAATACATCGCCAGCCGCTCTCCGAAATGCGGCGAAGCCAGCAGGGCGTCCACCACCGACTCCAGATCGCGCTCGCCCCGGACGAACGCATCCACCTCCGCCGGGGTCGGCGGGAGCCCGGTCAAATCGAAGTGCAGCCGCCGGATCAGCGTCACCGGGTCGGCATCGGGCGCGGGCTTCAGCCCTTCCTCTTCCAGGCGCGCCAGCACGAAGCGGTCCACCCAGTTTGCCGGCCAGGCCTCGTCCCGCACCGGTGGAACCGGGCGCTTCACCGGAGGCACGTAGGCCCAGGGCTCCGAATACTCCGCGCCCGAGGCGATCCATCGCTTCAGCAGCTCGATTTCCTCCGCCTCCATCGACTTGTGCGATTTCTCCGGCGGCATCGGATCCTCGTCGTCGAGCATCCGGAACATCATCTCACTTTCCTCCGGCTTCCCGGGGACGATCGCCGCATAGCCGCCCAAGTCCGCGAAGGCGCCCTCCGCCGTGTCCAGCCGCAGGTCCGCCTTCCGCTCGTGGGCGTCGGGCCCATGGCAGAAGAAACACTTGTCCGAGAGGATCGGACGGATCTCCCGGTTGAAATCGGGTTTCTCCGCGCCGACTGCGGGCGCCGCGAGGGCCGCGATCCATGCCAGGTAAAGCCTGAGGTTCGAAATCATAATTCCAGCGCGTGAGCACGAAGGGGTGACAAGGGGCCTTTCATTTCACACCAGCGTCCAA
Organism: uncultured Verrucomicrobiales bacterium; assembly: GCA_964500945.1. Classification (GTDB taxonomy): domain Bacteria; phylum Verrucomicrobiota; class Verrucomicrobiia; order Verrucomicrobiales; family DEV007; genus CAZCRA01. The sequence goes on along the minus strand of CAZCRA010000079.1, from coordinate 16,241 downwards.
TGCATGGCCAGAACCATCGAGCCGGCCCGAAGACAACCATACCACTGCAGCGAGTTGCCCCTGCGCCATTCGTCATAGACGACCATTTCAAAGCCTGCCTCTTTTCATGCGAAACTTCGCAATCCGATCCTCGGCCAAGCGCCACCTTCTTGCCATTTCTCGAGTCGTCTCGACAAGTGCGTCCAAAGGCTGCGTCAAGGCGGGTCGGTTCCTAGCCGAAGTGCATCGGCAGAAGCTGGCTGGCGTGGTCCATTCTCCAACGAATGATCCGATGGGTCCCTTCTCGAGCCCTTAAGGGGGGGTGTTGACCATTCGGTGATCCTTGGCCAGCCGCGATCGCTGCAATCGGCTCCCGATCAGCAACCTACGGGCAGAGGGAATCGAACCCTCGACTCAAGCTTGGGAAGCTCACGTTTTACCACTAAACCATGCCCGCAAAACCCGGCGAACGGCCGTGACCTTCAAGTTTAGCGTGACGGCGGCGCTTCACAACTGAAAAGAGGTTCCTCCGCCTTGACATCAACCGGCTTTCACGCTACTTGGGTGCCCTCCCGCCAACAAGCAGCGGCTCACGGTCATGGCATTCACGGAAGTTATCCTCAGGGAAAAAATCGAAAATCTCGGCGCTGAAGCCGATGTGGTGAAAGTGCGCCGTGGGTTCGCGCGAAACTTCCTCCTGCCGCAGGGCAAAGCCTATGAGGCCACGCGCGGCAACCTCCGCCAGATCGAATCGCTAAGAAAGGCGCGGGCCGAGCGCGAAGCTCAGGAACTCGCCGCAGCCGAAGCGCTCGCCAGCAAGTTGAAGCGGATCAAATTCCGTCAGGAACTCAAAACGGGCGAGGAAGGCAAGGCGTTTGGTTCGATCACGGTCAACGACATCGTCAAGGCCATCGAGGAGAAGACCGGTGAAAAGATCGACCGGCACGCCATTCACCTCGAAAAACCCATCAAGCAGACGGGCGCGTTCGACATCCCTGTCAAGCTGCATCCGGATGTGAAATTCGATCTCCGGCTTCGAGTCGACGCCGAAGAAAGCGGCGAAGCCAAGGACGACGGCTCGTCCGAAAGCGGGAACTGATCCCGCACCACCTCCGGCGTGAATCCAGCCGATCGCGAGGAGAACGACCCGGCACCACCGGCCCCTTCCCGATTCCTCCTCTCGGACCTCGGAGCGCGTCTCACCGGTCAGAGCGGTATCCTCCAACTCATGGAGGACCTCGGTCAGGCGCTCACCGTCAATCGCTCCGCCCTCATGATGGGTGGCGGAAATCCTGCTCTCGTCGACGACGTCCAAGCCGTCTGGGATCGCCGCGTGCGTGAAATGCTCGACGAGACTCCAGGTTGGCCGGCAGTCCTCGCCAACTACGACCCGCCAGGAGGAAATCCCGCCTTCCGGGCCGCACTCGCGGGCTTTCTCGAGCGGCAATGCGGTTGGCCTCTCAGCGCCGGCAACATCGCCGTCACCAGCGGGGGCCAGACCGCGTTCTTCTACCTGCACAACCTGTTTGCCGGACGTCGCGGCGACCAGCGCCGGCGAATCCTGTTCCCGATCATGCCGGAATACATTGGTTACGCCGACCAATGCCTCGACCCCGGATCGTTCGTCGGCATTCCCGCTCAAATCGAGACGCACGGCGATCACCGCTTCAAATACCGCGTCGATTTCGACCGGCTGCGCATCACCCCGGACATCGCGGCGCTCTGTGTGTCGCGCCCCACTAACCCCAGCTCCAACGTTCTGACCAACGATGAGTTGCGCCACTTAGGTGACCTGGCGACCGAGCATGGCATTCCCCTCATCGTCGACAGCGCCTATGGCCTGCCGTTCCCCGGCGTCGTCTTTCCAGAGGAAGCCCAGCCCTTCTGGAACGAACAGGTCATCTTGACGCTCAGCCTGTCGAAACTCGGCCTGCCCGGCACCCGGACCGGGATGGTCGTGGCCGCCCCCGAGGTCTGCCGTCAGATGGGGTCTCTGACCGCGATCACTGGCCTGGCAAACGGGAATGTCGGCCAGGCCATCGTCACCCCTCTCCTCGACGACGACACCATCGCGGACCTGTCGAGCACGATCATCCGGCCCCACTACCGGGAGCGCTGCGAACAGGCCCTCGCCTGGCTCGACTCCGCTCTCGAGGGGCTGCCCTACCGGGTTCACGATCCCGAGGGAGCCTTTTTCCTCTGGCTGTGGCTACCCGAACTCCCCATCACCGCCACGAAACTCTACCAGCGGCTCAAGGCGGAAGGTGTCATCGTGGTTCCGGGCGAATATTTTTTCTACGGATTGGACGAGCCCTGGGCCCATGCCTCCCAATGCCTGCGGATTTCCTACACACAGCCCCCGGACCGGGTGGCACGCGGGATGGAACTGCTCGGGAAGGTGATTCGAGAGGTGCACTAAGGGAATGGCACTCGCTCAAGCCGCCTGGTCGAGAATGTTAGTTGGCTCTACCCGGATTCGTCAGAATGGGAGTGAAGCGTCCAATTTCGCCACCCCACCTCTGAAGTGTCACCACTTCAGCTCTTGGCCGAGTGCCCATTCGCCCCAAGGGGTGATGCGCCCACCTGGATGTGTCCAGGGATCTGGACCAAACCGAAGCGCACCGTTCAGATCTCGCCGCCCGGGACGGGTTCCGCGCTCGACACGGCTCCGCCGGGGCCCCGGACCACGACGTAGCCGGGCTGGCCGTCGATCATTTGCACCTCCATGCGCAGGTCGAAGTAATCGGAAATCTCACGCAGGATCTCGCGGCGGCTGATCGAATCGGAGACGAGGTGAAAGACGGGAGCGTCTTCGGGAAGATTGACCAACTTATAGCGGATGTCGGAAATTGGCGCCTGGTCGAAAACCATCTGCAGCGGCATGTTTTCGTAACGAACCTTGAAGCGGGCGTCCATCCAATCTTCGAGCGGCTGATACCCGGAGACCAGGAAGCCGGAAACGGGACGCGTCTCGGCCGGAGGAGCCGTTTCTTCCGTCATCCCCATGACTTCACCTTGCTCACCAAACGCTCCCGCGCTCTTCGCGCCCGGATTCGAACAGCTGGAAAGCGAGAAAAGCACGCAGAAAATGGCCAAGCCCGTGGCGGATAGGGTCGATTTCATCACCAGCACCACCGTGATGAGGGAAGCCCCCAAAGTCAATCTGAATCTCTGGACAACTCACCGACCTTAACATCCTCCCAAAGCGGCCGGCGCCGGGCTTCTCGACGAGCCGCGGCATGTCCCCCCACGGTTCCCGCTTCTTTCCGTTGGCAATGCTTCCCGGCGTCTTAGAGTAGGCCCATGCCAGGCAAACCCGAGCCGCTAGGAAACTACATGGCCACCTGGGGCGAAGGCCCGATCTGGTGGGAGGATTACCTTCTCTACGTCGACATCGAAGATCACAAAGTCATTCGCTTCGAACCCGACCGAAACGAGGAGACCCTTTGGGACGCCGGAGAGCGCGTCGGAACGGTCGTCCCCCGCGCCAGCGGCGGATTCGTCATCGCGGGCGACAACGGCTTCGCTTTCCTGGACCCGGCCACGTCCGCCAAAACTCCGATCGCTGATCCCGAACCGGATAAGAAGCCCGACAACCGCTTCAACGACGGAAAGTGCGACCCCTCGGGCCGGTTTTGGGCCGGAACCATCAGCACCGTCAAAAAGGCCGGCGACGCCAAACTCTACATGCTCGACCTCGCCGGGCAGGTGCACGAGAAATTCGCTTCGGTCACCAACTCGAACGGCATCTGCTGGAACTCGGACGCGACCCGCATGTATTACATCGACACGCCGCGCAAACAGATCCTGGAGTTCGACTTCGACAACGCCACCGGCGAAATCGGCGAACCGCGCACGCTGGCCGACACCGCGGCTCAGGGCTTCGAGAGTTCACCGGATGGCATGACGATCGATTCGCAGGGAAACCTCTGGGTCGCCATGTGCCACGGCGGTTTGGTGCTGGCATTCGATCCCTCCACGGGCGCTGTCCTCGAGCGCATCGAGTTCCCCTGCGTGGAGACCACGGCACCGGCCTTCGGTGGTCCGGATCTGAAAACGCTCTACGTCACGACCGGTCTCAAGCCGGGCTTGGACGAACCGAATGCTGGACGGGTCTTCGCCGTGGACATGGAGGTGGCCGGCGTCCCGGGTTTTGCCTATCAGGGCTGAGCAACCGTCGTCACTTCAAGGCCTTGGCCGCCGCAGGAGACGACTCCATCGCCCGGCGAAGCATCGACCGTTTCCCCGTCGGATCTCCAGCTTCTCCCCGGCGCGTGAGTTCCAAGGCCGTCTCCAGGGCATCTTCCTCCAAATCGGGCGCACCCCGGACAACCTGCTCGAAAAGACCGACGCCAGCCGCAAACTGAAAGTCCTCCGACGCCTGCCGCCAGTCCCGGTCCTCGAGCCGGAACGGTTCCTGGATCAACTCCGTTTCGGTGCTTCCAGGCTGGCGGTAGCGGAGCCAGAACGTCCCCAGTTCATCGCCGGGGATGAGTTCCGGGCGAACGCTGGAATATTTCAGCCGGGCAGCCTCTGGAAGGGTCGCAAGCTCCGACGCTCGCGTCTCCTCATCACCACGGAACGGACGGATTTCGAAGAGGGCCGTGACCTGTCGCCCGGGCTCGATGGATGCCGCAGCCGGCGCTCGCCGGACGCGCTCTGGACGAATGCCCGCTTCCGAGACACTATCGACGCCAAGCAGCCGGTATTCCGCCACGCGGTTCGCGTTGAACTCCACCTCGGCCTGGACGACCTCGGCGACCGCCTGATCGCGATCGACCGGTCGGTTCGCGGCCTGCACCCCAATTTTCAGCAACTGATTCGCCGGCGCCCATGGCGCGTTCGCGCTTTCCACCGCCACCGCCAAGGCTTTGGAAGCCGCCGGTTCAGGGTATCCGTAACGAACTGAGTTCGAAAGAGCACTGGCTGGAATCCCGGCCGAATTCGCGCGCACCGCATCCAGCAGCCGGTTCCCTTCGCCGGCCGTCATCTCGAGCGTCAGGCGCTGAACGGGCGCCTCGAGAGGTGAGCGCCATCCGCTCCACGATTCGACCTCCGGCGATTCGATTCGCCCCTCATCCACCTCTTCCGCGACGACGGGACGGGTCGATGCCGGCGGAGACGCAGCGAAATCGGTGCTCCGTGTGAGTCCGGCACCGCCCACCTGGCTCGGCGGTCCCTCGGCCATGGAAGACACCGTCGCGGTCTCCCGGCGATCCCGCAGAACACGATCCGTGACGGCGGACGGGCGAT
>CAZCRA010000079.1:0-10999 GCA_964500945.1 uncultured Verrucomicrobiales bacterium | reverse complement strand
ATCCCGCGGGAATCTCTCGGGGGCGACCGCCACCACGGGAGCGTCGTCCTTCAGGACTGGCACAAGCCACGCCCCTGCCACGGCGAGCAGCAGAATCGCGGCCGCCGCGCCCATCCAGGGCTGAACCCAACCGACCGTCCCTCCGCTCCCGGAGCCCAGTACCTCAACGACCTTCGCTTCCGCATCCAGCCGCGCTTCAACGCGTTCCAGAAACGCTTCGTCCTCGCCACGGCGATTCCGGGCCTGCTGCTCGAGCAGGGCATCCATGAGGCGATCGATGTGAGGGGAGTCAGCCATGTTCCGGCTGGGTCGAAGAAGGAAGGTGGTTGGTGATGCAGTCGTGAAGCAGGGCGCGGGCGCGCTGCAGCCGCTTGCGAAGGGATACGCCGCTGATCCCTAGTTCCGCTGCGGCGGCGTCTCCTCCCCGGTCCTTGAAGTAGAAACTCTGCACCGGTTCCCGCAGCGTTTCGGGAAGCCGTTCGAGGCATTTCTCGAGCAGGTCGAACACGGTCGCCTGACCGCGTGCACAGGCCTCTTGCCAGGCGGAGACATCGATTTCGATCTCGGTATTCTCGAGCGCGGTCAACGGCCTGCGCGCCCGGCTCCGGAACCAATCCCGGCATTTGTTCCGGACGATCCCCCGCATCCAGGCCCCAAAATCCCGTTCCGGATCAAACTCGTCAAACTTCCGGTAGGCGATCACGAAAGCATCTTGCACGACGTCCTCCGCGCCGTGAAAATCCCCCGTCACCGCATGGGCATACACCAGCAGTTCGCGGTGGTGCTGACGCATCAACGCCGAAAACCGTTTCCGCGCGACCGACGGACCGGCATCTGTCGTGGCGGGCGAGGCAGGTGGCTCTGAGGGGTGCGGATTCAAATCGACGATGGAGTCCATCCGGTGCTCATTGGCCACCCAACCCCGCCGTGTGACATCAATCCTTCACTCCGTCACTTCTTGCGGAACGCGAGTTCATCCCCCGACACGTCTCCCTCGATCGTGTCGCCCTCCCGGAAGTTTCCTTCCAACAGCTCCAGGCTGAGCGGGTCGAGGATCAGGTGCTGCACCGCCCGTTTCAAGGGCCGGGCGCCGTAGACCGGATCGTAGCCTCGCCGCGCCAGGAACTCCAACGCCGCCGGGGTCAACTCCAGGTTCAGCCCCTGGCCCGCCAGCCTCCGCTGCACCCGCCGCATCTGGATCGCCACGATCTGGGTCAAATCCTCCTCGCTGAGCCGGTCGAAAATCACCGTTTCATCAATCCGGTTCAAGAACTCCGGCCGGAAATGGTTTCGAAGGGCTTCCGTCACCAGCGTGCGGCGTCGCTCCCGGTCGTCTTCTTTCATGATGTGCTCACTGCCGATGTTGCTGGTCATGATGATGACGGTGTTCTTGAAATCGACCGTCCGGCCCTGACCGTCGGTGATCCTCCCGTCATCGAGGACCTGGAGCAGCACGTTGAACACGTCGGGGTGCGCCTTTTCCACCTCGTCGAAGAGCACCACCGAGTAAGGCCTCCGTCGCACCGCTTCGCTGAGCTGACCGCCCTCCTCGTATCCCACGTAGCCCGGAGGCGCCCCGATCAACCGCGCGACGGCGTGCTTTTCCATGTACTCGCTCATGTCGATGCGAATCATCGCCTGCTCGTCGTCGAAGAGGAATTCCGCCAGAGCCCGGCTCAACTCGGTCTTCCCCACCCCGGTCGGCCCGAGAAAGAGGAAGGAACCGATCGGCCGGTTCTCGTCCTGCAACCCGGCACGGGCCCGGCGAACCGCGTTCGAGACCGCCACCACCGCTTCCCGCTGGCCGATCACCCGTTCGCCGAGACGCCCTTCCATCTTCACCAACTTCGAGCGTTCGCCTTCCTGCAGCCGGGACACGGGAATGCCCGTCCAGGAAGAAACCACCTGCGCGACATCCTCTTCCGTCACTTCCTCCTTCAGGATCCGGCTGCTCTGCTGAAGCTGCGTGAGCCGTTCCTTCTGTTCACCCAGCTTTTTCTCCAGGGCCGGGATGTGTCCGTATTGGATCTCACTGGCCCTTCCCAAATCGCCGACACGCTGCGCTTGCTCCAGTTCCTGGCGGCGTTGCTCGAGCTCTTCCTGAACCTGGCGCACCTCGTCGATGACCCCCTTTTCGTTCTGCCACTGCGCCCGGAGTTGGCCCGCCTGCTCCTTCACGTTCGCCAACTCCTGTTCGACCTTCGCCAGCCGGTCTTTCGATGCCTGGTCGGACTCCTTGCTCAGCGCCTGACGCTCCATTTCGAGCTGCATCCCTTGGCGCTCCAACTGGTCGATTTCCGTCGGAACCGAATCCAACTCGATCTTCAGACGCGACGCCGCCTCGTCCACGAGGTCCACGGCTTTGTCCGGCAAAAACCGGTCCGAGATGTAGCGATCCGACAGCGTGGCCGCCGCCACGAGGGCAGCATCGAGCACGCGCACCCCGTGGTGCACCTCGTAGCGCTCCTTGATCCCGCGAAGGATGGCGATCGTGTCTTCGACACTCGGCTCTCCCACCGTCACCGGCTGAAACCTTCGCTCCAGCGCCGCATCCTTCTCAATGTGCTTCCGGTATTCGTCCAGCGTCGTCGCTCCGATGGTGTGGAGTTCGCCGCGGGCCAGTTGAGGTTTGAGAAGATTCGATGCATCGACCGCTCCTTCGCTGGCCCCGGCGCCCACGATGGTGTGAAGCTCATCGATGAACAGGATGATCTCGCCTTCGCTGGAGGACACTTCCTTCAGGAAAGCCTTAAGCCGGTCCTCGAATTCGCCCCGGTATTTGGCCCCTGCGATCATCCCGCCCAGGTCCATGGTGATCAGACGCTTGTTCTTCAAACTGTCGGGAACGTCCCCACTCACGATCCGGCGCGCCAAACCTTCGGCGATGGCCGTCTTCCCCACGCCCGGCTCGCCGATCAACACCGGATTGTTCTTCGTCCGGCGGGACAGGATCTGCATGACTCGGCGGATCTCGTCGTCCCGGCCGATGATCGGGTCGATCTTCCCTTTTCGCGCCAGCTCGGTGAGGTCGGTGCCATACTTTTCGAGCGCCTGGTATTTACCCTCCGGATCCTGATCCGTCACGCGCTGGCTGCCTCGCACCTCGACCAGCGCCTTCTCCAGAACCGAGCGATTGACCCCTGCCGAGGCCAGCAGGTCCTTGACCGGCGTCCGGCTTTCGCACAGCGCCAACAGGACGTGTTCGACGCTGATGAAATCGTCCTTCATCCGCTCCCGGATCTGATCGGCTTCGCGAAGCAGCTCGCTCAGTTCCCGGCCGATCTGGGGCTGCCCAGTGGCACCAGAAATCCGCGGCTGTTTTTCCAAGTAAGCCTTGGCCTGACCTTGGATCGTTTCCGGCTGAACTCCCGCCTTTTCGAGAAGCGGGCGGGTCAAGCCGCCGTCTTGGCGGAGCAAGGCCACGAGAAGATGGGACGAACCGATTTCGGCGTGTCCTGCGGACGAGGCGATATCCAGGGCGTCCTGGATGGCCTCCTGCATTTTAGCGGTGAGTTTATTGAGGGTCATGGGTCGGGGTTTTCGTCGAAAGGATCACTTCAGGAATTCACGCCGGTCGCCAGGAACCAGCCCATCCCCTTGAAGAGCACGACGCGTTCCAGGGATTCTCCCCGTAGCCAGCCGGGCGGTCTTGGAGATTCGCGTCAACTTGACCCACCATGAGCGTCAATCCTTCGCGACAAATCGACGCACCCACCTTAACCAAATCGTCACAAAGATTTGCTGGCGCTTCGTGACAAAATCGTCACAAATAGCCTCACTCATGGAGAAAAAGAGCTGGATTGGATTCGATCTCGGAGGGACCAAAATGATGGCCTCCCTCCTCGACCCCGACTTGAAGGTTGTGGGCTCGAAAAGAAAAAACACGAAGGGTCACGAGGGCGCCGACCAAGGTCTGGAGCGGGTCATCGCCACGATCGAGGCCCTGCTCGACGATCAGGAAACTTCCATCGACCAAATCGGCGGCATCGGAATTGGCTGCCCAGGTGTCGTCAACCTCCGGGCCGGCATCCTCCGCACCGCGCCGAACCTCGGCTGGTCCGAGGTCCCCGTCCGGACGGTTCTCGAATCGCATTTCGGCGTGCCGATTCACGTCTTGAACGACGTCGATGCCGGAGCCTACGGGGAATACTGCCTCGGAGCAGGAAGAGGCTCCGAAACGCTCGTGGCGATCTTTCCAGGGACAGGAATCGGCGCCGGCTGCGTGATCAATGGTGAGATGCTGACGGGCCGTCACGCTTCGTGCATGGAATTGGGCCACACCCGGGTCCTCACCGCCGGTTTGTGCGGCGGGGCCGGGGACTTTCCGGTGCTGGAAGATCTATGCAGTCGCTTGGCCATCGCGTCGGCCTGTGTCGTCGAAGCCTATCGAGGCAAGGCGCCCGTGCTGCGGGAAGGAGTCGAAACCGACCTCTCCCAGGTCAAGAGCGGGGTCATCGCGAAGTCCGTGAGCAAGGGCGAGAAAGCCATCCAGGACATCGTCGACAATGCCGCCCGCTACCTCGGCATCAGCGTCGCCAATCTCGTCAATCTCCTCGGCCCGGACCGCGTCGTCCTCGGTGGCGGTCTGACCGAAAAGCTCCCTCAAATCTTCCTCGCGCACGCCAAAGCCGCCGTGGAGCGGTATGCCCATCCCACCCTCGCCGCGGAAACCGAAATCCACGTGGCGGAACTGGGTGACAACGCCGTGGTAGCCGGCGCGGCCGCGTATGCCAAGCGGCACAGCAAGGAAGACGCATGATCGACATCCCTTTTCGCAGCAAGGAACTCAGCTGGCTCTCGTTCAACGCCAGGGTTCTTCAGGAAGCCGATTCGGACGACGTCCCTCTCCTCGAGCGGCTCACTTTCCTAGGCATCTATTCGTCCAATCTCGATGAGTTCTTCCGCGTCCGCGTCGCCACCCTCCGCCGGCTCATCAACCTCCATCTCCCCCACACCCAACTCGGCATCCCCGACCCGGAAGTGACACTCACCCGCGTCAACTCGGTGTTGAAACGGGAAACGAAGGTCTTCAACCACGTCTATCACAACGTGTTCCGCGCTCTGGAAGCCGAGGGCATCCGCTTGGTCACCGATCAGGAAGTCCCCCAGCGAATGCACGGCTATCTCAACGGCTTCTTCGAACGCGAGGTGCTTCCCCACCTCATGCCCATCAGCATCAAATCCACCTCGAGTCTGGGTGGACTCAAGGATCACCCCATGTACCTCGCCGTTCGAATGAGCAAATCCGGCTCTCGAGGACGGCCCCACCACAGCCTCATCGAGATCCCCCAGCACCTTCCCCGTTTCCACGTCCTGCCTCAATCCCAAGATGAGCAGCTCGTGATGTATGTCGATGATGTCATCCGCTTCGGACTCCATCGCCTCTTCGAATCCCTCCCCTACGATCACTTCGAGTCCTTCGCCCTGAAATTCACCCGGGATGCCGAAATCGAGCTGGATAACGACATCACGGAAAGCTTCTACGAGCAGGTCGCCGACGCCTTGAAAGCCCGGGAAGGCGGATTGCCCGTCCGAATCAATTACGACGCCGCCATGCCGCGCTCGTTCCTCAAACTCGTCATCGATGGCCTCGACGCGACGGGTGATGAGGATTCCCAGTTCCCTGGGGCCCGTTACCACAACCGGAAGGACCTCATGCATTTCCCCACCATGGGGCGCCATGACCTCCACTTCCCGAAATTCCAAACGGTGGTCCCGGCCGAGTTCCGCACCGACACCCGCCGGCACCTCCTGAAGGCCGTCCGGGAGCGCGACATCCTTCTCCATTACCCCTACCATTCCTTCGAACACTTCCTCGATCTCCTGCGTCAGGTGAGCCTTGACCCGCTCGTGAAGAGCATCTCCCTCACGCAATACCGCATCGCGAAAAACTCCGCCGTCGCCCGCGCCCTGCTCAGCGCGGTCCGCAACGGAAAGGAGGTCACGGTCTTGGTCGAACCCACCGCGCGATTCGACGAGGAAGCCAACCTCCAGTGGGCTCGCCTCTACGCCGAAGCCGGCATTCGCGTGATCCTTGGCGTGCAGGGATTGAAGGTTCACGCGAAGCTTTGCCTGATCGAGCGCCTGGAGAAAGGCGTGACCCGAACCTACAGCTGCGTGGGCACCGGAAACTTCAACGAATCCACCGCCAAGCTCTACACCGATCACATGCTCCTTACCTACAACCAGGAGATCGGCTCCGACCTGCACCAAATCTTCCAGTTCTTCCGGAAGAACTACGAAACCCCACGGCTCAGGCACCTTATCTTCGCCCCTTTCGACCTGCGCCGGAGCCTCTTCGAATTCATCGACTTCGAAATCGATCAGGCCACGCAGGGCCGGCCCGCTGAAATCTGGATCAAAATCAACAACCTCTCCGACGTCGAGACGGTGCGTCGCCTCTACCAAGCCGCCCAAGCCGGCGTCGATCTCCGACTCATCGTCCGAAGCATGTACTCCCTGGTCAACGACGAACCCGGCCACAGCGAGTCGGTCCACAGCATCGGAATCGTCGATCGCCTGCTCGAGCACACCCGCATCCTCGTCTTCCACCACGGTGGGAACCGACGCTATTTCCTCTCCTCGGCCGACTTTCTCCCACGGAATTTCGAGCGCCGGTGCGAGTCCCTCTGCCCAATCCTCGACCCAAGGCTGCAGCGCCAGCTCCAGGCTTACCTGGACCTTCAGTGGCGGGATAATGTGAAAGCCCGATGCCTCGATGCCGACCTCAGCAATGCGATTCGCAACGGCGCCGCCTCTGAACCCCGGCTCCAATCTCAGGTGGCCATTCGCGACTACCTCGAGACACTCACCCGATCCCCCGGCACTTCCCCAGTCACGACCGCCGTCGCCACGGAACCGTTCTCCCTCTGACCGTGTCCTTCGATGTCGTCGTCGCCGGGTCCTTGAACCTGGACTACTGCGCCAAAGTCGACCGGCTTCCCGAACCGGGCGAAACCCGGTTGGCGGCGGACTTTGAACTCCGCTTTGGTGGAAAGGGAGCCAACCAGGCCCTAGCCGCCGCTCGGCACGGAGCCCCGGTTTCGCTCCTGGGCTCCGTCGGTGCAGAGGACGACGGCCAGCGCTATCGAGAACGCCTGAAGCGCGAGGGAATCGACTTGGCCGGCATCGAAACCGCCGATGGCCCCACGGGCTCCGCTCTCATCACCATCGACCGGACCGGGGAAAACACCATCGTCGTGGCACCGGGCGCGAATGCCGCGTTCGCCGGGAAGCATCTCGAGCGCATCCTCGCAAAAGCATCGCCGGACGCCCTGCTCGTCCTGCAGTTCGAAATCCCCACCATCGTGGTCGAGCGCGCCCTGCGGATCGCCGGGACCCTCGGGATTCGAACGATGCTGAATCCCTCCCCCTTCCAACCGGCTTTTCCGTGGAGCGAGATCGCCGTCGACTACCTGCTCGTCAACGAGACGGAAGCCGCCCAACTCGAGGCGGGCCTCGGCTCGGGCGATCCCCTCCTCGCGCGAAACCTGGTCGTCACGCGAGGCGCCAAGCCCACCCAGTTCTTCGGTGAGGAAGACGAATTCGAAACCCCGGCCCATCCCGTCGATCCGGTCGATACCGTCGGCGCTGGCGATACCTTCGCCGGAACCCTGGCCGCCTGCCTGGCCGCTGGTCTGCCCCCGCGAGACGCAGTCAGGCGGGCCAATGTCGCAGCCGCCCTCAGCACCCGGAAGCTCGGCGCCCAGGAATCCATTCCCACCCTCGATGAGGTCCTGGCCGTTCTGGCATAGTCGGTCGGTCACATGGCCCCAGTGCGACTCGCCCACTGGAGGAAGTCAAACACGTATTTCACGAACAGTTCTTCAGGGGCGATCGGCACCGATCCATGCTTCGCCCGGAGGCTGTTCGTCTCTTCCCTGAAATCGGGGAAACGGAGATGAGCTCCCGCGCTGGAGCCTCCCGGATCGTCGCTGAGGTAGAGCCTGAAGTTCGGCACTTGTCCCTGCTCGGCGGCGTTTTCGACCACCTCCAGCTGGATCCGGTTCTGCACCAGCGCGATCGGCGCCGTCGCCTCCATGAGCACCTGCTGAAGCGCGTTCTCCAACATGCCACGCCTCAACGCCTGCCGCACCTGCTGTAGAGTATCGTAGGAAACCCTCGACCCCTGATAGGACTGGGCGCGCTCGTGGAGTTTATAAGCTTCCACGGGAACGGGCAGGAACCGTAGAAACAGTTCTTCGTCGTGTCGTTCGCCGTCGTCGTGCTCAACCAGAAGCTGAATCCGAAACATCCCGCTACGCTGCAGCAGAAGCGTGATTCTGGGAGTGAAAGCCTCGAACGCCGGCAGCTCGGGGTTGCTCTGGATCAGGGCCCAGTGAAACTGAATGCCGTCCTGCAAACCGGTATCCCGGTCCCAATCTCCCAACGTCACGGAGTCCCCGTCCTCCACACCTGCTTGGACCGGCACGCTGCTCTCCTCCACCTCATCGATCCGCACCTGAATCGTGCTGCTCGAAGACGATCCGTGGTGGTCGAAAACCCGGCACCGGTAATCGAAAACGCCTGGCACCACGTCCATGTGACGCTCTTCCATGTTCTCTTCCAACTGCGCCGATGCCGGAGAGGACGGCTGACGCGAGTGGATGGAGGGAACCGGCACCGGCGTCACGGGAACCGTGTCCGTCTTCTCCAAGTCCGGCGCAGGCTTGCCAGACCGGGGGATCTCTTCCTGGGGAGGGCTGAGCGGCGTGATCGGTGGAGATGGCGCCCTCGCTTCGCCGCCCCCCGGCCCGGGCGGAGCGTCGCTTTGGCTCCCCTCCAAACCAGCTTCCGGATCCGCGACGAAACTCACCGGAGTGCCCGCCGGAACGATCAGCAGCCGGATGGGCAAACTGCCGCCGGACGGACTCCGCAGGGTCACGCCATACACGCCCGCATTCGAGGGCCGAAGCTGCAGGGACGGCGTCTCTCGATCCCGCATCGAGAATCCGTTCGAAGCCTCCACCAAGGTCCATCTTCGGGTGGCTCCCGGGTCCCCCGTTCCCTGAACTGACTCCGCCCCAATCCCGATCGCCATCGCCTCGGCGGACGATGACCTCAGGCTCTCCGGCACGGCGGAAGGATCGAGCGCCTGGAGACTCAACAGAAACCGTCCCGTGATGCGGCGGCCCGAGGAGTCGAATTCATCGAGTTGGAAGGTGTAGTCCCCCTCCCCGACTCCATCGACGAACGCATACCGGGTTGAGGCATTCTGGTTGAGTTGCTGATCGCCTAGCCCTTCCAGCAGCCAGCGGAATCGTTCGGGCGCCGTCGAGGGCCGGATCCCTACTTTCGGTGAGCGGCTCACAACGGAAGCCCCGGATGCCGACCGGTCCGGCCCGGGAGCGAAGCGCTTCTCCATGTCATCCGGTTCACTCATCAGCTTTCCTAACCGGCTTCAGCTCTTTCTCCAGTTACCAGCGAAGCCGGCGACTCGATGGACTCCGGCCTCGCACTCCTAGTGTGGTGAAAGCCAAGTTCGTTGTAAAAGTGCGCGAGTCATTTTTTTCAACCTCAAGGCGCGAAGCGGGAGCTGAGCGAGCTCAGTGACCAATGAGCAACGCAGAAGTTGAAGAAAAGGGCCGCGCAATCCAAAAAATTCCGACCGTAGGGAGGCAAATCCCAAAAAGTTCCTTTCTTCAATTTTGTGACGAACTTGGCTCTCACCACACTAGCACAAATCCGTTCCCGTTTCAAAAAACAGCCAGCCGCGTCCCACACTATGAACCATGGCTGAGGCGGCTCAGCGGCAGCTCATACTCGTGCAGCGTCTTCCCATCGATGTCGACGGCCTCGAAACGCACGTGGGGCCGCTCCTCCGCCGTCTCGAATTCAATCAGCCCAAACGCACACCCCTCGTCATAACCCCAGATCAAGCCCGGCGTCTCTATCACGCGATGACGATGATGGTTGGTCAGCCGGCCACTCTCAAACTCATACAAATCGTAGCCGTTCTCCCTACGCGTCACCCTCAAATCCGTCCGATGCCGGTCCGCGGCGATCAGAATCACCCCATCGATCCGCTTCGCTTCCAAAAATCCGAAAATCTCCTCGCGCTCTTCAGGAAAACCGTCCCAGGGATCGCGACTCCCGGGTTTCACTCCCTCCGACCACGGCACGGGCGACGCCAGCACCTTGAAGGTCCCCTTCGAACCGGCCAGCGTCTCTTTCAACCAGGCTTTCTGAACCGGCCCCAGCATCGTTTTGCCCTTCAAATCCCGGTAATAGCGACCGTCGAGGAAAATGAAGTGGACGTCGCCCAGGTAAAAATCAAACCAACATCCCGGCTGCTGGTCGCCACCGCCGTAACTGGGGTTGACCCAGTTTCTCCGGAACACCTCCCAGGCCGGCCTTTTCCATGCCGGCTCGTCGATCAACGGTCCGGGGATGCAGTCGTTCATCCCAAAGTCGTGGTCGTCATAGATCGCGTAGACCGGCACGCCCCTCACGAGCCGGCGCCACTCCGGCCGCTCCTGCCGCCGGTAGTAGCAGTAGTTCTGCGTCGTTTCATGCTCCGGATCGTCGATGTAGACGTTGTCGCCGAGCAGGAACAAAGCGTCGGGTTTGCGGCCCCGGATGGTGTCCCACATGAATTCGAACTCCGGTCCATACCCGGCGCACCCGCCGAAAACCACGCGGAACGACCCGCTCGCCCCCTCCTCAGGGGCGGTCCGGAAAGTCGCCTCGCTCCCGGGCACGGTTTCCCCATCGAGTTTCACCCGGTAATCATAACGCGTCGCAGGCTGCAGCCCCTCGAACCGGATCACCGCCGTGAAATCGGAGGCCTCCCTCGTCGTCACGGTGGACTCCATCGACGATCCCTCACGATCGATGACGATCCCCACCTCGGCAGGACCGTCCGTCCGCATCCAGAACGCCACGCCGTCCGGGGTCACTTGCCCCACCATCGGGCCGTGCAGGAGGCGGCGTCCCTCTTCGTCGACGATGCCCTTGAACCACGGCGACGCTCGCACCGGTGCCATCCAGTTCCGGGGCC
>CAZCRA010000078.1:0-17188 GCA_964500945.1 uncultured Verrucomicrobiales bacterium | reverse complement strand
CCCCACCGCAGGTAGGGCGGCCTCTCCGAGGGCGCCGTCAAACGCTGTCCAGGCCCAAAGACGCCCTCTAGCCTCCCCCTATCTCGAGCGCCGGTGCTTCAGCCTCAGCCCCGCCTCACTCCTCGTAATAGAGGATCCGCCCGCAATGGTCGCAGCGCGTGATAGTTTGCTCCGCCTTGGCCTGGGCAATCGTGGCGGTGGTGACCTTCATGTGACAGCCTTTGCACTGACCGCCGATCACGGCCACGACCGCTGCGTCGCGCTTCTTTTTGAAGGTGCGCTGGTAGGTCTCGTAAAGCGTCGCATCGACCCGCGGCACGAACTTCGCCTTCTCGGCCTCCAGCTCAGCGATCCGTTCCTCGTCATTCTTCCGGCGCTCTTCCAATTGCGCCAATTCGCGATCGACGATCTCTTGGCAACGCGACAGTGCACCCTGGGCGGATTCCATTTCGGCCTTGAGTTCCTCCGCCCGCTCCATCAGCTCCAGCTCCTGGTCTTCCAGCGCCGCCACTTCGGCCTGGTATCGCTCCGCCTCGTGCCCCAGCGCCTGGTATTCCTCGTTCTTTCGCGTTTCGAACTGCTGATCCTTCAGCCTCTTGATCGTTTCGCGCCGTTGCCCGATGTCCAGCTCGAGCTTCTTGATGGCCATCTCATTCGCCTGCGTGGTCTCTTTACATTTCGCCACCGTGGCCTGGTCCTTGCTCAGACGAGCCTGGGCATGCTCGATCAAACGCGGCATCTGTTCGAGATCCTTGCGCAGCTGCAGGATCTTCTGATCCCGGTCCTGAATGATCACCAACGTCTCGATTTCCTCCAACATCGCCTGTCTTTTCCCACCGCTTTCAATACAATTCCACCGGCGATCTCGCACCGTCTTCCGAGCTGCGCTCTCTCGCCTTTTCTTCCCCGAGGGCCGCCACGCGCAGTTCCCAAATCTCCCGGTTCAGCTCGTCGAATCGATCCTCAGACCACGGATTAGCCGGAGCCATCTTCTTCTTAAAACCTTCCACACGGCGCAGGGCATCGTCGAGCACCGGATGCGGCAGGCTTTCCAGATGTTCGCGAGCCTCCTTCACCAAATCCACCCGGTGACAAATCATCGCCAAATCGTTCCCCGCTTCGATGGCGTGCCGAATGGTATCGCGAAAGCTGACTTCATTCAAAATCGCCCCCATGTCCAAGTCGTCGGTCATGACGAGGCCTTCGAATCCGAGTTGATCCCGCAGCAACCCGGTGATGATCCGTTTGGATAGCGAGGAAGGCCAACGCCCCTGACCCTCGTCCCAGGCCGGGTAGTAGGCGTGCCCGATCATCATGCTATCCAAATCCGGCAGCAGGGCGCGGAACGGCACCAGCTCGTGGCGCTCCATTTCATCCACGGATTTCTGAATCACTGGCAGCGCATGGTGCGGATCCACTTCGGCCTGCGAGTACCCCGGGAAGTGCTTGCCACAACTCAGGATGCCCTCCCGCCGCATCGCCCGGTTGAACACCGACGCCTTCTCAATCACCTCCTTCGGATCCAACCCCCATGTCCGTCCTCGAAGCGAGTTCGTTTCGTCTCCCTGAAACGACACGTCCAGCACCGGACAAAGGTCCAGATTGAATCCAAACAAACGCAGCAATCGGCCGGTCAACTCGCCGTGCTTCCGGATCAAACTCAGATCCCCCTTCTCGCGAAGCTGCTGCGCATTCGGCGGTTCCTCACCAATCAGGCGCAGACGCGACACTCGCCCCCCCTCCTGATCGATCGTGATGATGGGTTCGATCTCGCTCAGATCCCGGAGATCATCGATCAGCTTCCGGACCTGCCCAGCCGATTGGATGTTCCGCCCAAAGAGGATGTAGCCGCCGGGCTGAATCTCCCGAAACATCCGCGCCGAAGCCGCATCCAGCTCCGCTCCCGGAACTCCGGTCAGAAGAAGCTGTCCCAGAAACGAACGTTGCGTCATGTGGCACCCATCCAAACGCGGGAGACGCACCAACACAACGCGTTTTTACATCCGTTAGAAACCCATCCCGCGCACTCGAGCACCCGCCGGAACCCGAGCCACTCCCTCAACGCCGGCCACGGCGCCAGAACAACGATAGCAGTGCCAGACCGAGCATGCCGATCCCGGAAGGTTCGGGAATCACTCCGGTCACGGTGAGCACCAAGTTGTTTCCACCGCTGAACGCCCCAAGGTCCGTGCCATCGTAATCAATCCGGAATTGAAAGTTCCCCAGATTGAAATTCGACCCGTCCGTCAGCGATGCGTTCACACCGTTCAGTTGCGTGAAGACGTTTGAAATGGCGTCGATATCGTCGTTCAGCACCACCACGAAGAAGTCGCTCACGCTCGGCGTGTAACCCAGACTCACTTCCAGGTTCACGTTGCTCGTGCCCAGTGTCAGGCCGCCGGTCAGGTTGACTTGATCGTAGAGCGTCCCCGCCGTCACCCCGTTCAACTCCACCGCGAACGTCGAGTCGTCGTCCAGCGTCAGCCCCCCGGTCACGTTCAGGATGCCCGGCGATGCGCCCGGCGCCAGCGTTCCCCCCGTCGAGACCGTGACGTTGTTCACCGTCCCCGTCCCGCTCAGCGTGCCGTCCGTGTTGACTTGGAAAAACTCGGCACCCCCGAGATTCGTGTCGACCTGGAGCGTTCCATCCAGCACCGAAACTCGCCCTGTGAAAGAGTTGGCACCCGCGCCGCTCAAAATCGCTGTCCCCGTCCCGGTCTTCTGCATCCGGACCGTGGAGCCGGCGTCGCCTCCTTCGTTGATGGATCCACTGAACGTCGCCACGTGGCTTCCCGTGACGTCCAGGGCACCGCCGTTGAGGTCGGTACTGGAATCCCCAACGAAAGTCAGATTTTTGTTGGTCGAACCCGAACCCGTGACCTGCAGCGTGCCGAAGCGCCCATCCGCTCCGCCGCCGCCGAAATTCGCGCCGAGGTTGATGTTCGCGCTTCGTCCCAACCGGCCGTCCGTGCCTGCGTTGTTCAGCACGTCCACGGAAAGCGTCCCGTCCCGCAGATTGATCCCGCCCTGAAACGAATGGTCCGCGCTGAAGAAGACCGTGCCGGCGATGTCCTGGAAGAGGATCCCGACGTTTCCTCCTCCCGTCTGCGTGATCGCGCTCGTCACTGACACATCACTGTTGCCGGCGAAACGCAACGTCCTTCCAGCGGCCGTGTCGTTGTCCACGCCACCCGAGATCGTGAACGTCCCGCTGTCCGACCGGATCGCCGAGTTCCCTTTGAGAAGAATCTGCCCAGTCCACTCGTTGTTTCCACCCGCACCCGTCAACGCCGAGTTCCCAAAACGCCCATTGCTGTTCAGCTCCAGCGTCTCACCCGTCACGGTGATGCCGCCTTGAAGCCGAAGCGAGGTGTTTGAACCTTGAACCGTTTTCCCCACGGTGCTCCCCAGCGCTCCCCCATCGGTGATCTGAACCACCATGTTGTTTCCGCCTCCCGCATCGGCGCTGAAATCGCCGTCAAAGGAGTTGTTCCCGCTCAGGATCAAAAGCGACGAGTTGTTGAAGCTCGACCCGCCGACGCCGATCCCACCCGTCCCGCTGATTTGACCGTCCAGTCGAACCGTCCCCGTTCCTGAGGCGATCGTGAGGTCGTTGCCGTTCGTGTTCACGTTTCCATTCACGTCCAGTGTCCCGGCCGACCGGGTCCAGATCTGGCTCGCATCCAGTCGGACCGCCGAGTCGATCGTGAGATCCTGTGAGGCGTGGGTGATTCCGCTGGCCCCCACGTTGAGCTGGTTCGATTCGATGATCACGTTGGCCCCGCTCGCAGCCAGAACGTTGAGTCCCTCCATCGTCCGGTTCCCACTCAGTTGCAGCGTGAGGGCGGAGGCGCCGGCTTCGATGTTCGCCGTTTCCCCGTCGACCCAAACACCCGATGCACTCGCCCCCGTGTTGTCGCTCGACCAGATCGAAGTCGTCGTGTCCCAGGTTTGATTGCCGGTGTTTCCTGCAAAACCCCCGACGCCGCCATCGACGTCCAGGTAAAGGTTAGCTGCGTGTCCCAGGTGCGGGAAAGTCAGAATGAGAAGAACGACGAGGCGGCGATGAATCTTCATGAGCGTGGGCCTAAAGTAACCCCGCAACTCCAGGTGATACCGCCCACCGCGTCAAGCCCAAAGACCCGCGATCTCCCCTCAAATCCGCGTCCGCAAGGACGTATCTCCCCCATCCCCCATCCTCCCTCACCCAAACCACCACCCCAGCACCTTCTTGCGAAGGCGCCTACGAAGCCATTACCCCGCATCCATCCCCTCGTTGGCGCGTCCGCAAGGACGTGCTCCCTCAAACGCACCAACCGGCAAACGGAAGTCACCGGCGCCGTCGCATCAAAAAGAAGAACGAGCCGGTCAGCAAAACGATGAACCCGGAAGGCTCGGGAATGGCCGTCGGGACATAAATCGCCGAGCCGAGAAGAGTGTTTCCCTGCGAGATGGAGTCGGGGTTGTTGTCGTCCAAAATCCATTGCGCCTGGAGGCTCCCCCCGCCAAATCCGGTCAGAGTCGCCGTGCTGCCCTCTCCGCCGGCACCCGCAGTGGAGGACTTGAAAGAAATGTCATCGAGCTGCTGGGTCCAGGGTGAGTCGATGTCCGAAGGATCCGATTGGGATTCAGCCCGTCCGAATCGCTAAACTGAGCGATATCCACCAGGGAAACCGTCGCGTAACTGGAATGCGCTAGGAATACCGAGGCGAGGGCGAGTCCAATTCTCTTGAAAAACCGGTTCATGATCCCCTCCTTTCACATCAGTCACCTCTGTTAGTTAAGCAAAACCCCTCCCCAGCTGCCACCACCCTGCATTCGTCCCGCGTTTGGACTTCGCCCCCAAATGTGGCACTCTAAACCTCGCATGCCCTTCTCCAATCACTTCGACGACGTTAATCTCTGGCGCTGGGTCGACGCTTCCAAATCCGCCTCGCGCGCCCAGGTCGTAGCCGCCTTGCAGAGCGGCCCTTCCGCCTCCCTGGGCCGGTTCGCCGCCCTCCTCTCTCCCGAGGCCGGGCACGACCTCGAAACCCTGGGCCGCCGTTCGCAGCAGCTCACCCAGCAGCGCTTCGGGAAAGTCCTTCGCTTCTTCGCCCCCCTCTATCTCTCCAACGAATGCGTGAACAACTGCCAGTATTGCGGTTTTTCCCGCGATAACCCCATCCTCCGCGTCACCCTGACCATCGACGAGGTCGTCGAGGAGGCTCGCGCGTTGAAAGCCCAGGGGTTCCGGCACCTGCTTCTCGTTTCGGGCGAGCAACCGAAGTTTGCTTCAAACGCTTACATGGCCAACTGCGTCCGCGCCCTCGCCGCCGAAATCCCCAGCCTCTCCCTGGAGGTCGGCCCGATGGAGGTCGAGGATTACGAGGCCTGCGTCCAGGCCGGAGCCGAAACGCTCGTGGTCTACCAGGAAACCTACGACCGCACGGTCTACCGCCAAGTCCACACCGCCGGGCCAAAGAAGAACTTCGACTGGCGGCTCGACACGCCCGAACGCGCTTACCAGGCCGGTTTCCGCCGGCTCGGTATCGGCGCCCTCTACGGCCTCAGCGACTGGCGGTTCGAAGCGCTCAGCGTTGCCGCTCATACCCTCCACCTGCTCAAGCACTGCTGGAAGGCCCAAATCACCATCTCCATGCCGCGGCTGCGCCCTCACGCTGGCGAGTTCGAACCGCTGACCCACATGAGCGATCGCGAAATGGCTCAGCTCATCTGCGCTTTCCGCCTCAGCTTCCCCGATGTCGGCATCGTCCTCTCCACGCGTGAACCGGCCGCCCTGCGCGACGGACTCTTCCCACTCGGCGTCACCCACATCAGCGCGGGAAGCCACACCGAACCCGGCGGTTACACCGGCGCCGGGCGCGACAAACTCCATCACACCGTCCGCGGCCGCGTTGAGCCCCTCAGCGGAAGCGAGGCCGCCGAACTGCTGGCTGCCCGCTCGAGAGGCCACACCCAAGCCACCGGCCAGTTCGACATCGCCGACGAGCGCTCCCCCGCCGAAGTCGCCACCCGCGTCCGCCAACTCGGCTACGAACCCGTGTGGAAAGACTGGGACCCGGCGATCCTGGCCACCAACGCCTGACCCCCGGCCCTGACCACCTCCACCGATATCATCCTCCCGCTCGATCAGTCGGACGATCGCGACGCCTGGAAGAGTGCCGCAGCGGCGGCTTTACGCGTCGATCCCGCGGACATCCACGAGTTGCGACTCGTCAAACAGTCCATCGATGCCCGGCAGCGCCAGATCAAGATTCAGCTGCGCTTGGAGGTCGGCCTCGGTGCCCCTCTCGACCCGCCTCCCGTCCTCCCCCTTTCCTTCCCCTCACTCCGCCCTGGCGCACCCGAAATCCTCATCGCCGGGGCCGGGCCGGCCGGTCTCTTCGCCGCCCTCCGCTGCCTGGAAGCCGGTTGCCGCCCGGTCGTTCTGGAGCGTGGCAAAGACGCCTCCGCTCGCCGGTTCGACCTCGCCCCCATTCTTCGCGAAGGCCGGGTCATCGAGGATTCGAACTACTGCTTCGGCGAGGGCGGCGCCGGCACCTTCTCTGATGGCAAACTCTACACCCGCGCCACCAAACGCGGCCCGGTGCGGGCCATCTACGAAACCCTCGTCGCCCACGGCGCGCCCGAACAAATCCTTGTCGATGCCCACCCCCACATCGGTTCGAATCGCCTCCCGAACGTCGTCAAGGCCATCCGCGAAACCATCCGCTCCGCCGGCGGCGAGGTCCGGTTTCAGAGCAAAATCGTCGACCTCTTGCTGGCCCCGGACCAGACACTCCGCGGTGTGCTCCTCGCAGATGGAGAGGAAGTCACCGGCGATGCCCTCATCCTGGCGACCGGCCACTCGGCACGCGACATCTTTCACCTTCTACGTAACCGGGGCATCCGGCTCGAACCGAAACCCTTCGCTGTGGGCGTGCGAATCGAGCACCCTCAGCCCCTCATCGACCGCACCCAGTACCATCTTCGCCCCGGGGAAACCCGCCATCGCCTCCTTCCCGCCGCCCGCTACCAGCTCGCGACGAAGATTCGCGACCGCGGCGTCCACTCTTTCTGCATGTGTCCCGGTGGCTTCATCGTTCCCGCCGCCACGGAAAACGATGAGATCGTCGTGAACGGAATGAGCCTCTCCCGGCGGGATTCGCCTTTCGCAAACAGCGGGATGGTGGTGACCGTGGAACCGGAAGACACCGCCCGTTTTGAAAGCGAACACGGCGTGTTGGCGGGCATCGCTTACCAAAAGGAGCTCGAAGTCGCCGCCAAAGCGGTCGGTGGAGGCGGACAGGTGGCTCCCGCTCAGCGCGTCGTCGATTTTTTGAACCGGAGGGAAAGCCGCGACCTGCCGCCCACCAGCTATTTTCCCGGCATCGTCCCCGCCAGGCTCGACCAGTTGCTCCCCGAGGGCATCGCCGCCCGGTTGAAGAAGGGGCTGGAGCTTTTCGGCCGCCGCATGAAGGGCTACGTCGGGGATGAGGCTCTCCTTGTCGGCTTCGAAACCCGCACCAGCTCGCCGGTCCGCCTGCCGCGGAATCCCGACACCCTTCAGCATCCCGAGATCGCTGGGCTTTTTCCCTGCGGTGAAGGTGCCGGGTATGCCGGTGGCATCGTCAGCGCCGCACTCGATGGACGCCGGTGCGCCGAGGCCGCCGCGGAATGGGTGCGCGCTTCCCGGTGACGCTCCTCGTCCCGATCAATTGACAGTCCATCCCCGTGTGATGTATCTCATAACGGCGAGGTGGGTCGAATTTTTGGCGAAAGGGAACGGTTGCTCGGCATTCAAGATAAGAGATGGAACGCGTGGATCGGTGGCTGGTTGGCCACTTTCATCCTGCCCCTCTCTCTCGGGGCCAACGATCCCGATGAGAAGCGAAAGGAGATCGAATCGGCCGTCGAGAGCCTCGGCAGCAAGGTGTCCAGCGCGGTCGACACCCTGACCGATGAACGCGCCGATTTCGAATACCGCGAGATGGAAGCCCTCGTGGCCGCCGTTCGCGAGGCAACCGCACTCGACGAGGCGGAGGCCGCCCCCCTGCTGAAAGCCGCGCGGAAGGCCGTCGACGCGAGCGAAGCCGCCTGGAAAACAGCGTTCGCCGATGAACTGCGCCGGCGGATGATCCACGAGGGCATGCAGGCCGAAGCCACCTCGCTCCCCGGAAGCCTGGAACTCTTCATCTACAAGCTCATTCGCGAAGCCAAACGCGACGCCCGCGTGTTGCTCACCCCGGATTGGGTTCGGCCCCAGGCGTCCGGCCTCTGGGAAGCCGCTCTCGCCGAAGTCCTCGACGCCCGCCAGCTCGAGGCGTGGGAAGCGGAATTGACGAAGCAATCCGCCGCGAAGAATGCGCGCCTCTCAGCCATCGCCACCCGCACGGCCGAGGCATGCCGCCCACCTCTGGAAGTCTCTCTCGAAGAGATCACCAACCGGCTCATCGAAGCCATGGGCATCGAAGGGGACCGCCTTCAGGAGCTCGAGCGCCTCGTCGAAAAGACCCTTGAATCCCGGCTCAAATCCGTGGCCGGGTCCGCTCGCGACCATCTGGAGAACCAGCTTCCACTCTTCGATCTGCGCGTCTTGCTCGACGATCCCGAAAGCGTACTCGGCTCAGTCGTTCGCTCCGAAACCAAACCCGGGCGGCAGCGTCTCGATCAATCCCAGACCTGGCGCGATGGTCTGGCTGGCATCCTGACGGACGACGAACTTGCGACTTGGCAGCGCACCGACGCTGAATTCTGGGCGGCGAGAGAGACTGAGAAGGACGAGGAAGCCGAACGCCTCGTGGCGCAGTTTAGCGAGCGTTATCGCCCTGGATTCGAGGCCCTTGTCGAGAAGGAACTCAGGGAAATCCTGAACGCCATCGATCTCTCCGGAGAACGCGAGGCAGCGCTGCACCGCGCCGCGCGATCCTCCGTCGAACAGACGATTCAATCCTGGGAAGAAGGCGCCCTGGAACACCTCGCGGAAATGAACGAACCCAACCGGCTGCAGGCTGTCCAGCGCAGTCATCTCGACTTCTCTGCATCATCCGTCACGCCCCCCGAAAAGCGTCAAACGTGGACGAGCGCGGTCGAACAAATCCTCACGCCCGCCGAACGCGAGACCTTGAAGCGCTCCATCGCCTCCCGGGCGAAGTCGAAGCTCTCCGCCGTGAGCGGCATCGCTTTGGCGGCGGTCCATGACGAATTGTTCCTCTCCCTCGACCAGATCGAACGGCTCCAGCCCGCCTTCGAGGAGGTCATCAAACGTGCGATGAGCCGCAACCTCGAGCGGAACCGGATTCAGCTGAACCATTCCGTCATGATCAGCGCTCTTCGACGAAAAGAGTTTCTCGACGAGGCCGGCGAAATCCTCTCCCCGGCGCAGGATACGGCATTGCGACGGCTCATCGGAAGCCGCACCACCTCCCGCCTCCCCCGTGTGAATATTTCAAATGAAACTGACTTGGCGACCACGCCCGTCACCCAGGTCAGCGAGCGGGATGTCGAAGAAGTCATCTCTCGCTACATGGCCCTGCGCATCGAGCGCGAGCATCGAGATCGCTTCACGACCTTGGCGTCGCAAATCGATGGCATGGCGCGCACGATTCCGCTCTCGCCCGAGACCCGGCGACGCCTCGAGATCGCTGCCAAAGGTGCCGTGACCCAGGAAACCGAACGTCTAGCCCAAAGCATGCCCGACTACCTTCGCGGGCAGTTCAAGCGAAACCGCCGGAACCAAAAAGTCCAGGACCTGCTGAATCGCTTTGGAAACTACCGCGCCAACTCGGAGCCCGCCATCGCCCGGGAAGTATGGAGAACCGCCCTGGAACGCGATTTGACCGAAAAGGAACGCGATCGCTGGACCGAACTGCGTGCCGAAGTCAACCAGTGGCGCTACCAACGCATCGCCCACTACGTCCTCGCTTGGCTCGACGCCGATTTGTCCCTCTCCGAGCTCCAGTGGGCGCTCCTCGAAGAACGCATCGGAACGATTCTCGGGACCTACGGCGACACCCTCGAAGTCCGCTTCCGCCGCACCACCATTCCCTGGTATCTCAGCGGGAGAAACGCCCTTCTCCCCGTCGCTGCCATTCCGCAAGACACCCTCGAGGAATGGTTCGATCCGGAGCAGGCTCAGCTCTGGCGGAAGCGCTACGGCGACCGCCTCGATAGCCAGTGGCGCGCCGTCGAATACCTCCACGAAAAACCGTAGAAGCGTTCTCTCTCACGCCACCATCTCTCCTTCGTCGCCCAGGACCCGGCGCAAACGCTCCAGGCCGTAGCGGTACCGCGACGCCACCGTGTTTGGCGATTCCCCCAACTGTTCGGCGATCTGAGCAAAGGTCAGTTCCCCCCAGATCTTCAATGTCACCACTTCCCGGTATTTGCCCGGGATCGCTTCGAGCGCCTTCTGAAGCGCCTCGGCCTGGGCCTTGCGGTCGTCCGCCTCTTCGAACCACGCGCTCTCGGTTTGAGCCGAGTCCTCGTAAACCTTTTGCTCGCGTAGTTGCCGCTGCTGACTCGACCGGGCTCGGTCGATGGCGCAACGGCGAATGTTTGCGAAGACCAAACCCACCGTGTCCGGTCCCACCTCCCCCTGGCAGGCCTTCCACGTCTTCACCAGGGCATCCTGCAGCACGTCCTCCGCATCCGTTTCGGTCCGCGTCTGCTGGCGGGCATAGAGCAACCAACGGGAACCATTCTCCCGAAGCCACTCCTGCCATGTCGCTCGCTCGCTCATCGGTCCGACCGGATTCGAAAGTTAGAACGCATTTGATGATTTGTCTTGCGAGGATCGATTCGCTTGCGGAGTTGCGAGTCCCGGCTTCCTCGATCATGGAACCATCACCATGCCTGACTTCGCCTCGCTTCCCGTCGATTGGGAAGATCCTCAGTGGCTGACGGCCGCTGCCCTGATTCTCATCGCCGTTCTCTTGGCCGGCTTCTTGGCCTTCACCACGGCTCAGCTCGGCCGGTTGTCCGGCGAAATCAAAAGGGCGGTCGACATGCTGCGCTCCTCTCACGATTCCCATCGCCGCGAGACCACCATCGAAGCCGTTCGACGATACGAAACCGACCCCCAGCTCCGGGAATCGATCAAACACATCTACCAGAAAACCGTTCAGGGCACCGATTACTCTCTCCTCGACGCCTCCGACCGCTTTCACGTCCTCACCCTGCTCAACTACTTCGATGGCATCGCCTGCGGCATTGAACAGGGCATTCTGCTGGAAGCTCTCGTCAAAGATTACCTGCAGGTCGTTCTCGACAAGAATGTCTGCGCGCTTCTTCGCGGCCAGTCCGGCCCGACCTGGGTCGCCGCACAACCCATCGTCGACCCGGACAGCTACGGCGTCCTCCTCGCCCTTCACCAGCGCTGGCAAAACACCTCCAACAGCACCCTCTACGAGATGCTCCGCTGAGCCGAAGGGCCGGCCCAACTCCTCACTCCCGTCCGAAAGAACGTGCCGTAGTCTGCCGTGTCGAACACATCCCTGAACACGGAGCTTGATCCGCGGTAGGGGTTTGGAACAGACTTTCTCCCCACAACCGGCCGCTCAGCACAAGCTGTCCATGGCCCTCCAGGTTTTTCCCAAATGACAAAACAAACTCCTGCATCCAACGACGCGAACCCCGGTTCATCCACCCGCCGTCAGTTCATCCAGAAAGGCACCGCCGTCGCCGCCGCTTCGGCCCTCCCCATCGAAGCCTCCGCTCAAGTGGCCGGAAGCGACATGAAAAAGGTCGGCATCGTCGGAACCGGCGGACGGGGCAGCCGCGCGATCATTCAGACCCTCATGGCGGCCGACAACACCCAGATCAACGCCGCCGGTGACGTCTTTGAATCCCGCCTGCTCGGGCGGATGCCTCAGCGGAAAGCCGGAGGCCTGGACCTGATCAAGGCGCAGCTCGACAAAAGCGGCATGTCGGATCGCTTCAACGTGCCTCTCGAACGCCAGTTCGTCGGATTCGACGCCTACGAAGCCGTCATCGAAAACTCCGACATCGTCGTCCTCACCACCCCTCCCGGTTTCCGGCCTCTCCACTTCGAACGGGCCATCGACGCCGGGAAACATGTCTTCATGGAAAAACCGGTCTGCACCGACGCGCGCGGATACAACCGCGTGCTGCGTGCCGCCCAGAAAGCCGACGAGAACGGCCTCAAAGTCGTCGTCGGCCTTCAACGCCATTACCAGGATGTCTATCTCGAGGCCTTCAAAAAGGTCCACGAGGAAGGCCTCATCGGCGAAATCGTTTCGGCCCAGTGCTGGTGGAACGGCAGCCGTCCCTGGACCGTCACCCGCGATCCAAACTGGAGCGAACTCGAGTTCCAAATGCATAACTGGTATCATTTCGCTTGGGTATGTGGCGATCACATCGCCGAACAGCATGTCCACAACATCGATATCGTGAACTGGTTCGTCAGTGGCGATAGCGCAAAGGGCGGTCACCCCGTCAGTGCCCAAGGCATGGGAAGCCGTTCCGGCTGGGAAAGCCCCAAGACCGGCGAGATTTTCGATCACCACTACGTCGAGTTCCGCTACGACAACGGCGTGGTCATGAACAGCCAGTGCCGCCAAATCAGCGGGTGCTGGAACCGTGTGGCGGAAGAAATCCATGGCACCGAGGGCACCCTGCACCTCGGGAAAGGCACGATCACCGACCGCTCCGGAAAACGCATCTGGTCTTACCGCCCCGACCGTGACGCACCGAAGAATGACCCCTATCAGGTCGAACATGACCGTCTCCACGAGGCCATCCGCGAAAACAAGCCGCTGAACAACGCCTACTATGGAGCCCACAGCTCCTTCGCGGCCGTGCTCGGGCGACTCGCCACTTACACCGGCCAAGACGTCAATTGGGACGAGGCCGCCGGCAGCGATTTCAACCTAGTACCGGACGATCTCGATTGGGACGGAGAAGCGCCGGTCAAACCGAAAGCGGATGGCACTTATAAGCACGCGATCCCGGGCCGGACACCACTGCCCTGGGCCTGATCCCGCGCGACCAAAGTCTAACCTCTCAACGCCCGTTTCTCCCTCGCTGGAGACCGGGCTTTTTTCGTTTGACCCACGCAGGTTTGAAGCGATGCGTGGCCTAACCCGCATTTCCCGGGAACCGTGTCGCGAAGGGCGAACAGATTCCGGGATCAGCGGGGTTCGGACCCACCGTGAGTCCCGTGATCCCCGGGCGGAACGCAGCAGGAATGACGTGAAGCAAGGATGACACACGGACTCGCGGAAAATGCACCCTAGCCAAACCACCTCAGAATTGAACCCGCGCGCACCATGGAAAGCTCCATTGAAGACCTCTTGGCGGCCCTGACGGAGGGCCGCGTCCTCACGCCCGACGTCTTCGGCGATATCGATGCCGATGAAGTCCTGGCCTCCCGTGAGGACGACGAATCGTTCGACGAAGCCTGGAACCGCTGTTTCTCCCAAATCGAGAAACGCTATTCCGAGCGGGAAATTCCTCCCGATACCGAAGAGACCGTCGAAGAAATCCGTGAACAAAGCCTCGACCTCGCTCTGCACGGAACCGACCACCACGAATTGGCGAACGTCATCGCCGAAGATTTCGACCTCTTCGCTCGCGCGACCGTGCTGGAATATGCCAACCCCTTCCTAGAATCGCTCTGGGAGGTCTACGAGAGCGGTGAGATCCCCTGCCCCGCTTCCATGGCGGAAAGTTGAGCGTGAACTCCATCCCAATGGCACGCTCCAGCTCGGCCCCGCGCCGGCCCAACGCGTCCAACTCCTGCGCAAACACCACCATTGCACCGCGTCTGCCTTCCTGGTATCCTTCCGCCACTCCATTTTCTTAAACCCGTATGACTCAGTCCCTTGCTTGAAGGCCGCACTCTAGCTGACACCGCGGCCTCCCTCGCCGCTGAAAAGAAAGCCGAAGACATCGTCATCCTCGATCTCCGCGGCATCTCCACCATCACGGATTATTTCGTGGTCTGCTCCGGAACCTCGCAACCTCACCTGAAGGCCATCCTCAAAGAGGTCCGGGAGCGACTCAAAAACGATCACGATACCCCACCCATGTCCACCGAGGGCCAGTCGGACTCTCAATGGATGGTCATCGATTACGGCGACGTGATGGTTCACCTCTTCCATCCGGAGCGCCGGCAGCACTTCGCCCTCGAGGATCTGTGGGGCGATGCGGAGCGCATCCTCTGGGCCCCTCCCTCGCCCGCCGATACCGTCGAAGCGTAAATCGCGGCGTGAGAATCGAAGTCGTCAATACCGGGACCGAACTCCTCCTCGGTCAGGTGGTGAACACCCACGCCGCTTATTTTGGCCAGGAACTCTTCCCCTTGGGCCACCGCGTCCAGCGCCAAACCTGCATCCCGGACGGCGACACCATCGCCACGGTTCTCCGGGAGTGCTTCGGCCGGACCGATGCCATTCTCGTCACGGGCGGCTTGGGCCCCACCAGCGACGACGTCACGCGGGAAGTCGTCGCAGATCTGCTGGAGATGCCGCTCCGCCTGGACGAGAGCATCGTTCGCCGCATCGAAGCCATTTTCGGCGGCTACGGCCGAACCATGCCCGATTCGAACCGCCGCCAGGCCATGGTGCCCGAAGGCGCCATCGTGATGCCGAACGATCACGGCACCGCCCCCGGGCTCCACCTGCCCGCTCGTCCAGGCCACTCCCCCCACCTCTTCCTGCTCCCGGGACCACCGCGTGAGCTGAAACCGATGTTTGAAGGCCAGGTTCTCCCGAAACTGCGGGAGCTGTCCCCGCCCAGGCAACCCTCCTATGCCGCGTTCCGGATCGTCGGCGTCGGTGAATCCGCCATCGCCGAAGCGCTCGAAGCTCCCCTCCAAGCCCTCGGCGAAGTCGAAATCGGCTACTGCGCACGCCTCGGTGAGGTCGATCTTCGCGTGATCGGCCCGAAACCGGTGATCGATGTGGCCGGACGCATCGTCGACGAACACTTCGCCGCCCACGTCGTGAATCGCGACGGCCGCAGCATGGAGCAAACCGTCGTGGACCTTCTCACCGAAGCCGGAGAAACCGTGTGTACGGCCGAATCCTGCACCGGAGGCCTCCTCGCCAATAAAATCACCGACGTGCCGGGTGCCTCCGCCGTTTTGCTCGAAGGCTTCGTGACCTATTCAAATGCGGCGAAAATCGCTCGCCTCGGAGTCCCGGAAGCCCTCCTCGAAGCCCACGGTGCGGTCAGCGAACCGGTGGCCCGCGCCATGGTCGAGGGCGCTCTGGAACGCTCCGGCGCCACCCACGCGCTCTCCATCACCGGCGTCGCCGGACCTGGCGGGGGCTCGGAAGAGAAACCCGTGGGCACCGTGTTCATCGCACAGGCCAACCGGGGCGCAGCCACCTTTGCCAGCCGCTTCCGTTTCCACGGAGACCGCACCAGTTTCAAGGAACGCACGGCCCGCATGGCACTCGAACTCCTCCGGCGACGCTTGCGAAGCCTGCCGCTCGACATCTAGTAGCGGTCATGTCCATTGCCGGGAAACTCCTCGATGCCGCCGACCAGCTTTCCGGACGCCTGGCGGGACTCGCCTTCGCCGAACCCGTCACCCACGTCTACAACCCGCTGACCTATGCCCGTGCACCGCACCGGGCCTATCTCGAGCGGTTTGGTTCGAGCCCGAAACGCATCCTCTTCCTGGGCATGAACCCGGGCCCCTGGGGCATGGCCCAAACCGGCGTCCCCTTTGGCGAAATCCCAGCCGTCCGCGACTGGATGGGCATCCACGAACCGGTCGAAAAGCCGGAACAGGAACATCCGAAACGTCCCATCCTCGGCTTCGATTGCCCAAAATCGGAGGTGAGTGGCCGCCGGCTTTGGGGGCTCTTCGCCGAACGGTTTCCCGAGCCCGAGAGCTTTTTCGCGACCCACCTGGTCATGAACTACTGCCCCCTCGTCTTTATGGAAGAAACCGGCCGGAATCGCACGCCGGACAAGCTCGCGGCGGAGGAAATCGTCCCGCTTCAGGAAGCCTGTGACGCGTACCTGATCACCTGCCTGGACGCCCTGAAGCCAGGGTGGCTCGTGGGGGTGGGAGCCTACGCCGAAACCGCCCTGCAACGGGTCGCTCCGGAAGGCGCACCAAACGCCTCCATCGGAAAGATCCTGCACCCCAGCCCGGCCAGCCCGGCCGCCAACCGCGGATGGGCCGAGGCGGCCACACGTCAGCTAGAAACCCAAGGTATTTGGTAAGCCACCAGACGACTCGCGAGCGAATAGCCCAGGGGCAGGTGCCCGTCAGAAGGGGTTGAAAGCACCCGCTCTTGGCCGGATAAATGGTGAAGAACCGACCTGACCGATCGACAGCCTCAGCCTAACCATGCCCACCGCCCTACTTTCACCGGCTGCGCTCAACCTGGGCGGCGAAGGATTCGTCTATGCCATCGAGCATGCCCATCTGCCCGGGCTGATCGTCGCCGGTATCCTCTTGATCCTTTCCGTCATCAGCTGGTCGGTCATGTTCAGCAAAGTCGCCATGCTCGGCGGGGCCGCCAGGGGAAATTTCCGCTTCATCTACGGCTTCCGGAAAGCATCGAGCGTCATGGCACCCTACGAGGCCAATTTCAGCGTCCCCGGCAGCCCACTCTATGCAATCTACCGGGCGGCAAACCGTGAGCTGGCCGTCCATCTCATGGGCTCCAGCACCCACGACCCCAGCGACTCGAGGGAAACCGGCGCCGAATCCATCACGCCCGATCAGATGGAGTCGGTCCGCACCGCCATGGACCGGGCCATCGGCGAGACCGTGCTCAAACTCGAGAGCAAAATGAGCTTCCTGGCCACCTCCGTCAGCGGCGCACCCTTCCTCGGACTCCTCGGCACCGTCTGGGGTGTGATGGAGGCCTTCTCCGGCGTGGCGTCTTCCGGTTCTTCCGCCACCATTCAGGCCCTCGCCCCAGGCGTCTCCGCCGCCCTCGTGACCACCGTGATCGCCCTGCTGGTCGCCATCCCCTCCATGTTCGGGTACAATTTCCTCATCAATCGCATCCGCACGCTCAACCTCGAGATGCACAACTTCGCGGCGGAATTGACTAGCCTCATCGAGCGCGAATACGTCAGCTTCTACCCGCCTACGGCTTTTCCCGTGACGGCCTACGCCGAAATCGAAACGCCCCTGCCTCCGCCCCCCACAGGCGGCACTCCCCCCACCGCCGCCGGACCGGAAGCCTTTACGCCCAACCGCCCGGGAACCGAG
>CAZCRA010000077.1:12774-17316 GCA_964500945.1 uncultured Verrucomicrobiales bacterium | reverse complement strand
TGAGCGAAGAGTGACAAAGCACTGGCGCTCAGCGCGCAGGCTCCCGAAGGGCCGCCCCTCAAACCTCCCGTCCCCAGACTCTGACTTCCAAACCTCTCCTACCGCCGGCGCGGCCGCGGGGGTTTTTAGAGGTCCCCTTATGATTCACCCACCGCGCTTCGTCGCTTCTCCCCAAGCAACGCTCACCCTCATCTCGTGGGCCTGCCTCCCATTCCTCCTCTCTACCCCCTCGAACGGCGCCGGCGCTCCGGGATTCGACGAACACGTCAAACCCTTCCTGGAAAAACACTGCGTCGCCTGCCACGGCCCGGATAAGGAAAAGGGCGGCGTGCGCCTGGACCGCATCGGCCCCATCAATCAAACCCCGGAATTCGCCAACACCTGGGTCGAAATCCGCGATCAGGTCCTCCACTACGACATGCCCCCGGAGGACGAACCGGAGCCTTCGGAGCCCGATCGTCTCGCCTTCCTCAATTGGATCGCGGAGGAACTCCAGCAGGCCCGGGAAGCCGCCAGCCGCACCGGCGGGAAGGTCGTGCTCCGCCGCCTGAACCGGAACGAATACGGCGAGACCCTCAGGCAGCTCCTCCATCTGCATCCCGCCATCGACACCGCCAAGGCTCTGCCCGACGACGATACTTTTCACGGGTTCGATAACATCGGCTCGGCCCTGAACATCTCCCCCGTCCAAATGCGCGCTTACCTCGAGAACGCCGCCGAGGTGCTCGATCTCGCCTTCCCCGATGGCCAGGCCCCCAAATCGACAAAAACCCGCATCGTGGCCATGGACGCCCTCGACTACTACCACGCCACCGACGCCGTCCGTGCCTGGAAACAGAAGGTCAACGGCACCGTCATCCCCAAAGCCGAGTTTGAACGCCAGAAACGGGAAGTCATGGATGCCGTCCCCAAACGCGACCTCGCCAGAACCATCAATTTCGGTGTCGCAGGCCGTTCCTACCATCCCGAAGGCGTCACCTTCCATCAGATGGCTCAGGTCCGCTGGAACAACCGTCCCCCAGGCATCTACCGGTTCCGCTTCCACGTCAGGGGTATCCCAAATGAGGACGGCGACCTGCCTATGCTCGCCGTCTCGCTCACCGCACGCCCACCCAGCGTCGACCAACAAATCGGCACCACCGACGTCGGACCGGAGTTCCAGACCTACGAAATGGAAGCCTATGCCCTCCCGCATTTCAGCAGCCTTCGCTTCGACGTGGCCGCCATGGGGAACAAATTCTACTACCGTCGAGGCCTTCAACCGCCGCAGGTCCAGGTTGAGTGGGTCGAAATCGAAGGCCCCATCGTGGAACACTGGCCCTCCAAGGCCTGGCACGCCTATTTCGCCGGCACCACCGATTCCGAAACCTCGGCCCGCTCCATCATCGAACGCTTTGCCGAACACGCTTTCCGCCGCCCGCCGCGCCCTGAACGAATCGATCAGTTCATGGCCTTCTACCTCCAGCGCCGTGCCCAGGGGGACGACTTCCAAGCGGCCATCGAACTCGTCATGCGCGCCATCCTGGCTTCGCCCGAGTTCGTCTTCATGCTCGAGGAAAAGACCAGTGACGGAAAGAAACAGCCCCTCGACGATTTCGAATTGGCCACCCGGCTCTCTTATTTCCTGTGGAGCGGACCGCCCGACGAGGAACTCTACCGCTTGGCCAAGTCCGGCCAACTCCGCTCCCAACTCACCGCCCAGGTCCGGCGGATGATCCATCACCCTCGCGCCGCGCGATTCTCGGAGAACTTCACCGGGCAGTGGCTCAAACTCCGGACCCTCGGGCAAATGGCGCCCGACCCGAGGAAATACGTGGAGTGGGAAGAAACTCTCCAGGATTCCATGCGGCGCGAAACCGAGAGCTTCTTCCTCCACATTCTTCAGAGGGATTTGCCCATCGCTCAGTTCATCGATGCGGATTTCGCCATGCTCAACAGCCGCCTGGCCCATTTCTACGGCGTCGAGGGCGTCAACGGCTACGAAATCCGGCCCGTCTCGCTTGGACCGGACGCCACTCGCGGCGGTCTGCTCGCTCAGGGCAGCATTCTCACCCTCACCTCGGATGGCATTCGCACTTCCCCGGTCAAACGCGGCACCTTCATCCTCGAAAACCTGCTCGGCGATCCGCCACCGCCACCCCCGAACGACGTTCCTCCCGTCGAACAGTCCCAGGGCGCCACGTTGAAAGAGCGCCTGAAATCACACCGCGAAATCCCGGCCTGTGCGGATTGCCACAACAAGATCGACCCGCTCGGGTTCGCCCTCGAAAACTTCAACGCCATCGGCAAGTGGCGCGAGAAGGAAGAGGACACCCGTCAACCAGTCGATCCCAGCGGCACCATGCCCAGCGGCGAGAATTTCGCGAATTTCCGCCAGTTCCAGCAGCTCCTCGCCACCCGCGCCGACGATTTTACGGCCTGCCTCGCCGAGAAGCTCCTGATGTATGCCCTCGGCCGTCCCGTCGACTTTGCCGACGAAACCGTGATCGACTCCATCGTGGCCCGCACCGGCCAGAACGGAGGAACGCTGAGCGCCATGGTCGAAGCCATCGCCACCTCGGAGCCTTTCCTGACCAAATGACCCGCCTCATCCCACTCCTCACCCCCTTCCTCATCACGGGAAGCCTCATCGCCCAGACGATACCGGCCTCGAACGCTCTCGTCGAACACGCACGCTTGAGTGCCGGTTTCGCCCTCGTCTCGCCCGCGGGCGATGGTTCCCTGGCTCTCGACCTCGCTCGCCGCCCCGGCTGGACCGTCCTCGTCGCGGAGCCCGAAGCCGGCCCGCTCGAAACCCTTCGACAGCGGGCAGGCGCGGAAGGCACCCTCGGCCGCTCCCTCTTCCTGGCGCGGACGCCGCCGTCCAAGCTCCCGTTGGCCGATTTCATGGTCGAACTCTTCCTTCACCAAGGGCCAGGGCCCATCCCGTCTGAGGAAATCGCCCGGGTCCTTTCACCCGTCCGGGGCACGGTCTACCTCCTCGAACCGGCGACATCTCCCGATCCGCCCGCTTCGAGCGAAACCCTTCACTGGCAGCACGAAGGTCTTCCAGACGGCGTCGCGCTCATGGGCCGCCGTGCCCCCCTTCCGGGCTCGGGTTGGTGGACCCACCGCATGCATGATGCGGGCAACAACACGGCCTCCACCGATACCGCCCTTCAGCTTCCCATCGGCATCCAATACCTCGCCACCCCACTCCACACGTCATTTCAAGGGATCGCCCTCACCGCAAACGGCCGGCATATCGAAATCACCGATTCGGCCGCCAAAAACCCCTCCCGCGTGAAGCTCGCCTCGCGCCTACGGGCCCGATCCATCTACAACGGCACCATCCTCTGGGAGAAGCCGTTGCCAGACGATTACGAACCCGATTTCCCCACCGTGGCGCTGCATGGCGACGCCATTTACCTCGCGAACCCTGGCCGGCCGGAAGTCCTCATCCTCGACGCAGAGACCGGTGAGCCCTCCGGCTCACTCCCGATCGCCGTCGATCCAGCCCTCCGGATCCACTGGCTCGGTATCGATGGCGAAACACTGTTCACGCTCCTGGGCCCCTCTTTCCCAAAAAAGACACCCCTCCTCTCCTATGCCGATCGCGCCACCAAGAAAGCCGTCGAAGAACGTTCCCTCCTCGGCTCCCACATCGCCGCCGTCGATCTCGCCTCGGGCGAAACCCGCTGGATCCATCGCGAGGGCGGAAAGGTCGATTACCGGCACATCGGCGCCCGCGAGGGCCGCGTGATGTTCTATCACTCCGGTGAACGCCTGGCCTGCCTCACGCCCAGTGGCGCACTCGACTGGGAAAACCGCGATGCCGGTTGGATGGACCAGCTCCAGACCATCGCCACCGGAGGAAACGGGAATTTCCAAAGCTCGCCCGCCCTCACCATCGGTCAAAATTACCTCAGGCTCGCTTCCCATCGAGGGCGCGCCTTCTTCTTCGAAGCCAATTCCGGCGCCATGACCGCCCCCACCGGTGGACCGGCCGTGAAGGGCTTCTTCCTCGACGACCGCTACCGCTCCGCCACGGCGATCATCGATCCGGCCACCGGACGAAATCTAGAAAACGCCAGCACCATCGGCCGCTTCGCCAGCGTCGGAGGCTGCGGGATGATCACTTGGATTCCCGGCCTTGATCAGGGCATCTCCCACACCGCCTACGGCTTCAAATCCCCCTGCGGCATCGGTTCCTGGTCCGCCGGCGGCGCGCTCATCGTGAACCCCTCGCACTGCGACTGCTCGACCGGCACCGTCCGGGGCGCCTCGGCGTTTCTTCCCGTCGGCGATCTCTTCGAGCGGATTTCGAACCGTCCCGAACACCCGCTCGTTCAGCACGGCCCCGCTCCGATCACCGCTGGTCGAGAGCTTTCCGTGTCCGGCGATGCCTGGGCCCAGTATCGTGGCAACCTCCGCCGCGACGCTTCAATTCCCGTCGCAATCCCGGCTTCGGCGCCGTCGGTCGAAACCCTCCCGCTCCCCGTCCCACTCGTAACCCGAGCCGAACACGACACCCTCGACACCACCTGGTATGACCGGCCCACC
>CAZCRA010000077.1:0-12764 GCA_964500945.1 uncultured Verrucomicrobiales bacterium | reverse complement strand
GTAGCCGGCGCCGGTCTGGCGATCTGGTCGAACTCCGCCGGAGAAACCGTCGCCGCCTCCACCGCCACGGGCGAGGTGCGATGGACTCACCATCTCGGATCGCCCGTCCTCGGCTGTCCCGTCCTGCATGGTTCCCTGGTCTTGCTACCCGGCGCCGACGGCTTCGTTCACGCCCTCCGCTTGACCGATGGCGCTCCAGTCTGGTCCTGGCGCGCCGCCCCGACCGAACGACGCATCATGGTTCTTGGCAAGCTCGTCAGCTCCTGGCCCGTCCTCTCGCTGGCCGTCGAGGGCGACACCGTCTACGGCATCGCCGGTCTCGCTCAAACCCTCGGCTCGCTCGCTTTCGCCATCGATGCCCGGACGGGCGAACCCCGTTGGACCGCCCTTACCGAGCCCGACTTCCGCTCCGGCAGCGTGCTCCCCGCCGACGCCTTTACGCCCGGTGGCGAGATCACGGTCATCGACGGCAAACTCTGGATCCGGAGCGATTACATCGTGGCCATCCTCGACACCCGCGACGGGGCACGCCTGCCGTTGCCAAAGGAAATCGACCAGATTTGGAAGGAGGAAGTCGGCTTCTACATGCAGTCGCTGAAAATCATGGGCCGCGACATCATTCAAGTTCGTGACGACCTCGTCCTCCAGGGTGGCCAGTCGCTCTTCGACGACACCTCCGACCGCCGGACGAAGAAACAGGATTACCTCGCCTTCGCTCCCGCCGCCGATGGCTCGGGAAACTTCGATGTCCTGCTCCCGATGGCCTACGCCATCCCAAACGCCCGCTCGGCCCCCGCTTCCGACGGTTCCCACCTCGCTGTCATCGGCGGCCAGAATTCCGAGTTCGTGAACACCGGCCTGAGCCTCTGGAGCGTCGACGGCTGGAAGACCTCCATTCAGGCCAACACCCAACGCTTGAATCAAATCGCTGAGGAACGCCGGAAAAAGCGTGAAGCTCGCCGCCCGCCATCGCGCTTCCAGCAAATGGTTACCGCGAAGCGGCAGCGCTGGGCTCACCTGCCATCGCAGCCTCGCGATGCCGAACTCCATCTCGACGACGCCCTCTGGTCCAAACCGGACCTCGAACTCAACGCCGTGGCACTCACCTCCAATGCGGTGCTCGCCACCCACGGCACGCCCAAGGAAGAGCGCTCCTCCGGCCGCCACCCCGGCTTCAGCCAGTGGCAGCTCTCTTCCTTCGACCGCGCAAACGGCGCCGAAACCTGGTCCGTCAAACTCCCCTCCGAACCGGTCTACAACGGCATCACCATCGCCCCGGACGGCACCGTCATCGTCATCCACCGCGACGGCTCGGCCACTCTCGCCAGGTTCTGACCAGCCCATCCCGACCGGGTGCCACGATCAGATGATCGAATTGGGGGCTCTTCGATGTCTGGGACGTCGAATGAGCATCCGCTATGATCGCCTTCGGGAGAACCCCTCTCCCCGCCGGCCTTGTCCGCCTTCCAGTTCTGCCTGGACGACGCGTTGAAGCGCTGAGCAAGTTGGCGCACGAAGAACCGCGGCGCACTTCGTTGCCAAGCTCGTCGCCTCCCGAACCTCGAGCTTGCCTCCCCGCGCCCCGCACTCTAGTGTGGGTCGGCCTACACTAGTCTCCCCGCCATGTTCTCATCCATCCGCTTTCGGCTGTCGTTGATGATGTTCCTCCAGTTCTTCATCTGGGGGTCGTTCTTCGTCCCGCTCGGGGGGTATCTCACCCGGATCCCCGCCGGAGAAAACGTGGGCTTCATCTACTCCACCCATAACTGGGCGGCTCTCCTCGCTCCGCTCTTCATCGGACTCGTCGCCGACCGGTTCTTCAATGCCGAACGCGTGAACGGCATTCTCCACATCCTCGGCGCCGCCCTCCTCTGGAAGTGCTCCACCATCACCGAAAGCCCGGGAGAACTGTTCACCTGGTTCCTGGCCTATTTCCTCTGCTACATGCCCACCTTGGCGCTCGTCAATTCCATCACCTTTCACAACGTCGCCGACGCTCAGAACGAATTCCCAAGAATCCGGCTGTGGGGAACCATCGGCTGGATCGTCGCCGGCTTAGTCGTCGCCGAATCCATCTTCGGCCTCCTGCCTTTCCCGGTCCTCCCGGGCATCGAGGACGCCGGTGCCACCGCCTTTCCGATGAAGCTCGGTGCCGTGGTCAGCCTGTTCTACGGCTTCTACAGCTTCACCCTCCCGCCCGCCCCGCCCAGCGCCAAAGGTGAGAAGATCGACATCGGAAAAATGCTCGGCCTCGATGCCCTCAAGCTCTTCAAGGACCCGGCCTTCGCCGTTTTCGCCGGAGCCTCCTTCCTCATCTGCATTCCCCTCGCGTTCTATTACGCCATGACCTATCCCTTCGCCGAGAAGATCGCTTTCGGCGCCAACACCGCGGGTGTCATGGCTCTCGGCCAGGTCAGCGAAATCGTCTTCATGGCCCTCGTCCCTTTCTTCTTCCGGAAGCTGGGCGTGAAGTGGATGCTCATGGTCGGCATGCTCGCCTGGGCCCTCCGTTATCTCGTGTTCGGAGCCATGCCTTCCGTCCCTGCCATGGTCGTCTTCGGGATCGTCCTCCACGGCATCTGCTACGACTTCTTCTTCGTCACGGGACAGCTCTACACCGATCTGAAGGCGCCAAAGGCCATCCGCGCCAGCGCCCAATCCCTCATCGCTCTCCTCACCTACGGAGCCGGTATGCTCGTCGGTAACAAGCTCCTCGATGCGTGGGCCAAATCGACCGAACTCGACGCCGGCACGCGGGAGGGCTGGCTCGAAGGTGCCGCCAGCTTCTGGCTCATGCCCGCCGGCATTGCCCTCGGCGTTTCGATCCTCTTCTTCCTCTTTTTCTGGGAGAAAAAACAGCCGGCTGCCTCTTCGACGGCCGGCTGAGAAAACCCTGGAGGCTCCCGTAGCGCCATCCCTTCAGCGCGCGCTCTGGATGTCGATCTCGACATCCGGTCGCGCCGCCTGAAACCCGTCCAGCAATCCTTCCGGCACCGGTTGCTTCCGAGCATCCACCTTGAGCGTCTTCAACGTCTCGATCGCAGCGATCGATTCCAGATGCGCCGGGGTGAACGTCTGGAAATTCTCGATCGTCAGCACCCTCAGCGGAAGAGCCGCCAGAGCCTTCAAGCCCTCCGCCGTGATCGACGTCTCCTGCCCCCGGGGCGCTTTGAAATCCAATCGCAGGTCCTCCAGAACCGGGAACTCCTTCGCTACGTGGGCCAAATGCTCGTCGTCCGGCGCCAAAGGCGAATGATACAGGCTCAACCGCTTCAGCTTGGGAAGCCCCGTCAGAGTCAGCACCCCATTCCGTTTCCCTTCCGGCGTCTCGGGAAGCCGGGTCACGCCCACACATCCGCCCACGGTGAGACTCTCGATCGGTAGATTCGAAAAATTCTCGAGCGTGCTGAACTTCCCCGCATGCCAAACCGTGAAGCTCTTCAGATTCGGCAATTGCTTCGCAAATCCCCACTGACCATCCTCCAGCGGCGCCCCGTTTAGGGCCACCTGTTCCAAGGACGCGATCCGGCCAATGAGCGCATACTCCTCCATCGTCATTGCCGGCTTCCCGCCATGCTGAAGCCGCACCGGACGCCCCTCGCCATCCAGTTTGAACTTCGCTCCTTTCGACTCCAGGTAAGCCGCAGCTCCGGCTTCGTCTGCCGGAAGTTCCGCCCCCGCCATCCAAACCCCGGCAAACGTCAGGGTCACGACCATCCATTTCACTTTCATCATCATCATCAAATCCTTCGACTTAAACACGCTCCCCCTGCTTGAGATCTGACAAAGCAGCGAAGTCAGGCCTTCAGTCCGCCACCCCAGTCAGCCTCCGGAACAGTGCGACTTCTTCTTCCGAATAGGGTGTGCCGTCAAATCGGAGCAGGTCGTGAAACCAAACCTCTGGTTCCGGAAAGGGGTCCCCCGGCCAGATCACCTCACCCCTTGCGCGCAGGTTGTCGACGGTCAGTTTTCTCCCATCCGCATCCTGCCGCTCCCGGCTTTCCCAAGGCCAAATGGTTCCCCTCTTTCCCGACACGAAACCCCAGTTGATCGCCGCGGCCTTCAGCTCCTTCATCACGGGCAGTGAACTGGCCACCTCGCTCCCGCTTTGCGTAACGCTTCGCGAGTTCCCGGGCCGGGGAATTCACCCAGCCCGAGTTGTGCCAACGTTTCACCGGCAGCGGTTGCGGCCCGAGCTTCGGTTCCAGATAATGACAATCGTCGAAAAACACGAAGAACGGCCGGATGCCTCGCTCGGCACAGAGGGCCAGGAAGGTATCCATTCGCCCATAAAGCCCCTCGGCATCATCGGCCCAAACCAAATCGTGGAGATAGACCCGCTGCGTATTCATTCCCAGCTCGGCGGCCCAGTCCAGCTCTTTGGCGATCCGATCGGGGTCGAAGGTGGAGGCCTGCCACATCTCGATGGCGTTGATCGCCGTGGCCGGGTAGTAATTGCAGCCCACCAGCCAGGGTAATTCCGCATACCATGCCTGCACCCGCTCGACGCTCCACCGGCCCTCAACCTCGACCGGTTCCACCTGGGATTGCGCGATACCCGTTCCGAGGGCAAGCGCCGCCCATCCTGCCGTCCATAGGGTTTTCATGCCTTCCATTTCGCACCATCTCACTCGCCCGTCTAGGGCACTAGTGCATCGTCCGGGAAGTAGGCAGGATATCCCGCGAGGGATTTTGCTTGGGGTCAAGGCGCGAGGGAAAGAGTGAAGCGAGCTTCATGACTGACCGAGCAACGCCGGGCCCGGGCAAAAGACCCGCGATCGACACAAATTGCGAGCAACGCGAGCCATTTGATTCTCACCCTTCTTTATCATTGGATGTCCTGGATAATTTTCGGACGATGCACTAGTTCGGCGACGCCATGCGCAGCGACCGCAACCGGTTGATCGCGGCAGCCAGATCGTGCTCCCGAATTTCCGCCAGGTCCCGCGTTCCCCACTCGGATAACCCCCGCTCTTCCATCACGCCCGCCAACTCCCGCGCGATCTCACCGACGCTCCGGCGCCCGTCGATCACGTCATTCTCCAATCCCCAGACCAGCGCCGCTCCGATCGCTCGCACCTGAGACGGCTCCAGGATCTGTGCCACCAGCGACAAATCGATCTCGTCACGCCCGAACGTCAGAGCCCGGTTGTCGTGCGCCTTCACGTTGAGCCTCGGTGGCCGCGACCGCCCTCCACCGCCACGCCGGGATCCACGGTAGGGCGCCGCCTCTTTCCTCGGCTGGAGACTTTTCGCATCCGGCACGCGATCAAACACGGGCATCTCCAATCGCCCCGAGCCCAACGCCTCGCTCCCGTGCGCCGCCGCAATGGCTTTCGCCTCCGCCGTCACATCCTTCGGCCGGTAGTGATCCATGGCAATCACCCGCTCGGCCACCTCGAAGTAATCTCCCG
This sequence comes from uncultured Verrucomicrobiales bacterium, assembly GCA_964500945.1. Taxonomy (GTDB): domain Bacteria; phylum Verrucomicrobiota; class Verrucomicrobiia; order Verrucomicrobiales; family DEV007; genus CAZCRA01. The sequence goes on along the minus strand of CAZCRA010000077.1, from coordinate 7,350 downwards.
ACCCACCCAGGACCAGAACGGTCGACACCCCGTGATCCTCCCACAAACTCCGCACACGCTGCACCAACGGCGTGATCGGTTCCTTCTCGGCCGCGATCAGCTGCTGCATCCGCGCGTCCCGGATCAAAAAATTCGTCGCCGAAATATCCTCATCGATCAACATCGTCCGGCATCCGGACTCCAGCGCCTCCATGATGTTGGCCGCCTGCGAGGTCGAACCCGACGCGTTGTCCGTGTCGAACCGGCGGGTCGACTGGCCACCCGGCAAGTTGTTGATGAAAGGACTCAAATCCACCTCCCGCACCCCCCTACCGTCCTCAGCCCGGATCTTCACCGCCTCCCGTCGCGTCACCACCAGCTCACGCCCATCGCTCGGCCGGTGGTTGTAAACCCCCCGCTCCAACGCGTTCAGTAACGTCGATTTACCGTGGTAACCTCCTCCGGCGATTAGCGTCACCCCCTCCCCTAACCCCATCCCCGTCACGCGACCCGCGTGCGGCAACTCCACGGTCACCTCGAGCGAATCCGGTGACTCAAACGGCACCGCCCCGCGCAAGGGCCGGTCGTCCACTCCCGACGCGCGGGCCAGCACCGCCCCGTTCGCCACGAACGCCACCAGCCCCCGCTCCTCCAGCGCCGCCCGCAGCACCTCGGCATCCTCAGCCGTGTCCGCAAATCGCCGCAGCATCTCCCTGTCGACGTTCTTCACCACCATAGACCGCTCGACCACCTCCGGAACCACCTCCGTCAACAGCCGCGACGCCGTTCGGCCCAAAATCCGCCGCCCGTTTGCCGGCAGCCCTACCGCGAACCGGACGATCGTCTGGCTTTCCCCGATCGCCACGCAGGTTCGCCGCAGCATCACCTGCCCCGGCCGGTCGATCGCCAGCATCCCCGATTTGCCCGATCCGGCATGCTCCCGCGCCCCCTCACAGGCACGCGCAAACGCATCGGCCAAAAAATTCTCCGTCCCCGTCCGGCGCGCAGGATCGCTCCTCAGCCCGCACTCCAACCCTGAGCGCTCGTGGTCGATGTGCACCGAAAATCGCGATGGCGCCGCGAACGGATCTCCCTGCACCTCATCGATCCCCAGCATGAACGCCCCAAAATCATACCTCCCACGCAGGTCTTTGTAGGCCGGATACGGCGCGCCATCCAGCCGCTGCAATCGATCCGCCAAATCCCCAGATGTCGCCATCCCCAACCATCGCCGTCCTCGCTTCTCCCGCAACGCCCAACCCCGCCCGCCATCTGCCACATTCCAAAAAATCCTTGCACCTCTAGTATTCGCACTTACCGGTCGCTCGCCTGTCTGGAAAATCCAGAAAACCATGAAACACACTCAGCCAACCATGCGCACCTTCACCTTCACCGCCACGGCCTTCCTCACGCTCGCCGCCACCCTCCCCCACGCCGAGGCTCACAACCGCGCTTCCATCCGCTCACAACCACGCATCCTTCAGGATTCGGATGACCCTCCCGCCCGCTCACGCCGCAAGCGCGAACCCCAACGCAACTTCCGCGGCCAGACACCAGGACGAAGCGAGCGCAGCCCAGATTCGCCCGGCCTCTTCGCACTCCTCTTTGCCAGAGATTTCTCCAGCGCAACGGGCAGCGACGGCACCTCACCCGGAACCGAAACGGACCGGCCTTCTCCGCCCCGCTCCTGGTTGACCGGCGGCAGCATTCGCGAGTCCATCCGGACCACCGCCTACACCCATTCCGAAGCCGACCACCTCGCCTACGGGCGCCGCAACGCCATCGGCTCCACGCTTTGCGCCAGTCGCGACTACACCTCCGCAGCCGCCGATTGGTCGCGCTTCCCCCTCGGCACCCGCTTCCGTATCGTGGGCGATTCCACCATCTACGTCATCGACGACTATGGCTCCGCACTCGTCGGAACGGACACCATCGACCTCTACTTCACCACTCAGGGCGAAATGAACCGATGGGGCGTTCGCCACGTCGACATCGAAATCATCGAAAAAGGCAGCTTCGAACGCTCGGCCCGTCACCTCGAAGGCGCCCTGGATTACTGGCACTGCCGGGAGATGTCCGAGGCCATCCGCAGCTGACACCCCGTTCCCGCCCGACGCTCGACACCTGAATGCCGACCGACGCTCGACACCTGAAGGCCGGCCGAAGACCTCATTTCGGCGCGCAACCGATCGCCCGGCTGAAATTATAAATCCCCGCCGCCACGGCTTTTGCCACCCGCGCCCGGTAGTCCTCGGTCAGGATCTTCGACGTCTCCGTGTCGTTGGAAAGAAACCCGCCCTCGAACAGGATGGCCGGGTGCTGGATCCCGCGCAGCACGTTGTAACGCGCCCGCTTGACCCCCCGGTCCTCGGCCGTGAGGCTGGTCATCACCATCGCGTGAACCGCCGTCGCCAGCGCGATGTTCTCCGCGTCCAGCCGGTTCCCTGAGAAAGCCGCCGCCCGCACGCTCCCGTCGTTCGTGGAAATCGTTCCCTGAGGCGCCAGCGCGTAGGTTTCGATCCCACTGACCGCACGGTTTTCCCCCCAATTGTAATGCAGGCTCACGAACACGGCGTCCTTCGTGCGGTTTGCGATCCTCACCCGCTCGGCCAAGCTCACGAAGACGTCCCTCGTCCGCGTCAGGTGCGTCTTGAAGCCCAACGCCTCCACCTCAACCTTCAACCGCATTGCCGTGTCCAGCGCCATCGTCTTCTCCAGAACCCGGGCGTGCCGGGCCCCGGGATCGTGCCCCCCGTGCCCGGGATCGATGATCACCGTGTCGAAACCTTCCGCCTCCTTGATGTACCAAGGCCGCAAAACAGGGTCCAATAGCTTCTGGAGATCCACTCGCGACACGTGCGCCTCCTGGTTCATCTCCTCGACCGGAAAACTCAGGCTGAACTTGATCGAATTGATGAAAATAAACGGGGACCCAATCGTCCACTTCATGCTCGTTCGGCCCTCCCGGAAAAGGATGTCCTTATCCTCCCGTATCACTCGGGAAAACCCGTAAAACGACTTCACACTGGCCTGCGTCACATATTCGACCGGCCCGATTTTCACCAGATCCCACGGGGTCGCCCCGGCGCCCTCGCCCGGTTCCTGTCCCTGGGCCACGGCCGCCAGCCACGCTCCGCCGCCGATCCCGCCCGCCGCCTCGAGAAAACGGCGTCGCGAAAGCCAAGATGACGTCTCCACAGGTGTCATGTCAGGATCCCCGCACAACCCTACCGGATTACCAACCTTCTGCAACGACGAGTCACCCGCCCGCCTTCCGGGCCAACTTCTCCCACAATTCGCGCTCCTCCGCATCGACCGAAGTCGGCACCACGATGTTCAAGAGCACATACAAATCCCCCATCTCCCCTTCCGATCCCTTCGGCAGGCCGCGACCGCGCACGCGCAGGATCTCCCCGTTCTGGACCCCCGGCGGAATCGTCACTTTGATCCGGCCATGCATGGTGTCGATCACCGCCGAACTCCCCAGCACGCATTCCCACGGCGCCACCTCCAAATCGTAATACAGGTTCGCACCCTCCGGCCGGAAAAGCGGGTGCCGCTCCAGCCGCACCCGAAGAAACAAATCCCCAGGCTCGCCCCCTGGCGGCCCGGGTTGCCCCAGACCGGCGCATCGAATCAACTGGCCCTCTTGCACCCCCTTCGGAATCCGAACCCGAACCGTGGCCGGGCTGGCTCCGGCCCCCTTCTGAACGCGCAAATGCCGTTCCGCTCCGTGCACGACCTCTTCCAGTGTCACCAACAGGTCCGTCTCCACATCCCGGCCTTTTGCCGGGCGCCCCGCCTTCGGCCCCGCCCCGCCACCTCGCCCAAACGGCGAAAAACCACCAAACGGATCCGCTCTCCCCGCCCGGCTCCCGAAAATCTCCTCGAAGAAATCCGAAAAGCCCGTGCTGCCGCCGAAATGATACTCGAAGGGCATGCCGTCCTCCGAAGTGAACCCGGAAAACCCTCCGCCCCGGGGAAATTCGCTGCCGTGCTGCCAGTTCTCGCCCAGCGCATCATACTTCCGCCGCTTCTCCACATCGCCGAGCACCTCGTAGGCTTCGTTGATCTCTTTGAAACGCTGCTCCGACTGCGGATCCCCCTTCGCCACGTCGGGATGAAACTTCCGGGCCAGCTTGCGGAAGGCTTTCTTGATCTCCTCTCCGCTGGCCCCGCGCTCCACGCCCAGCACCTCGTAATAGTCCCGGAATTTCACCGCCATAGATCCTGCCAACTATCTTCACCCATTGCCCCGCTAAGTAAAGGGGCCTCGAACGCAACGGAACACGCATGCCCCGCTTGGAAACTCGCCCGTCCAGTGCCAGAGTACATCATCGGTTTACTCCAGCATGAACATCGTCTTCGATTTGGAACTCTTCCTTCGACGCATTCGCCAACGAATAGGTGTCGCCAGCACCGTCTCCGTGAATCACCCCGCCGAGGTCGATGACCTCCTGGCCATCGACCCCCTTACGCTCGAGAGCGCGGCTGCCCGCCACGGCCTTCGCGTCGTGCCACGCATGGACCGCGCCAGCTTCGAATTCATGCGCCGCCCAGGCGCCGCCACCGATCCCTACTAGTGCACCCCACCAACGACACCCCCGAAGCCACCCTCCCCGTCCTCGGCTGGCGGGAATGGGTCGCTCTGCCGGAACTCAACATCCCCGCCATTAAGGTGAAGGTCGATACCGGCGCGCGCAGTTCCGCCCTGCACACTCACGATTACGAAATCTTTGAGGGAGAAAACGGCGACCGCGTCCGCTTCCACTTGCATCCCCTGCGCCATCACCCCGAGGTTGAAATCGAAGGCGAAGCCCTCATCATCGATTACCGCGTCGTTCGCGACTCGGGCGGCCACGAGGAAAAGCGCCCCTTCATCCAAACCCAAATCCAGATCGGCCCGCACCGATGGACAATCGACCTCAGCCTGACCAATCGCGAGAACATGAAGTTCCGCATGCTCCTGGGCCGGGCGTCGATCAGTTCGCGGTTCCTCGTTGATCCCTCCCGAAGCTACGGCTTTGGCACTGACCTCCCCAAAACTTATGGCTTCCGACCCCAAGACTGAAAACACCACCGAGGAACCCACCCCACCGGCATCGAACCAGCGTCCGCTCGCCATCGCGGTTCTCTCCCGGAACAAGGACCTTTACTCCACCCGGCGCTTCGTCGAAGCCGCTGAGAATAGGGGCCACCAGGTCCGCGTCGTCGATTACCTCCGCTGCCACATGCTCATCGCGGCTCACAAACCGCAAATCTATCTCGGCGACGAAGAACTCCACTTCGACGCCGTCATTCCTCGCATCGGCGCCTCCCGGACATTTTTCGGCACCGCCGTGGTTCGGCAGTTCGAGATGATGGGCACCTACCCACTGAACGAATCCGTCGCCATCAGCCGCAGCCGGGACAAGCTCAGAAGCATGCAGCTCCTCAGCCGCAAAGGTCTCGGCCTGCCCGTCACCACCTTCGCCCACGACACGAAAGCCACCGAACAGGTCGTGAAAAAATGCGGCGGCGCCCCCGTCGTCATCAAACTCCTCGAGGGCACCCAGGGCGTCGGTGTCGTCCTGGCCGAAACCGGAAAAGCCGCCGAGAGCGTCATCGAGGCCTTCCGCGGCCTCGACGCCAACATCCTCGTTCAGGAATTCATCAAGGAAGCTGGCGGCATGGACCTCCGCTCCCTCGTCGTCGGCGACAAGGTCGTGGCCGCCATGAAACGTCAGGGCAAGGAGGGCGAGTTCCGATCCAATCTCCACCGCGGCGGAAGGGCCGACCTGGTCCGCATCACGCCCGAAGAACGCTCCACCGCCATTCGCGCCGCCAAGGTCATGGGCCTCAACGTCGCCGGCGTCGACATGCTGCGCTCCAATCACGGCCCGGTCATCATGGAAGTGAACTCCTCCCCCGGCCTCGAGGGAATCGAAACCGCCACCGGTAAGGATGTCGCGGGCGCCATCATCCAGTTCATCGAGAAAAACGCGATGCCCTGGAAGACCCGGACGCGCGGCAAAGGATGAGCGAATCCGATCATGAGGCTCCCCTGGAGCTGGGAGACCGTGCCTTCGCGCCAGGCGAGCGCGGCTCCGTGGAGTTGCCTGTCGGGCACCTCATCACCCACGAACTCGTCTCGGTCACCGTTCACGTCCGGCGCGGCTTCGAACCCGGCCCCACCCTCCTCCTCGTCGCCGCCCTCCACGGTGATGAAATCAATGGCATCGAAATCATCCGCCGCCTGCTCCGCGTCCCCATGCGCCACCTGCGCGGCAATCTCATTTCCGTCCCTGTTGCCAACCTTCCCGCCTTCCTGACTCGCAGCCGCTACATGCCCGACCGGCGCGACCTGAACCGCCTCTTCCCGGGCTCCCCAAAAGGCTCCCTCGGGGCTCGCCTCGCCTGCGTCTTCAGTCAGGAATTGATCCCGCTCGCCACCCACGCCATCGATCTGCACACCGGCGCGCTGAACAGGCCCAACCTTCCCCAAATCCGCATCTGCCCGGGCGACGAGGAGGCTCTGCGGCTCGCTCGCTTGTTCGGCGCACCGGCCATCATCGAGTCCTTGCTGCGCGAGGGTTCCTTCCGTGAATGTTGTGCCCGGGAAAAGCGAACCTGCCTCATGTTCGAAGGCGGTGAAGCTCAAATCCTCGACCCCTTCCCCGTCCGCACGGGTCTCCGGGGCATTCTCGGCGTGATGCGCGGCCTCGGCATGCTGCGAGTCCCTCGCCACGGCCGGCCTCCCCGTAACCTCGTCCACTGCCGGGAAACCTATTGGGAACGAGCCCCTCGCGGCGGGATCTTCGCACCGGCGGTCGAGATGGGCCGCATCGTCAAAAAAGGCGATCTCCTCGGCAAAGTCGGCGATCCTTTCGGCCCTTCGAGAAGCACCATCCGCTCCGAGCATGAAGGCATCGTGATCGGCCGGACAAAAGACGCGGTCGTCGATGAAGGCGATGGCCTCTTCCACATCGGCGCCACCGAATGCCTCGACGCCGCCGCCCAATCCATCGAGGCGGTCGCCAATGAACTGAATCATCAACTGGACCAACCCGTTTTCGACGACGACCTTCGCGACTGAACGGCTTCTCAATTCACCTCACATCACCCTCAGATGAAATTTGGACCACTGCTCATCGCGCTCGCCGCCGTCCTTCGCTCGGGCTGCACCGAAACCGACCCTTCCTATCACCTGACGACAACGGCCTACCCCGCAGGAGAGGATCAGTATGCCGTGGAATTCAAGATCCAGGAAATGGGAAAGGATGGCCCGCTGGACCTGGTTAGCGCTCCCAGAATCACGTTGATGAAGGGACAAGAGGGACGAGTTCAGATTTCCGATGACGAACAAGGCAACGGCATCGTCTGCACAGCCCT
>CAZCRA010000076.1:0-17395 GCA_964500945.1 uncultured Verrucomicrobiales bacterium | reverse complement strand
GGCGCCCGTGCCGCCCGTCGTGCCGGAGACGCTGGCGCCGGCTCCCTCGCCGGCGGATACCTCCGAGCCGGTTTCGAGCCCGCGGTCGGGGTCAGAGCCTCCGAGTTATGCCGCGGCATCGCCCTCGGGACCTTCTCCGGCTGACGTGGGTTCCAGCAGCGATTACCGGGCGCAACTGGAGGCCCTCCGCCAGGAGCGTCTCTTAATGAGCCAACGGTTTGAGCAGCTCAATCAAGGGGGAGGGTCGGAGGCGCCGTCGCGTCAGCCGGGCGGATTTTCACCGGGTGCCTCCCCGTCGGCGGATGAGCGGGCGCTGCTGGAGGAAAAGCAGCGGGCTCAGCTGAGTCAAGCGCAGCGCCGGATCCGGGACGCGCCGGCGATCGCCAGTGTGAAGCAGTATGACGCCGACTGGCAGTTCGTCGTGATCAATGGGGGTCAGCGGCGGAATTTGGAGCCGGGCCGTGAGTTGGCGGTTCGCCGGGGGCATGAAATTTTGGGTTTGGTGCGATTGGACGAGGTTTTGGAGGAGGAGAGCATCGGGGAGTTGGTCGGGGCATGGCGGCGGGACAAGAACCTGGCAAAGCCGGAGGCGGGGGACGACGTGATTACCTATCCCTTGTTCTAAGCCAAGAAAATCGCTAGGCTGTTACGCATGTTCGCATGTCAATGCATCGGGCGGGCGACGCGGTGGGGAGCATTCCTGGTGGTTTGGGCCATCGCCGCAGCTTGTAGCGGTGTCGAGAAAGACCCTTACGGCGTCCCCTACGAATGGATCGATCAAGCCCCCAGGACCGGGGTGGTGAAAGAAGTCAACGAGCCCTGGGCTTTTTTCGTGGCGAGCCTTCGCGGCGGTCACGGTTTGAAGGTCGGCAACGACCTCGCTGTGAGACGGGACGGCGTCATCCTGGCGGTCGGGCGCATTGAATCGTTCGAAACGGACACGACCGCCGTGCTGAAACTTCTGAAACCGCCGAAAACCGCGCCACCGGTGGAAAATCGTCCCCGTCCCGGCGATGATCTCATCTCGTATCCACCCAGGAAAAAATGAAGAAGCTGTTCGTTGCTTTCACCCTTCTCTCACTCGTTCACGCCGCTGCCGCGGAAGAGGGGGGATTCAAACTCACGCCCGTCTTTGAGGGGTTCACGTTCCAACGGCCCGTCACGGTCCAGAATCCGCCAGATGACAGTGGCCGCTACTTCGTGGTGGAGCAGACCGGCACGATCCGGATTCTGCCGGCGGCTGACCCTGCTGAGCCGGAGATCTTCCTGGACTTCACCGACCGGCCGATGGTCGCCCAGGCGTTCGAGGAAGGTCTTTTGGGCCTGGCCTTTCACCCGCGGTTTCGTGAGAACGGGAAGTTTTATGTCTACTACTCGATGCAGGGACCAAAGCGGAGCCTGCTGAGCGAGATACGGGTTTCGTCCGAGAATCCGAACCGGGCGGATCTCTCAACGGAGCGCATTTTGATGTCGATCCAGCAACCGGACTGGAATCACAACAGCGGAAACCTTCTGTTTGGACCGCAGGACGGTTGCCTGTATGTCTGCGTTGGAGACGGAGGTCTGAAGAACGGTGTGTTCATGCTGGCGCAGAAGTTGACGCGTTGGAACGGGAAGATTCTCCGGATCGATGTCGATGGCACATCGCCCGGAAGGGAGTATGGCATCCCGGCGGACAATCCGTTCGTCGACCGGAAGAACGCGTGCCCGGAGATTTATGCCTATGGGCTCCGGAATCCATGGGGAGCCTGGATCGATCCACAAACCGGGGAGTTTTGGGTCGCCGATGTTGGACAGGATCTTTGGGAGGAAGTGAACCTGATCGAAAAGGGAGGCAACTACGGATGGGAATACCGGGAGGGGCGGCACGAGTTCGCGGGACGCGCCCGGCTGCTGGACGCGCTCGGGATCGCGCCCGGCGATAATCCGCCGAAGAACAAGACGTTGATCGACCCCGTTTGGGAGTATGGGCACCAGGACGGCTTGAGCATCACGGGTGGGTTCGTTTATCGCGGCAACGGGCTCCCGGAGCTCCGGGATCACTACATCGTGGGCGACTGGCGATTCGGGAACATCTGGGCGCTGGATTGGGACCGCGATGCGAGGAAGGTCGTGGAGGCCAAGAAGCTGTTCCACATGGCGGTGGAGCAGAATGTGCGTCCGACAGCCTTCGTGCCCGACCTCGACGGCGAGATTCTGGTCGTCAGCTGGGACGGACGGCTCTTCCGGCTGGATTCGGCCAAGGCGAAGGAAGTGGCTGTCCGGTAGCGGCGGCCTTGCGAGGGGCCGAAGCGGCTTCGCGAAGGATCGACTTTTCGGTTGTCAGCCGTCCCGCTTGCATTAGGAACCTTGTTAGCTCACAAATTCGTGCAACACACCTGGTTCGCCATGTAGATTTGCTTGGACAACAATTGCCATATCCACCGTATGAGAGAGGAAGGTTGCGACGTTTGAAATTCAGCTCATTTGTGGGATCATCTTAGGGTGATCGTCGAGAGAATTCCTGAGATCGGCAATCTCACGCCGCGTGAGAAGTATATCCTCGCCACTGAACTGTGGGAAGAGATCGAGGCAAATGAGGGCGCCATCCCTCTCGATGATGCAGTCGTTCAACTCCTGGAGCAACGACATCAAGAGTATCTGGCAGACCCGGCCAAAGTTGTGGCTTGGTCCGAGGTTAAGAAGAAAATGCAGCGTCGCTAATGGACGTCGATCTTCTGCTTTCGGCTGAGGTTGATTACTTCGCAGCCTACGATCAGCATGGCGATGATTTTGCCGAGAAGATTGACGCCGCCCTGCGATACATCGCCCTTCATTTCCCGAAATTGCTCCTGTCTACTACGGTCCCTTTCGCCGCAAGATTGTAACCCGCTCTGCGTTCGCCATCTATTACGTCGTCGAGGGGAAGCGGATTCTTGTCCATGCGATCTTGAACCAGAGGCAGGACCCGGACAGAATCATCGAGCGGTTAACAAAGAGCTAACAAATCCGTGGTGGACAACCGGCTACCCGCCCCGAGGCGAACGATTTTCGGAAGTTCGGTCCTCAACTCAGTTGCGAAACCGCGCTCCCGGTAGCCGGTGCCACACCTTGGACGCTCGCGCCGGGCGAGGTCTTCCGGCAAGGTTCGGTAGCTCAGTTACTCGAGCAGAGGACTGGAAATCCCTTGACGATGGATCGAGAATTCCTTCAGTGTCGGTAGGAATTCTTCGTGTTCTACGTCGAAGCCACAGCGATTCCCGAGCCATCCGGTCTGGCCGCGTCGCTGATCGGACTCGCTACCGGATTCGGTTTCTTTCGGTGCCGGCGGCGTTAGGGGAGGCGCACCGGTTGGTTGGATGAGACCGCTGAAGATTCGCGGATCACTTCCGTGGCCGCGGCAGGATTTTTTTCATGAGAACCCACAGCCTCATCGTTGTCCTTGCGGCGATCGCCGCCACCGGTTCGTCCGGTTTGGGTCAAAGCCCTTTGCCGGATTCGCCCTACCGGATGGCGATCAGTCAACTGCCGGCCGGCCACCGGACCGGCGTCGGCGATCAACCGAGCGATTGGATCAAGTTTGCCGATCCTTTCGGTTTGTTCGACAAGGAAAACGGCATAACGGACGGAGAGGCGGCTCAGTTCTCATCGGACGGCCGATACATCATCACCTCCAACAAAGCTGATGGGCGTTACCGTAATCGCACGCCGGATGGGAATGCGCCGGGCAACAGCTACGAGTGGAATTTCAACACCCATCCCACGATGGCGACAGCGCGGCTAAGGCTGTGGAACGCCGCCACTGGCGAATTGATCTGGGAGAAGAACCGTTCACGCGGCGCGGACCAGAACAACGATTTTCGGCCGGACGACCAGCCGGGAGACCGGGAGGACGAGATCGAAATCGCAAGCTTCAGCCCGGACGACGCGTATGTGGCCGCTGGTGGCGAGGACGACAAGATCGAGATCTGGCGCATCAAAGACGCGTCGACCGGTGATTTGCTCGGCGAACCCGTCCTGGTGAAGACGCTGACGACGGACGCGGCGGTCGATGGGATGGTCTACAGCCACAGCGGCGACCTGTTGTTGGCCGGGACAGAGGATCATGGCGACCTCGAAGTGTTTGTCGTTCAGGGGGATCCCAGCACGTGGGCGACGACGCCGGTGGCGCAGTTTCGCCACAACGACGACGCTTCAAACCCCGGATACGCAATCAACTCGGTGGACATCACGCAGGATGACGAATACGTGGCCACCCAGGGGACGAACCGGCAGGGGGTGTTTTGGGATCTGGAGGTGACGCGGGACGGAGGCGGGGTCATCACTGGGGTGAACCTGACGAGAATCGCCACGCTGGGCGATACGTCGGACTTCGCGGGCAGCGGACGTGAGGCTCGATTCTCCAATGATGGTGGACCTGATGGTTCAGCCGAAACTTATCTCACGCTGACCAATGAGCGGGATTACCTGACGCGAGTCTACCGGGTCGAAGACCTCAAAAACTACAGCGGTCCCCAAAACGATCAGTTGCAGGTGCCGCAGCCGCATCACGAGCTGCGCAACGGTTCCAAGGTGCCAGGCACCCTTCCCGCTTTCGGGACGGAGATCGAGCCTTCCGATTTCACCAAGAGCGGACGCTTTTTCATCAACGACGGCGATTCCCGGGATCCGTCGGGAAACCCGAACGGTTTGGTTTTTCCCGGCTTTTATCGCGTTTATGAGACGGCCGAGTGGAGCGCGAACCCGCCGGAGGAAGAACCCGATCCGATTTGGCTCCAACGCGCGCTCAGCACGGAATTTTTGAGCTTCAACCACGACGACACGCAACTGGCCACCGGGCAGGGAGACGGGACGCTGAGAGTCTGGGATGTCACGATCACCCCCGCGCGCACGATCGAGTCGGAGGCTTTCAACGAACCGGCCGCCGTGGCGCAGCGATGGACGCTTGAGGGCAGCCAGGCGGTGGGAGGCGGGACGTCGCCGCAGGAAACGTCCGAGTTTTTTGCCACCAACCCGGGATGGACGACCTCGTTCGATGCCGGTTTGCCGAGCAGCCTCGGATACTCGCCGACCCATCGAGCCGCGGGAGCGATGGAGGGCGAGCTGGGAGGGACGATCGTTTCCAACGACAGCTTCGAATATACGGCCGACGTCAGCGGCGTGGCGACCTTGGACGAGAGCGGGGTCATCGGCGCTTCCGGCCGGTTGTGGAGCGGGAATGTCAACGTCGATGCCGGTGGCGGCGGCGAGGAAGGGGCGCTTGGACATTTCGACACGACGACCCAGGATTTCCGGGATGGCATGATCGGGATAAGCCTGAAGGACGAGGATGCCAATTCGATGCGCATTCGATTCGAAGTGCGCAGCAAATCCGGTGGGACGCTTTTTTCCACGACGACGGCCAAGACCGGATACTATGCGGCAGGCGCGGTCTTCGACTGGGAATATGCATACACTCCGACGTCGGCGACCAGCGGTGTGGTCACCGCGACCTGCACGCTCGTGACGGGCAGCTTTGAAGATGGTGACGGGAATCCAATCGGCGCCACGGAGTGGACCGATGGCGGCACGATCGTTTTTGCAGCCGGTGAGGGGCCGAAGGTCGATGCCTTCGGAATCGGGAGCCGGACGCGGACAGAGGACGACGCGACCGAGAATTTTCAGCTCTTTATCGACGACGTGACCTACACCTCCGCGCCGGCGACGGGAGGCGGCGATGATTTCGGTTCGAGCACGGACGTGCCGCAGACGACTCCATTTTGCGGCGAGCGCGGTTCCCGCTTCATCGCGATCAACGATTTGGGAGGCGAGACGCACCGGCTGAACATGAATGACTTCTGGGACGTCCGGGAACACACGAGGCGACAAGTTCAGTTTGCCGCTGTGGCAGCACCGGGCGTCTTCGAAGCGGGTGATTTCCTTCGATTGCTCGCTGATTTGGATGAAGACGGGGTATTTGAGACCACGCTCGCCGAGTTTCTCCCGGACGACGATGGCGACCTGGCCTGGAATGGAAGCAAGCTCAATCGCCTCTTTCAAGATGACGCCGGCAATGATTTTTACCCGTTCCAGGATTTCTTCATCGATTTGGAATCGCTGCTCACCAATGATTTCGGTGGCATGATTCGCTTTCGCCTCGAAGCCAGCACCGATGGTGACGACGAGGAGATCGGCTTCGATAGCCTCCGCGTGACGGGAGTGAAATCGAATTATCTCGGCTGGGCCAAGCGCAGGGGCCTGACAACCGGTGTGAACGCGGCCTTCGATCTGGACGCCAACGGAGATGGGATAACGAACGGGGAACATTTCGCATTCGACACGGATCCACTCGGCGGTCATCCGGGACCGGAAGCGAGCGGAAAGCAGGATCTGGATGTCCTGACGGATGGAGGGGCGGAGGCCTTCCTGACGCTCACTCTTCCGGTGCGCCGAGGATTCGGCCAAGGCGAAGGAAGCGGCGGCCTTGCGAGGGGCCGAAGCGGCTTCGCGATGGATCGACTTTTCAGTTGTCAGCGGTCCAGCCTGCGTTAGAATCCTCTCCCGCTCACTTGCCCGCGCCGGGCGAGGCTTTCCGGGAAGGCTCGGTAGCTCAGTTGGTAGAGCAGAGGACTGAAAATCCTTGTGTCGGCGGTTCGATTCCGTCCCGAGCCATTTTGAGGCGATCCGGAGGCTGGAGACTGGTTTCTTTGCGCCGATCACCTCTGGAGGACCCTGTCCGGGGACAGCGCCTCACGCGAGGATGTCCTTGATGAGGTGACCATGGACGTCGGTTAGGCGGAAGCGACGTCCTTGGTAGCGGTAGGTGAGCCGTTCGTGGTCGATGCCCAGGAGGTGGAGGACGGTGGCTTGGAAATCGTGCACGTGAACCGGGTTTTCGACGGCGTTGAAGCCGAATTCGTCCGTGGCGCCATACACGGTCCCGGGTTTCACGCCGCCGCCGGCCATCCAGATGGAGAAGCCGTAGGGGTGGTGGTCGCGGCCCCAGTTTTTCGTGTCTTCCATCTTACCTTGGAGGAAGGGGGTGCGACCGAATTCACCGCCCCAGATGACGAGGGTGTCTTCGAGGAGACCGCGTTGTTCGAGGTCTTTGACGAGGGCGGCGGAGGGTTGGTCGGTATCCTTGCACTGGAGGGCGAACTGGGAATTCAGGTTCCGGTGCTGATCCCAGCCGGCGTGCATGAGCTGGATGAAACGGGTGCCGCGCTCGGCGAGCCGGCGGGCCATGAGGCAGTTGTAGGCGAAGGTGCCCTTGATGTGGACATCGGGCCCGTACATGTCGAGAACGGCCTTCGATTCGGTGGAGAAATCGGTCAACTCGGGCACGGAGGTTTGCATGCGGTAGGCCATTTCGTATTGAGCGATACGCGTCTGGATTTCGGGATCGCCGACGGCTTCGAACTGGCGCTGGTTGAGGGCGGCGAGGTCATCGAGAAGCCCGCGCCGGCTGGAACGGCTGAGGCCGGCGGGGTCCGACAGGTAGAGGACGGGATCGCCCGAACCGCGAAATTTGACGCCTTGATAGACCGAGGGGAGGAACCCGGCGCCCCAGTAGTGATCATAGAAGATCTGGCCGCAGGAGCGCTGTTTGTCGATGGAGGTCATGCAGACGAAGCCGGGCAGGTCCTCTGATTCGGTGCCGAGTCCGTAGGTGAGCCACGCCCCCATGGAGGGGCGGCCGGGGCGTTCGGCGCCGGTCAGGAAAAACGTGATGGCCGGGGCATGATTCACCTGGGTGGTGTACATGGAGCGGACCAGGCAGATTTTGTCCGCGATCTCCGCCATGTAGGGGATGCAGTCGCCGAGATCCATGCCGCACTGGCCGTGGCGGGCGTGGCCATTGATGGAGCCGAGGCAGAGTTTTTTCTGCTCGGCGGTCATGGTGGAGAAGCGTTTGCCGTCGGTGAGCGAGGCCGGGAAGGGTTGGCCGTGGAGTTCGCGCAGCTTCGGTTTGGGGTCGAACATCTCCACGTGGGAGGGGCCACCGTTGTGGAAGAGGTAGATGACGCGCTTGGCTTTCGGAGCGAAGCGGAAGGCGGACGAACCTGGAGCGCCGGTGGCGGCGCCCTGGGCCTGGCCGTTCAGAAGTGAGGCGAGGGCGGCGATGCCGATGCCTTGGGAGCCGCGAGCGAAGAGGTGGCGGCGGGTGAGGGCAGCTTGGGGGGTGTTGCCGGAGGTCACGGGCGGGTGAGGACTTCGTCGAGGTTAAGGATGAGGTTGGAGACGGCGGTGAGCGCGGCGTGGGGAGCTGGGGGCAGTCCCGGCGGATTGGCGGCATCGCCGGATTGGAGGAGGGCGGCGGCTTCTTCCGGGTGTTCGCGGTAGTGGGCGGTGAGCTGGGAGAGCCGGGCGGAGAGGAGGCTGACTTCGTCCGGAGCGGGGTCGCGGAGGGTGGCGCGCTGGAAGGCGACGCGGAGGGCGGAATCGGGATCGTGGCCGGGGGCGGCCTGGAGGGCTTCAGCGGCGAGGAAGCGGGCGGCCTCGACGTAGGTGACGTCGTTCAACGTGGTCAGGGCGTGGAGAGGGGTGTTCGTGCGGATGGGCACGACTTCGCACTCCAGGCGGGCGGCGGCATCGAAGAGCATGGTGGGTCCGACGATGCGGCGCCAGAAGGCGTAGATGGTGCGACGGTGGATGTCCTTTCCGGTGGAAGGCTGGTATTTCTTCTTCCCGAACGTGGCCTCGGCCCAGACGCCCTCGGGCTGGTAGGGATTCACGGGCGGGCCGCCGAGGGTGGGTTCGAGCAAACCGGACAGCGCAAGGGCCTGATCGCGAAGCATCCAGGACGGGAGCCGGTGCCGGGGGCTGCGAGCGAGGAGTTTGTTCTCCGGATCGAGTTCGAGGTGGGCCGGGCGCACCGCGGCGGATTGGCGATAGGTCTGGCTGGTCAGGATGGATTTCAGCAGCGCCTTCGTGTCCCAGCCGGACTCCACGTAGGTCGCGGCAAGCCAGTCGAGGAGTTCGGGATGGGTCGGGCGTTCGCCCTGGAAACCGAAGTCTTCGGGCGTCTTCACGATGCCGGAGCCGAAGAGCATTTGCCAGATGCGATTGACGGTCACGCGGGCGGTGAGGGGGTGGTCCGGCGAAACCAGCCAGCGAGCGAGGTCGAGCCGGTCGTGTTCGCGCGGGGATGCCTCCGGCTCGAAGCCGGAAACGGGACGCATCAGGGGTGGCAGGATGGCGGGTGTGCCGGGGCTGACGACGTCGCCCGTGGGAGCGGCGTAGTTGCCCACCGCGAGGATTTGGGTTTCGCGGCGTTTGCCGGGCGGCAGTTCATCCATCACCATGACGGCCACGCGGTCCTTCTTCAGGCGGTTAAACTTCCGGTCGGCCTCGCGGTAGGTATCGATGGCGGCGGGGTATTCGGGCAGGCGCTCCGCGAACGCGGTTTTCAGCCGCTCCCAAACGTTTTTGCGGCTGTCTCGAAACCAAAGCGCGGAGTCGAGGTCGAGTTTCTCCTGTTTGGTGAGTTCGAAGGACTCCTGGATCCTTTTCTCGAGACCTTCCATTTTGCGGAGCGCGTCGTTGCGCTCGCGTTCGGCGGCATCGACCCGCGCCCGCTGCTCAGGAGGCGTGACGTCGAGGACGGGTGGCGCCTGGCCGGGTTGGGCGGTGCGTTTGCCGGTTTCGGAGGTCTGATTGAAGAAGGCGTAGAGTTCGAAATATTCCTTCTGGCTGACCGGGTCGTACTTGTGATCGTGGCAACGGGCGCAGGTGAAGGTCAGGCCCATCCACACCGTGGCGGTGGTTTCGGTCCGGTCGAAGACGTTCTCGACGCGAGATTCCTCCGGGATGCGACCGCCCTCGCCGTTCATGGCGTGGTTCCGGTTGAAGCCGGAGCCGAGGATCTGGTCGCGCGAGGCGCCCGGGATGAGGTCGCCGGCGAGAAGTTCGAGGGTGAGCTGGTCGAAGGGCTTGTTGGCGTTCAGCTGGTCGACGAGCCAATCGCGCCAGGGCCACATCGTGCGTTCGGGGTCGCCCTGGTAACCGTTCGAATCGGCATAGCGGGCGGCATCGAGCCAGGGCCAGGCCAGGCGTTCGCCGAAGTGAGGGGAGTCGAGGTAGCGGTCGATCAGGCGGGCCCAAGCTTCATCGGAGGGATCCCGGACGAAGGCGGCGACGGTTTCCGGATCCGGTGGCAGGCCGGTGAGGTCGAGGGCGAGCCGGCGGACCTGTTGGTGCGGGGCCGCGGGTGGGTTCGGCTGAAGGTCAACACTGGCGAGGGGTGCCCGAATGAAATGATCGATGGGGTGGGTGGATGGTTCGGCTGCTGGGGGAATTGCGGGTTTGGCGACCGGCTGGAAGGCCCAGTGCGGTTCAAATTCGGCCCCTTGGGCGATCCAGCGGCGGATGAGGTCGATTTCGGAGGGACTGAGAGAGAGTTTCGACTCCGGAGGCGGCATGATGTCGACCGGGTCCTCGGCCAGGATGCGGAGCATGGCCTCGCTCTCGCCGGGTTGACCCGGGACGATGGCTTGGTAGCCGCCGAGGTCGGCGGTGGCGCCTTCGAAGGTGTCGAGGCGGAGGCCAGCCTTCCGGTCCGCCTCGTCGAAGCCGTGGCAGTGGAAGCATTTGTCGGAGAGGATGGGCCGGATTTGGCGATCGAAATCGACTTCGGCCGATGCGAAGGCGGGGAAAAGTAGGAGGGGGATGAAGAAAAGAGCATGCTGGGCGGCGCGCTTCGTGAGGCGGGCCGCTCGGAGATGGGCCGGGACGGTGGGGCGGGCCGCTCGGAGATCGGCCCCTACCTGGGGAGAGCCGCTCATGCGAGGATGTCGTGGAGGAGGTGGACTTCTTCGACGCCGGTGAGGCGCTGGTCGAGGCCTTGGTATCGGAAGGTGACGCGTTCGTGATCGAGGCCGAGGAGGTGGAGCATGGTGCCGTGGAGGTCCCTCACCGCGACCGGGTTTTCGGCCACGTAATAGCCCATGTCGTCGGTGGAGCCATAGTTGACACCGCCCTTCACGCCGCCGCCGGCCAGCCAGACGGTGAACGCCTCCTTGTGGTGATCGCGCCCGCACTTCTCGGGATCTTCGTTCCCTTGAAGCATCGGGGTCCGGCCGAACTCGCCGGCGAAGACAATCAGGGTTTGATCGAGCATCCCGCGGGCTTTGAGGTCGCGGATGAGGGCAGCGATGGGCTGATCGACCTCGCCGCAGTTTTTCCGGAGGCGACCGTCCTGGTTCGCGTGGGTGTCCCAATCGGCGTGGAAGAGTTCCACGAAGCGGGTGCCGCGCTCGACGAGGCGGCGGGCGAACAGGCATTGTTTAGCGAAATCCCCGTCGCCATACATGTCGAGGACGGTTTGCGATTCGTCGCTGAGGTCCATGAGGCCCGGCACGGACATCTGCATGCGGAAGGCCATTTCGTACTGACCCATCCGGGTTTGGATTTCGGGGTCGCCGGTGGCTTGGTATTTCTGTTCGTTTAGCGCCTGGATGCCGTCGAGGATGCGGCGGCGGCGGGTGCGATCGACGTTTGGCGGGT
The DNA here is from genome assembly GCA_964500945.1 of uncultured Verrucomicrobiales bacterium. Taxonomy (GTDB): domain Bacteria; phylum Verrucomicrobiota; class Verrucomicrobiia; order Verrucomicrobiales; family DEV007; genus CAZCRA01. The sequence continues at coordinate 5,932 of CAZCRA010000076.1, read as the reverse complement.
TTTCCAGGAAGAGGACGGGCTCGCCTTTGCTGCGGAATTCGACGCCCTGGTAGATGCTGGGGAGGAAGCCGTTGTTCCAAAGATTGTTGCCGGCGCCGGGGTAGTTCCCCTTGATGAAAACGACGTAACCGGGGAGGTTTTCGCTGAGGGTGCCGAGACCGTAGTTCACCCATGAACCGAGACCGGGGTTGCCTTGGCGGTTGGCCCCGGTGTGGAACGCGAGCTGGGCTGGGGCGTGGTTGAACTCCGTGGTGCGGAGGGACCGGATGACGGCGAGTTCATCCGCGACCGTGGCGAGATTCGGGAGGAGTTCGGACATCCAGGTGCCGCTGACGCCGTGCTGGGCGAACTTGTAAGGCGTGCCGAGCAGTTTCGGGTGGCCCCGCAGGAAGCTGAAGCGTTTTCCTTCGAAGAAATCCTCGGGCGCGGGGGTGCGGTCGTATTTTTGGAGCGCCGGTTTATAGTCGAAGAGATCGAGTTGGGAAGGCGCGCCGACGAGGTGGAAGAAGATGACGTTCTTGGCCTTGGGCGCGAGGTGAGCGAGTCCTTGGCCGCGCGCGCCGAAAAGGTTGGGCGAGAGCAAGCTGTTGAGGGCGAGCGCGCCGAGGCTGAGGCCGGAACCGCTGAGGAAGCGGCGGCGGCAGAGGAGATCGTGAGCTTCGCGAAGGGGAGAGTCCATCGGGTTTTGGGGAAGGGGGCGAAATTCTCACGAATTCCGCTACGAAGAAGAGGGCGAAATTCTCACGAATTCCGCTACGAAGAAGGGATTTAGCTGCGGTTGATGGTTTCGTGGAGGTTCAGGAGGATGGAGGCCACGTCGAACCAGCCGTCGGATTCGTTGCCGGCGGCGTGGAACGAATCCCGGAGGATTTGGAGTTCCAGTGCGGCGGGGCGGCGGGCGAGGGTGATTCGGAAGGCGCGTTCCAGGCGGGTGTCGAGGTCGCCGGTGAACTCCGTGGCCATGCGATTGGCGAAGCGCTTGGCCATTTCGACGTAGGCCCGGTCGTTCATGAGGGTGAGCGCCTGGAGAGGGGTGTTGCTCCGGCTGCGCTGGATGACGCAGGCGCTGCGGTCGGGCGCGTCGAAGTTCGCGAAGCTGGCGTAGTGGGTGGCCCGGCGCCAGTAGGTGTAAATGCCGCGACGGTAGGCGTCTTCACCTTCGGACTGGTGCCAGACATCTTCACCAGCGCCGGCGGTGTCGCGCCAAACGCCTTCGGGTTGGAAGGGTTTGACGGGCGGTCCGCCCATCTTCGGCGACAGCAGGCCGCTGATGGCGAGGGCGTTGTCGCGAATGGCCTCGGCTGAGAGGCGATGGCCTGGGTGACGCCAGAGGAGGTGATTGGGTGGATCGGCGGCCAGACCGGCGGGATGGGTGGCGATGCTTTGGCGGTAGGTGCCGGAGGTGACGATGCGCCGAATGAGGGTTTTGAGGGACCAGCCATCGTCCTCGACGAAGACGACGGCGAGCCAGTCGAGCAGATCCGGGTGAGTGGGTTTCTCACCCTGGCTCCCAAATTCTTCCATCGTCGGCACGATGCCTTGCCCGAAGATTTCGGCCCAGACGCGATTCACGGTGACCCGGCCGACGACGGGATTCTCCGTGTCGATCAGCCACTGCGCGAGCCCGAGGCGGTTTCGCGGGGCGTCTTCCGGGAAGGGGTGGAGAATGGCGGGCGTCGCGGGTTCGACCGAGGCGCCTTGAGAGAGGAAATCGCCGCGTTTGGCGATGTAGGTGGGGCGGGGCTCCTCGATTTCGCGCATGACGCGGGTTTCGTAATCCGCGAGCGCTTTGAGTTCGCGCTCGAGTTTTTCCAGTCGGCCGATGGTAGCGATGGCCTCTTTGTCGTCCTTCATGAAGCGCCGCACGACGGGACGGACATCGTTCAGGCCACGTTTTTCGAGAGGCTCCCTCAGACTCTTGCGAACTGGCGGACGAGCCTTTTTCAGCAGCGCTTCGTCGGCGACCAACTCGTCCCAGCGCGGGGCGATGCGGTCGTTGAGGGCGGTAAGCGTCTCGTCGAATTCCGACCGGAGATTGGTGCGGCGGAGGCGGGTGGCTTCGTCGCGCTCGACGGTGAGATTCGGGCCGATGTAAACCATGCCGGACATGCCCATCTGCATGCCCTCCTGACGGCTTTCGCGCGGGGTTTGGTTGAAGAAGGCGAACAGCTCGTAGTATTCCTTCGTGCTGATCGGGTCATACTTGTGGTTATGACACTGGGCGCAGGCCATGGTGGTGCCGAGCCAAACCGTGCCGGTGGTGTTCACGCGGTCGACGATCTGTTTGAATTGGTCCTCAGCCGGGTCGGTGCCGGCCTCGAGGTTGAGGACGGTGTTGCGATGGAACCCGGTGGCGATGAGCTGATCCTGGGTGGGATTGGGCAGGAGATCGCCGGCGAGCTGTTCGATGGTGAAGCGGTCGAAGGGCTTGTCCTCATTGAGCGCCTGGATGACCCAGTCACGGAACAGCCAGAGGTTCCTGTGGGTGTCGCGCTGGTAACCTTCGGAATCGGCATAGCGGGCGAGGTCGAGCCAGTGGCGGGCCCATTTCTCGCCGAAGTGAGGCGAGCTGAGGAGGCGTTCGACGGCGGCATCGTAAGCCTCGGCGGACGGGTTGGCGACGAAGGCATCGACTTCCTCGACGGAGGGCGGGAGGCCGGTGAGGTCGAGATAGAGGCGGCGGAGCAGGACGGTGGAATCCGCTTCGGGGTTCGGCTCGAGTCCGGCTTCAGCCAGGCGGGCGAAAACGAAGGCGTCGATTTCGTTTTCGGCGCGGGCCGGGAAGGTGGGCGCGGGCACTTCGGGGCGGACGGGAGGTTGGTAGGCCCAGTGTTTCTTGGGCCGCCAGCCGTCATCGGGCCATTCAGCGCCGGCTTCGATCCAGGAGCGCAGGATGTCGATTTGCTGGGCGGTCAGCGGGTCGCCTTTCGGCGGCATCCGGTGATCGGGATCGCTTTCCTCGACGACGTGGATGAGGAGGGACTCATCCGGTTTGGACGAGACGAAGAGCGGTTCGCCGGAATCAGCGGGCTGATGGGCGTGGAAGTAGGTGTCCAAGCCGACGCCGCCCTTCACGGAATCTGCGTCGTGGCAGTCGAGGCAACGGTCGGCGAAGATCGGGAAGACATCGCGTTCGAAGTCGATGGTCTCTGCGCGAAGGGGGGCGAACAGGGCCGTGAGCAGGCAGATGGAAAGGGTGATTTTGGGGCGGAACATGGCGGATGAATACAGCACAAGGAACACGGGTGATTGGGGTTCGACCTTTCGCCGTGCCGGGAGTGCGTGGAAGGTGCTTGCTGGGGAGGCCAAGTGCGTGGCAAGGTTTGGCATGTTTCGGGTCTTTCTTGTGGTTTTTACGGCAGCGGCGGGCGCAGGGGCGGCCGAGCCACCTGAGAACTTCCGGCGGGAGAACCTCGTGGCGTGGTGCATCGTCCCGTTCGATGCCGCGCAGCGGGGGCCGGAGGCACGGGCGGCCATGCTGGCGGAACTGGGTTTGAAGCGGAGCGCCTATGACTGGCGGAAGCAGCACGTGCCGGAGTTCGAAGCGGAGATCCTGGCGTATCGGGAGAAAGGCATCGATTTCTTCGCGTTTTGGTCCGAGCACGAATCGGCGTTCGCGCTGTTCGAGCGCTACGAATTACGGCCTCAAATCTGGCGGACGCTGTGGACGCCGAAGGTAGAGGGAGAGGCCGCCAAGGTGGAGGCGGCCGCCCGCGGGTTCGAGGCTTTGGCGAAACGGACGGCGGAGATGAGGTGCAAGCTGGGGCTCTACAATCACGGGGGATGGGGAGGAGAACCGGCAAACCTGGTGGCAGTTTGCGAGCGGTTGCACGCCATGGGTTACGAGCACGCTGGGATCGTCTACAATTTCCACCATGCGCACGGGCATCTGGAAAATTGGGCCGCTGAATTCGAGCGGATGAAGCCGTATTTGCTCTGCCTGAACCTCAACGGAATGAACGATGATGCGCAGCCGAAGATCCTGCCGATCGGTGAAGGAAAACACGAAGCGGCGATGATCCGGGCGGTAATCGCAAGCGGTTACGATGGTCCGGTCGGGATTCTGGATCACCGGTCCGAGGTGGATGCAGAAGTAGCGCTAAGGGCGAATCTGGCCGGATTGGAGGCGGTGTTGACGAACCTTACCGGCGAGTCGCGATAACGCTTCGCGGTGCGGTGCCGCGATGAGAGCGGACGCGCTACGAGAGGGCGTCGAGGAGCTGCTGGAGATGCTCTTTGGCCTTCACCTTTTCGAACACCGCCTGGATTTTCTGATCGGGGCCGATGATGAACGTGCTGCGCTCGGTGCCGAAGCCGACCTTGCCCATCATCTTTTTCTCCACCCAGACGCCGAAAGCTTCCACGATGGATTTGTCTTTGTCGCTGATGAGCGGAAACGGGAGGTTTTGTTTGTCGATGAAGTTCCGGTGGCTCTTCACGCCGTCGGTGCTGACTCCGAAGACTTTGGCCTTGGCGGAGACGGCGCTCCAGTTATCGCGGAGGTCGCAGGCCTGGGCGGTGCAGCCGGGGGTGCTGTCTTTCGGGTAGAAATAGAGCACGACCGTTTCCCCGGCGAGATCGCTGAGGGAAAGCGTGGCGCCGTCCTCGTAGTCGCCACCGACGACCGGAGCGGTGAATGACGGGGCGGGGGAACCTGGGGTGGGTTTGGCGGGCATGGGGTGATTGGAGGGAGTGATCGATGCAGTTGGCGAAACGAAGGCCTTCCTGGCCGAAGGCCGACGGAGCATTGGCTACAGCTTAAACGAGGCCGGGCAGGGCGTGGATGCTGTCGCCGAACTGATCGATTTGCACTCCCATCCGCTGCGCGAGGGCGAGGTGGAGATTGCAGGCGCGCTGTTCTTCCTCGGATTTTTTCGAGAAATCGAGCACGCGTCCACCAGCGATCGAACCGCCTCCGTGGCCCGCGACGATGAGGGGGAGGTTCCGGCCGTCGTGCGAGTTCCCATCGCACATGTTCGAGCCGAACATGACCATGACGTTGTCGAGCAGCGTGGAGCCCTGGCCTTCGTCGATCCCCCTCATTTTCTCGATGAGGTAGGCGAAGTGCTCGACGTGGTATTCGTTGATCTTTTGGTAGGAAGCCATGGATGCCTCGCTCTTCCGGTTGTGGGAAATCCCGTGGAGCTGATCGTTCACGACGCCGTCCAGGAAGCCGAATTTCATGTGGGAGACGTCGCGGTTGAAGATCAGGGTGGCGACCCGGGTTTTGTCCATTTGCCAAGCCAGCAGCACGAGGTCAAGCATCATGCGCATGTGGGCCGTGACATCCTGGGGCGGTTTTTCGCCGGGGCGCGGGAGATTCGGTTTGTCGAGGGAGGGTCGCCAGCCCTCGAGCCGCTCTTCTTTCGTGGCCCGTTCGATGCGTTGTTCGAGGTCGCGAACGCTGTCCATGAACACATCGAGTTTTTGCTGGTCCATGCTACCCAAACCGCGGCGGAAATCCTTGCTGCGGTCGAGGACGGCATCCAGGACGCTGCGGTCGCGCAGTAGGCCGGAGGTGTCGAAAAGCCGGTCGAACACGGCGCGGGGGTAGATTTCGGGCGGGATCGGGGTGTTGGCCGAGCTCCAGGAAACCGTGCCGTAGTAGACGCTGGGCACGCCGCCGCGAATGCCGTGCTCGGCGGGTTCGACGCCCAGGACGAGGCTGGGCACCGGGGTGAACCGTCCGGCGTGACGAGCGATGACCTGGTCGATGGAAATGGCGCCCTGCGGAATGAGCGTCGGTTTGAACTGGGCGCCGTTGAGGTAGTTCGAAAAGAGAGGCCAGTGGGGGCCGGCGGTGTTGTTGAAGACGTGGAGATCGTTAAAAATCGTGAGGTCCTTCTTGTGCGGGGCGAGGGGCTGGAGTGTTTTGGATAGCTCCATCGCTTCGCCCTCACCGGAGGCGTGCCAGTGATCGGGGTGAACGCCG
>CAZCRA010000075.1:0-17584 GCA_964500945.1 uncultured Verrucomicrobiales bacterium | reverse complement strand
ATCGACTTCAACGGGGCGCCCATTTAATCCTTTGAACCTGAAGGAAAGCTGATTAGGTTCTGTCACGGCGGGGTTGTTGTTAGGATTTGGTGTAAGTAGGTCAATCCTATTATATAACAATAACCCTCGCGTATTTTTCGTGAAATTTTCGGGCTAGGGGCGGACGGTTTTGAGGTGGCAAGCCGGAAACCGGCGCGCTCGGACTGCAAACAGCGACAGCGGTGCCGGATGATGCAGTCGTCGTTGAGTCGTGGGTGACGAAGGGCCACTCGGTCCTACGGGAGACGATGCAGCCGTTTAACCGCGTGCCAATTCTGCTCGGGGCGAGGGTCGTGTCAGATGATTTCGTGGATGGGGTCGGCGCCTTCGACTCCGACTAGGCTTTGGTCGAGGCCGCCGTAGAAGAAGGTGAGGTCGTTTGGATCCAACCCGAGGAGTTGCAGGATCGTGGCGTGGAGGTTTCTCACGTGAAAGCGATTTTCGACGGCGCGGGAGCCGAGGTCATCGGTTTGTCCGATGCTGATGCCGCCTTTGACGCCTCCGCCGGCGAGCCACATGGTGAAGCCGTAGCTGTTGTGGTCCCGTCCGGAGCCCTCAGCGTATTCGGCGGTGGGTTGGCGTCCGAATTCACCGCCCCAGACGACGAGCGTTTCGTCGAGCAAACCGCGGCGTTTGAGGTCCTGCAGGAGACCGGCGATGGGTTTGTCGGTGGCTCCGGCGTGGTAGTTGTGATTCTTCTCGAGATCGCCGTGGGCGTCCCAGTTCGAGTCATTGTGCGCACCTCCGGAGTAGACTTGGATGAAGCGCACACCTCGCTCGACCAGGCGACGGGCCAGAAGGCATTTGCGGCCGAAATCCTGAGTCTGGGGCGAGTCGATGCCGTAGAGGCGGCGGGTTTCTTCCGGTTCGCTTTCGACATCGATGGCTTCCGGCGCGGCGGTTTGCATGCGGAAAGCAAGTTCGTAGCTGTCGATGCGGGAGGAGAGATCGGCGTTGTCGATGCGGGGTTCGAGGTGCTGGTGGTTGAGGCGATTGAGGGTATCGAGGACGATCCGCTGCTGAGCCGGGCCGGTGCCTTCGGGCGGACTGAGATCGAGAATGGGTTCACCTTTTGAGCGAAGGACGGTGCCTTGGTAGCTGGCGGGCATGAAGCCGGATGTCCAGTTCTTGGCGCCGGAGATGGGGCCACCGGTCTTGTCGAGCATGACGACGTAGCCTGGGAGGTTCTCGTTTACGGAGCCCAATCCGTAGTTCACCCACGACCCGAGCGAGGGTTTCCCGCTGATGATCGAACCGCAGTTCATCATGAGAAGGGCGGAGCCGTGGATGGGTGAATCGGCCGTCATCGAGTGGACGAAAGCGATGTCGTCGACGCACTTCCCGACGTTCGGGAAGAGATCGCTCACCATCTTTCCGCACTCGCCGTAGGGGCGGAATTTCCAACGGGGCTCGACGATGCGTCCCTCGTTGCGTTTGCCGCCCCGGCCGAAGGTTTTGACCGCGACGGTCTTGCCGTCCATGCCGACCATACCAGGTTTGTGGTCGAAGGTATCGATGTGGCTGGGGCCGCCATACATGAAAAGGAAGATGACGGATTTGGCCTTCGCGGGAGCGTGAGCGATCCGCGGGAGTGAGGCGGCGGAGGCGCGGCGGAAGAAGCCGTCAGAGGCCAACATGCCGGCGAGGGCGAGGTGGGCGAAACCGCCGCCGGCCTGGTGAAGGAACTCGCGGCGATGGAGTTGGCCGCAGAAGGTGTTTGGGGGCTTGCTGTTCGAGGGCATGGGGTGAGTGGGTCAGTCGAGGTAAACGAATTCGTTGAGATTGAGAAGGACGAGGGCGAGGCGTTCCATGGCTCGAGCGGTGGAATCGCCGGTCTCTTCGAGGCGATCCAGCATGCCGAGTAGCTCATCGACTTCGGACGGGGCGGGATCGCGCTGAGTCGCGAGGCGGAAGCCGGTGCGGATGCGCTCTTCTAAGGGACCGTCGAGTTTTTGAAGGCGACTGGCGAGGAGGGTGGCCTGGCGATTCACGAAGTCGCCGTTGAGCATGCCGAGCGCTTGGGTCGGGACGGTGGTGGTGAACCGGACGGCGCAATGGCTCTCGGTGTCGGCCTGGTCGAAGCCGGCTAGGAAGGGGACGCGGAGGCTGCGTTTCACGTGGACGTAAAGGCTTCGGCGATTGCCGTCGGTTTCCTCCGTGGCGGGCCACACCTTGTGAGGTTTCGACGAGGTAGCCAGGACAGCGGCTGGCAGGGAGGGCGTGACCCAGGGCCCGCCGCGTTTTGGATTGAGGGTTCCGCTCACGGTGAGCATGGAGTCCCGGATTTCCTCGGCGGTGAGGCGGCGCATGTTGAAGCGCCAGAGGAGGCGGTTGGCCGGATCGGACTGGATGTTACCGGGATGCGTGGCCGAAGAACGCTGGTAGGCGGCGCTGGTCATCATTAGGCGGTGGAGTTCCTTCAGGCTCCAACCGTCCTGGACGAAGCGGGACGCCAGCCAGTCGAGCAGTTCCGGGTGAGACGGGCTTTCCCCGAGTTTCCCGAAGTCGCTACTGGAGGGGACGATGCCGGTGCCGAAATGGTGCTGCCACACGCGATTCACCATGACCCGGGCCGTCAGCGGATTTTCCGATGAGGCGATCCAGCGGGCGAGCGCGAGGCGGCGGCCGGAACTGTTCGAACCGGGGGCGGACGGCGTGGTGATCGAGGCGGGCTGAGGGTCGAATCGCTCGTGGAGGACGGCGGGAAATGCGGGCTGGACGGGATCTCCCGGCACGTGCGCACTGCCGCGGATGTGGACGTGCAACGGGTCGGGGTCGCCACCGAATTCGGTGGCGCCGTTGATGGGGATGCCGGGCTCTTTTTGACGCCACTCGGTGATCTGGCGCTGGAGTTGGCTGCGGCGCTCCAAGAGATCCGTTCCCGTGTCCTCTTCGATCTTCCGTCGAAGGTCCGAACCGCCGGCTTTGGCGATGGCGGTGAGGTTCATGGGGCCGGACTTGCCGTCGCGGAGAGCGAGGTCGACGAATTGACCGCCGCCGGTCTGGCGGCAGCGGACGGCGAGGACGTTCATGCCCGTTTGGAGCGCGTCGAGGGCATCCCGGCCGAGTTCGACCGTCTCGTAACCCTTCAAATAGCCGGTGGCCCGGTAAACGAGGTGACCGTTGAGGTAAATCTCGACGTCCTCGTCGTGATGAAGGTCGAGGGTGAGGGCGGGCGGGATTCGGGCCAGCCGGAACGTGGTGCGGGCCCAGATTTCTCCGGTGTCCCATGGCGTGAGGACCTCGGATCCCGGCGTTCCCGGGGTGCCAAATCCGCCGCGGCCGACGATCCAACTGGGATCGCGGAATCCGACGGTGTGCCAGTCCCCGGCAGGTTTCGAGGTGGTGTATCGCCAGTCGTCGCCGCCTTCGCGGGCATCGCTGACGTAGGTCCGCACCGGGGTAGACGAGTCGGTCGAAGACCACGTGCCGGGGTGAGCTTCGAGCCAGTTTTTGGCGGTGTTCTCCACCTCGGCCAACTCGGTTTGAAGTGAAGCCAGCCGGGTTTTGCGCTCCGATTCGAACCGGTGCTTTTCATCCTCCGAAGCCCAGCGAACGATCGTGCCCTCCGTCCGGTAGGGCGTGAGGCCATGGAAGAAGGCCATGAAGCTGTAGTAATCCTTTTGGGTGAAAGGATCAGCTTTGTGGTCGTGGCAACGGGCGCAGCCGATGGTGGAGGCCAGGAAGGTTTCGGTGGTGATGGTGACGTTATCGGCGAGAACGTCGTAGCGGTGCTGTTTCCGGTCGGCGGGTTCGTCGTCCCATTGACCCAGCCGGTGAAAACCGGTGGCGGCGATGGTTTGGGCCGTGGGCTGGGAGATCTCATCTCCGGCGAGTTGCTCGATGATGAAGCGGTCGTAGGGCAGGTCGCGGTTCAGGGCGTCGACGACGTAATCGCGGTAGCGCCAGATGTGTGGTTTCGGGTTGTCGCGCTCAAAGCCGTTCGACTCGGCGTAGCGGACGAGATCGAGCCAGTGGCGGGCCCATTTTTCGCCATATTCCGGGCGTGCGAGGAGGTCGTCGATGAGCGAGGTCCAGGCGGCGTCGTGGGGACGGGGATCTTCGACGAAACGGGCGACGGCTTCGGGTGAGGGCGGTAGTCCGATCAGGTCGTAGTAAGCCCGGCGGATCAGGGCGGCGCGAGGGGCCGGTGGATTCGGTGTGAGACCGGCGCCGTCGAGCCGGGCGTCCAGGAAGGCATCGATGGGGTGCGCGGTGGAGGGTGCGCCCGGGAGGTCGATTTCGTCGACGGGGCGATAGGCCCAATACTCGAAGTCCGCGGGCTGGATGTGATTCCCGCGCTGGACGAGGGGGCCGCGGATTTCAGACGCCGGGTTGTAGACCGCTCCGGAGCGGACCCAGCGTTCCAGGATAGCGAGTTCGGCGTCGGGGAGTTTCCCCTTCGGCGGCATGGCGTGGTCGTCATCCTCGTAGGAGATGACCTCGAGAAGGAAACTGGACGAGGGATCGTTTTGGTCGAAAGCCGGCCCGAGATCGCCTCCGTGGAGCAGGCCTTCGCGGCTGGTGATGCGAAAGCCGCCCCGGAGTTTGTCCTCGCCGCCGTGGCAGCGGAAACAGCGGTTTTCGAGGATGGGAAAAACTTCCTCGTCGAAGAACCGGTGCGCACCGGACAGATCCGCCGATTCGTCTCCAAAACAGGCTCCGGGGAGAAGGGTGCCGAGTCCGGCGAGACAGGCTGGGATGAGGAGGCGCAGGTGGCGGAGGGGGGGCATGAGACTCGCCCAAACAAACGGGCGACCGGCGGGTCTTCTTTCAGGAGGAAGCTTTCCAGGACGCGCCGATGGGACATTTGGGTCAGTCTTGGTAAGAATGCGACACGTGGCCGTTGCCCGAGGAGTGGCCATTTTCGCCCCCACCATTCCTGGAACGGGTGAGGCTCGTGAGGAAGTAGCGTCCTCCGAGCCACTGGAACGGTTCGGAGGAAGCATCCACCGGGCAGTGTTCGGGACCGAGCATGAGGGTGCAGGAATCGGCGCTGGCGGGGTCATCGAGGAGGTGAGTGCCGACGATCTGGTCGGTAGGCCGATGCCAATAGGAGCTGGCGGCACGATTCAGTGAGCAGATGTCGCCATTTTCGTCCGTGACCGCCACGGCGTAGGGCATGCGTTCGAGGAGATGGTCGAAGATTTGGGCCAGACACTGGATCCGGCGGCGTTGGCCGTCCATGGGGCGTTTGGTGACGAAGACCTCGAGGGTCTGACGGATTTCGCGTAGCAAGGAAGAGGCACTGAGCTGACGCGGGCAAATCATCCGGAGATCGCCGGTCAGGGTTTCGCCATCCTGTTCGGCGTCGAGTTTGCCCACGATGAGGATGGGGGTGGTGTGAGCGGCGTCGGCGAGGGATTGGACGGTTTCCGGGGGGACCTGACGGCCGAAGAGGGACTCCCCGATCACGATGATGTCGAAGACGTTTTGAGCTCCGAGGCTCGCCACGACCATCAAATCGTCTTCGACCTCGAAATCGACAGGGAGCGAAATCGGGAAGTCGGTGATGAAGTGGGTGAGTTTTCCGCCTGGCCGTTCCGCGAGGAGGACGCGCAGGGGTGGGTTTTGTTCCTGAGATTTGGCGCTTTCAGGTGGTGAACTGAGCTCAAAAGGCAGTCTCATGGGGTTGATTACACCAGATGACGGGAAATCTGGTCAACGGGAATCGTAGCATGGAGTGGCAAAAATCATTGCGACGGGGCGCCCGGGGTCTTGAGTGGAGGGGCCATGGAACATCGACGATTGGGCAAGAGCGGGCTGACGGTTTCCGAGATTTGTCTCGGGACGATGACGTTTGGGATTCAGACGGACGAGAAGACGGCCTTCCGGATCATGGACGAGGCGCTGGAGCGCGGGGTGAATTTTCTCGATACGGCAGAGATTTATCCGGTGCCGCCGGCTGCGAAGACCTTCGGTGTGACGGAGGAGATCGTGGGGCGGTGGCTGAAGGGGAAACCGCGGGATTCGGTTTACGTGGCGACGAAGGTCACCGGTCCGGGTCACGGTTGGTTCCGGCCGCCGGTGCGTCACGGGATGACCACGCTGGATCGTCATCAGATTCGCCAGGCGGTGGAGGGCAGCCTGCGACGGCTGAAGACGGACTACATCGACCTGTATCAAACGCATTGGCCCGACCACGGAATGGCTTACGACGAGGTTTTGGATGCGCTGAGCGAATTGCGTATCGAGGGGAAGATTCGGGTGGCGGGGTGCAGCAACGAGACGTGCTGGGGCGTCATGAAATCGCTGGCGGCGTCCGAGCGGACGGTGGGATGCCGGTATGAAACCATCCAGAACCACTTTTCCCTGATCAACCGGCGTTGCGAAAGCGAACTGGCTCAGGTTTGCCGGATGGAGGGGCTCAGTTTGCTGCCCTACTCGCCTTTGGGAGGCGGCGTTTTGACCGGCAAATACAACGGGGGAGCGCTTCCCGAAGGTGCCCGGTTCTCGTCTTATCTCGAGGGTGGCGGCGAGCGGCAGAAGCGGATGGCGGAGCGCTTCGTGAATGCGCGGACGCTGGAGACGGTGGAGCGTTTGAAGGTCGTGGCGGCGGAGGCGGGAATGAGCGTGACGACGCTGGCGGTGGCGTGGAGCAAGCAGCACGACTTCGTGGCTTCGACGATCATCGGCGTCACCCAACTCGCTCACCTGGAGGAGTCGCTGAAGGCGGCGGGCATGAAATTGGACGCCGCCACGCTGGAGGCGATCGACCTGATCGACGAGGAGATTCCGAACCCGCTGAAAGAGGACGGGCTGCGGCGTCTGTAGCGGTCCCAGGAAGCTGGGGTGGTGCGTCAATCGTGGAAGTCGCGGCCTTCGGACGTGGCTTTCACGTGACCTTTGCGGATGCAGAAATCGCCGAAGCGTTCGCCGTCTTCGCGGTTCTGGGCATATTCCGCGATGATGGGCCGGAGGAGTTCGGTGATTTCTTCGGCCCGGGCGGATTCGCGATAGAGCTTGTTGAGCCGGGCGCCGGTGAATCCGCCGCCGAGGTAGAGGTTGTAAGTGCCGGGGCCGCGGCCCACGAGGCCGATTTCACCGATGTAGGGGCGTGCGCACCCGTTGGGGCAGCCGGTCATGCGGATGGTGATGGCGTCGTGCCGGAGTCCGTGCTCCTCGAGAACGGATTCGATTTCGGAGACGAGGTCCGGGAGGAAGCGTTCGCTCTCGGCCAGAGCGAGACCGCAGGTGGGCAGGGCGACGCAGGCCATCGAGTTGAGCCGGATGGCGGACTGGCGATGAGAATCCGCCAGACCGTATTTTTCGAGGAGGGCATCGATGGCGGGGCGTTGTGCGGGCGAGACATTCGCGATGATCAGGTTCTGGTTCGCCGTCAGCCGGAAGTCGCCATCGTGGATTTTCGCGATTTCGCGGAGGCCGGTGCGCATCGGGTAGTCCGGGGTGTCGAGAACGCGTCCATTTTGAACGAAGAGAGTGAGGTGGGCATTTCCGTCTTCGTCCTTGATCCAGCCGTAGCGATCGCCGTTGCCATCGAACTCAAAGGGTCGAGCCTTTCCGAGCTTGTAGCCCAGGCGTTCCTCGACGAGGTCGCGGAAGTGATCGACTCCGAGATCTTCGACGGTGTATTTGAGCCGGGCGTGTTTTCGCTCTTTCCGGTCGCCGAAGTCGCGCTGGACGGTGACGATCTTTTCCGCGACGTCGACGGCGTCTTCGGGTTTGCAGAAGCCGAGAACGTCGGCCAGGCGGGGGTAGGTGGCCGTGTTGCCGTGGGTCATGCCCATGCCACCGCCGACGGTGACGTTGTAGCCGGCGACTTGGCCGTCCTTCACGATCGCGATGAAGCCGAGGCAGTGGGCGAAGATGTCGACGTCGTTGCTGGGTGGGACGGCGACGACGGTCTTGAATTTCCGAGGCAGGTATTGGCGTCCGTAAATGGGTTCTTCCTCCTCGGGATCCTCGGTGACCTTGACTTTTTCCCCGGAGCCGTCGGTGAGCCAGATTTCGTGGTAGGCGCGGGTGCGCGGGGTGAGGTGATCACTGAGGTCCTGCGAGAGTTTCAGGACGGTGGCGTGCACCTTCGACTGGAAGGGATTCGGGTTGCACATCACGTTCCGGTTCACATCGCCACAAGCCGCGATGGTGTCCAAGAGAGCGGCGTTGATTTCCTGGATGGTCGTTTTGAGATTCGATTTGATGACGCCGTGGAACTGGAAGGCCTGGCGGGTGGTGAGCTTCAGGGTTTCGTTGGCGTAATCCGACGCGAGGCGATCCATCTCGAGCCACTGCTGCGGGGTGCAGACGCCACCGGGGACCCTGACGCGGATCATGAAGGAGTAGGCTGGCTCGAGTTTTTGTTTGCGCCGTTCTTTGCGGACGTCGCGATCGTCCTGCTGATAGATGCCGTGGAACTTGGTGAGCTGGGTATCGTCGGCTGAGAGGGCGCCGGTGACCTGATTGGCGAGGCCCTCGATCAGGGTGCCGCGGAGGAAGCGGCTGGAGACCTTGATGGATTCGTTGGCGCTGAGTTTGGAAAGCTCGGTTTCGTGCTGGGGCGCAGGAGATGGGAGCGCCTGTTTTTTTCGGCGAGCCGAGGGGGATTTAGGGGCCTGAGGAGCAGCGGGCATCTTCGAATGATAATTAAGTTGCGTCCTTTGCTAAGGATTTCTACTTTGGCAGGGAATCGAGGCGTTTGCAAACCCGGAGCGTGTGAAACTTCCCCTTAAACTTGAATACGCCTGTCGGGTTCTGATCCAGCTCAAACCCACGTTTCTGTCGGGGAAAGTGCGGCGGATCGACGATCTGGCGGAGCGGGAGTGCATCTCTCCGAATTATTTGGTGCAAATCCTGAACGATTTACGAACGGCCGGGTTGGTGGAGTCGAAACGCGGGAAGAACGGTGGGTATTGTCTCGTCCGGGATCCATCGGAAATCACGATGGAAGACGTGGTGGGGGCGACGGAGGGGGCCTTTCTGCAACTGAACGGGGCGTCGGAGGGCGAATCGGGAGGGGCGGCCGCGGAGGCCTGGAAACGGGTTTTTGAATCGGTCAACGAAGAGCTGAGGCAGCATCGGCTCAGCGATTTGGGAGAGGTTGAGGTGGTGGACAGCTGGGAGATTTGATCCGGCCAGCCTTAGGTCCTGAGACCGGAGACGGGTGTGGCGGCCCAAGCGGCACGGGTCAGTAGAATAGAAAACGTCGCAGGAACAGGGGGGGGCCTTCCTGCAGGCCGGTGCTCCAAATCATGACGGAGACGTTGAGGGAGGCGAGCCCCAGGGTGAGGGCGAGCACGTAAGCGCTGCGGCGCCGGGTGAAGCGGTCCAGGGCCACCGCGGCCAGGATGTAGACGATGGGGACCACGGGAAGAAAGAGCCGGACCACGAAAGGGGCCTTCACGATGGCAATCAAGGCGAGGTAAGCGACGCCCCATGCCGCGATGATCCACAGGTGACGATTTTGCAGGTCGTTCCGCCGGAATCCCAGGGCGACGAAGGGGAGGATGTGCGCGGTGGTGATCATGCACTTGATGCAGAAAGGGAGGATGGCTTGATCATAGAAAATGGCGGACTTTTCCCGTGTCGCGGCGAGGTTGTGGGCCCAGTCGAAGCCGAAGAACATGAGGGCGTAGAGGACGACCGGGGGCGCGAGATAAAATTCCATCGAGGGCAGTTGATGGAGTGGGTTCCAGGATTTCTCCCGCAGGGCATCCACGAGGATGGTGGCGGCGACGAAGAAGGCCAGGTAAGCGAGTCCTGGGGGGCGGCAGAGGGCGAGGGCGAGAAGGAGGGCGCCCCAGGCGAGTTCCTGGACTTCGGTGAAGCGGCGATCGAGGCGGAGGGTCAGGACCATGCAGGCGGCTAAAGGGAGGAGAACACCGATTTGATCGGAGCTGACCTTGACGAACGCCTTCACGAACACGGCATGGCAGCCGAGGAGGGTGACGGCGGCGAGGACGGTTCGCGGGGAAAGCGCGAGGCGCTCGGCGAGGAACCAGTCAACGAGGATGAGAATGAGGAAGCTGGCGAGGCCGACGAGGAAGAGGTAGGCGGCCCACATGGGGATGTGGAGCTGCATCAGGAGGGCGACACAGAAGGGCACGAAAGCGACGAAAGCGTGAATGTGATCCCGGTAGGCCTGTTTGAGGTCGGCGCGTTCCGAGGGGGAGCGGGTCCAAGGCCATTGAGCCAAGTGGGAGGCATATCTGCCATAGCGGTCGGGGTCGCTGTGGCCCCAATCGTTTTCGTAACGATGGGCCCAGAGCGGGGCGCTGGTGGCGGTCAGCACGGAGCCGAGAAGGAGGTAGTAGGTGAGGCGTTTTCCCCGGGTGGGTCCAGCGATGAAGATCACGGTGAAGATCGCGCCGGCGACGGGCCAGAGGAGACGGAGATTTCCGATAGGCTGAGCGTAGCGGATTTGAAAGAGGGGCCAGAAAGTGGCCGGATCGAGAGGTTTTCCGTCCAGCGTGGCCTCGATTGGGATGCGGGGGCGTTTGTTGGCGATTTTCACCAACTGCCGGATGCCGGGGAAGCGGTCTTTCTGGGACTGCTCGACGCGGTAGTGGACGGCGATGCGGTCTCCCTCGTCATTCCCGGGTCCAAACGAAGCGTGGTGCCGGTAGCCGTAGCCGATGTGTTCGCGGAGGAGGGTGGTTCCCTTCGTTTCGTTTTCGATGTGGAGGAGGACACGCGCCTCGCGGTCGGTGAAAAGGTGCTGGAACCAGAAGCCGGTGATGCGTGCTCCCGGGGCATCGAAGCGGTAGGTCAGGGTGGCGCCGGTGGGGAGGTCGAAGTGGGGCTGATCGGGATGCTGAGTGGGACGTTTGTAGATGGGCTGAGGGGCCATGGTGAGATAGATGAGGGTCACCAGGCCGGCCAGAATGACGGCGAAGAGGAGCGTGGCGGCGAGTCGGGTCAACGTGGGCAAAGTGTCAGGGGGAAAGCGGAATTATTGCAAACCAGGCGACGCCGCAAGTCTGCCTTGGCAAACCCGGGGCGGATGGGCGTGCTGGCTTCGGGGAAAAGGGCGAGATTTTTGGAACGCGACCCCGATTTGCCATTTTCTTTTCGAGATCCTCGGTACAGTAGATCGGCGAAGGTGTCGAACCGTCGTTGGGTGCCGCCCGAGGTTGGCATGAATCGACCCGAAGCGCCTCCGTCTAAGACAATGCTAGGATTTTTTCGCCGTCGGCCTGGCGGCAGAAAGAGTTCCGCAACCCGAACAAAGAGAGACTTTCCCTCCCCCAGAACCACCCCCCGACCCATGCAGTCCACCTCCTCCGGCGGCTCGTCAAAGCCGCTCAACTGGATCGAACATTTCCTCATTTGGCTCTCCGGTGCTTCGGAGGATGCCCTTCGGCGCTGTCCGAAGTGGGAGCGAAGAAAGTATGAAGCGTTTGGCGCGACGGTGCTGGTTCCCACGATTTTCGGGATGATCGCCTCGGCGTATGCGGTATCGACGCTGGCGCCGCACTGGTGGGTGATCGTGCCTTTCGCTTTGGTTTGGGGGTACATCATCATGTCGATCGACCGGGTGTTGCTGGCGACTTACCGGGCGTTCACTTCGCCGGCGAAGAAATTCACCCAATTTGTCCTGAGGTTCACTGTGGCGGTCTTGATGGGTTTTGCGATCGCGCACCCACTGACCTTGCTTCTATTCAACGACACGATCACGGCGATGGTGGAGCGTGAGCGGGACGACGAACTGCGCAGGCTCCGCGACGCCTGGACACAAGACAAGCAGCACTACGAGGATCAGATTTCGGCGGTCAATCAGAACCTCGCGGCTTTGCGAACGCAGCAGCAGGATACGCTGAGCGCGAAATTCGTGGAAGAGGCTGCCGCGATGCAGGAGATGGAGGAAGACGGGGCTGCGGCCGGAGAGCGCCCGGAGCGGGTGGCGTTGGAAGAGCAGGTGGAGCAGGTCACGGCGGCGCAGAGGGCGCGCTTGACCGAGCTGGACGGAGAGCTTCAGGAGAGGCGCGATGAGTTGGATGAGACGCAGAAGGAGATCGCCTTCTGGCAGGAAGAGTATGAGGAGGAAGTCAGCGGATCCCGAAGTGGGGTGGCAGGCGTCGGGCCCCGGGCTCGCAGCATCGAGGCGGACCGGTTGACGCCCCTTCGCGAGACGTTGAGCCGGCTGAATGAAGGAGTGGCTGCCCTCACAGGGGAGCGAAACACGCTCGCTCAAGAGGTGGCGGCCATCGAGGGAGGGATTCGCACGCGATTCGCGCAGGACACGGCGGCCGAGAGAGCCGAGATTCGCCGGGAACAGCTTCAGGTCGATGCGCTTCAGCGCGAACTGCAGAAGCAGAAGCTGGCGCTTTTCACGAGTCAGCAGGAAGACCTCCTCGACCGGCTCGAGCAGGACATCGATGCGGAAACGGCGGAGCGGGAACGACTGCGGGCGGAGCTGACGCAGGTGTCGGCGAGTGCGCAGGAGCGAATCGCGGGGCTTCAGGGGCAGAAGCGGGCGGATTTGCTGACGCAAACGCTGGTTTTGCACCGGCTTTTCGACGGGAAAGACTCCGAAGACAAAGAGGCGGCGTCTGGCGGCAAATTCGCGCTGACGGTTTACCTCATGCTGGCGGGATTGTTCATGTTGATCGACACCATCCCGATCATCATGAAGTTCTTCTCCAACCCGGGTCCCTACGACCACATCCTTTACTGTCAGGAACAGCTGTATTCGCCGTTGTCGGACGACGCGGTGAAAGGGCAGGAGATGAAAGAAGAGATCGAGGCCCAGCTAGCGACCTTCAAAGGACTGACACAAAAATGGCGGGAAGCTTATCGCTCTCCGCTGCTGACCGACGGGCACCGGGACGACTACGATCTCTACGATGCGGATTATGCGGCACAGTCTCTCGAGGTGCCGAAACCCGATCCGGCGGTGCCGGAACTGGGGCCGGTCGGTGAAGCACCTGTCCGGCGCAACCGTCCGGTGCGAAGGACGGTTGCTCACGATGAAGCCGGTGGCTCGGGATGGAACCTGGAGGTCGTCCGCCCCGGGGACACTCCCGTGCAGCGCCCGCTTCGCCCATCGCCTCTTGGCAAGCCCGCGGGCAATGGTCACGGTGGCGGCATGACGGAGACACCCAAGGAGTCCGCTCCGGCGACGCAGCCACCGGCCGGACGTGACGATCGCGAAGACGACCTGGCACTGGCGTCATTTCAACCCTCACAGCCGAAGCCGGAGGTGACGAGCGAAGACCTGGCGCCGGAGGAGGGGGAAGAACCCGGCGTGGCGGCGAAGCCGGTGCCGGTTCAGCCCGTGGCGGCTGGGAACGCGGACGAGGGGGGATTCGGCTCGTTCCTTCGATCGGGCATCAACGCCAATCTGGAGGAGCGCGAAGCGCCGAAGAACGGCGATGGAGCGCCGAAATCGCTGAAGCCGAAGCTTTCCCTTCGCTCAAACCGGATGAGGAAGCCGATTTTGTAACCGGTCCGATCCTTTGCAGGTCGCATGAGCGCTGAGGTTTCGACCCTATCTCTCCAACGGTGGAGCGGTCTTCCCCGGCCGGCTCGCTGGATTGCCGTTGCGATTCTGGCGGCGTTGGCATTTTGGATTGTGGCGTGGGTGGGCCAACGGATTCAGGGAAACCCGCTTCAGAGCTACCAGTGGGAAAACCGCGTGCTGCTTCTCTATGTCCCCGACACGGATCCGGCGCGAGAGGCGCTCGAGGCCTTCGAAACGCAACTGAAGGAGCGGGAGGCGGAACTGAAGGAGCGTGATTTGCTGGTGTGCCACGTCGGTCCTCATCCGAAGGAGATCCCGGATTATTCTCTGAAGCTGAAAGGGCACCAGAAGGCCGAGCTGGTGCGGCGCTACGTGATCAACAACGCCGTCGCCAAGCTGATCCTGGTCGACAAAGACGGGGCGGTGCGGGTGAGGCAAAGCCAGGGGCATTTTAACCTGGACCGGATCTTTTCGCTCGTCGACATGATGCCGGGCTACCGGGAGGGGTAGTTGGTTTTCCACCCGTTCCAGTGGTAGCTGAGCGAGCCAGGTCTCACGTCAACTGGAGTTGCGCGAGCATGCGGTAGAGGCCGTCGCGCTCTTCGATCAGAGCGTCGTGGGTGCCGCTCTGGACGATTTGGCCTTCGTTGAGCACGAGGATGCGGTCGGCGTTTCGGACCGTGGACAGGCGGTGGGCGATGATGAGGGAAGTGCGATCGCGCATCAGGTCGTCGAGGGCTTCCTGGACCAGGCGTTCGCTCTCTGAATCGAGGGAACTGGTGGCTTCGTCGAGGATGAGGACAGCCGGGTTGGCGAGAATGGCGCGGGCGATGGCGATGCGCTGGCGCTGACCGCCGGAGAGTTTCACACCGCGTTCTCCGACGAGGGTGTCGTAGCCTTCCGGAAAACCCTCGATGAAATCGTGGGCGTTCGCGCGTTTCGCGGCTGAGACGATCGCCTCTTCAGACGCCGAAGGATCCCCGTAGGCGATGTTTTCGCGGACGGACCCGCCAAAGAGGAGGACCTCTTGGGGGACGACGGCCATCTGGCGTCGCAGCCAGGCCAAGGGGTATTGGCGGGTGTCGGTGTCGTCGAGGCGGATGCCACCGGACTGGGGATCGAAGAAGCGCAGGAGCAGGGCAATCATGGTGGACTTTCCAGCGCCGCTGGGACCGACGAGAGCGACGCGCTGGCCGGACTCGACGGTAAAGCTCACGTCCTGCAGGACGGTGGTGTCAGGGCGTGAGGGGTAGGCGAAGCGGACGTCGCGGAACTCGACTTTCCCGGCGGCGGGCGCGGAGGGTTCGGAGGCGTCGGAGGACTCGTCACCTTCGGTTTCCTCGCGCAGTAGATCCTGGAGGCGATCGGTGGCGCCGACGGCTTTCTGGAGCTGGCTGACGATTTCCGGGAGGGCCACAAAAGCGCCGGCCACGAAGGCGGTCACGAAACAGAACTGAGTGAAGGCTGGCCGGGTGATGTCGCCCGCCACGAGCATTTTGGCGCCGAACCAGACGAGGAGGGTGACGACCCCGAAGAGCGCAAAGATGACGAAGGCGACCATGAACGCCCGGCCGCCGATGAGTTTGAAAGCGGACTCGAGGTAGTGGCGGATGCCGGAGTCGTAGCGTTGGATTTCGTGCGCTTCGTTTCCGAATGCCTTCACATCGGCGATGCCGTGGAGGGTTTCGTCGATGATGACGTTCGTATTCGCCAAGCGGTCCTGGGCGTCGCGCGAGGTGCCGCGGATGCGGAAGCCGAAAAAGGCAATGAAGGCGAGGACGGCCGGGAGGCAGGCCAGCATGAAGAAGGCGAGTTTGGGCGAGAGGTAAAAGAGGTAGCCGAGACCGGCGATGAGCATGACGCACTGCCGGAGAAATTGCGGGGTTGTATCGACGAGGCTGTCGCGGATGAGGCTGAGGTCAGCGGCGATCCGGCTGGAGACCTCACCGACGCGGCGTTCGGCAAAGAAGGTCATCGGCAGACGAACGACGTGCTGGTAGGTGTCGCGCCGGATATCGGCCACGGCGAGGTCACCGGCGCGTCCGAGGAGGTGCATGCGGGCGAAAGTGATGCCGGCCTGAACGGTGAGGATGCCGATGAGCAGACGGGCGGTTTCATTGGCTCGCTGAAGGATGGTGGCGTCGGACATGGATTCGCCGATCAGCCGGCCCATGAGGACGGGGAAGAGGAGAGAGAGCACGCTGGTGGTCAGCACGGCGAGCACGGCCGGGATGAACATGGCGCGGTATTTGCCCAGGTAATCGAAAAGCCAGAGGGTCTTTCGCAGGTTTTCGGGAGAGAGCTTGGCTTTTGGGGCGTCTTCGTAGGTGTCTGCGTCTCGGCGAGCCATGGAATGGGCGACTGTTCACCGGGGGACGTGGATTGTCCAGTGAACGGGGATTGGGTGTGCGGTGTCCGCTGGCGTGGTGGGGGAGAGAGGTTTAAGGTGGATATGAACCGGGTGGCACGGGATTAAGGTCGTTCATCGGCGGCTTTCGCCGCTCTCAAGGACTGAAGTCCTTGCCACTTTGCTCGAGGGCTACGCTTAATCCCGTGCCATTCGGGTTTGAAGCTAAAGAATCCATGATTAGACGCGCTGGGATTGTTATTGTGGCCGCCACCGGCTGGGTGAGCGGTCTCGCTGCACAGACGACGCTTCGGGATGCTGAGACGGAGGTGGATGAGGTGGTGATCGACACGACGTTCGAGGTGCCGGTCGAGTTGCTTTCGGAGAGTTATCCCTTCAAGAACTTCCGGTATCCTTTCGTCGACGAAGCTGGGCGGGTGCTGTTCATCGCGAATGACTGGTTCAAGTTCAACCAGGCTCGACGGCACAATGGCGTTTATGAATCCACCGCGGACGGTGTGCTGACGCCGCTGGCGACTCAGGAAATGACCGTGCATGAGGATGGGGATCCGCTGGGCTCGATTCTCGGGCTTCGGACGGATTTTGAATCGATCGTTTTCCAGCGGGGAAACAACTTGGGCCGCTCGCTGATGGGTTTGATCCGTGGCGGCCCGCTGCGGGAGCTGGTGGGGCGTCGGACGATCGCACCGGGGGCCAACGTGCCCTTCGAGTATTTTCTGTATGGGGACATCCACGGGAACTGGCTGGTGTTCAACGGGACGACGAGCCGGGAGCCGTGGATTCACGGGCTGTATCACCTGGATGTGGATACCGGTCGGCTGATTCGACTGGTTCAGAACGATCAGTTTCTACCGGAGCTAGGGTTCATCGCCGGGAACTTCTCCTGGCAGCCCGATCTCTGCGGGGAGCGGCTGGTTTTCGGGGCGCATCGGCTCGATGAGAAGGCCGAGAATTGCCTGCCGGAGCGCGGGATTTTGGGATGGCGGATCGACGTGGAAGCGGGGAACCCTGAGGGACAGCTGTCGATGGATCGAATCGAGGTGTTGGCGCCGTTTGGGATGGAGATTCCGGAGAGCGGCGGCCTAGGACTTCACTGGGCGAACAATCCCGTGGCGGACGGGGAACTGGTGGCCGTGGCTGGAGGGCACGATCCCGATGATCACCTGAGTCAACCGCCTGGCTACCAGGCGATCCTGATTCGAACGGCCGACGGTGTCTGGCACAATCCGATCGACACGAACACCTACATCCCGAACCGGACAGACGGTGCGGTTTACACGGCGTTTAATCAATGGATGGCGCTGAGCCAGGGCAAAGCCGTCTTCATTGGACAGGGGCCGGAGGGCTACGAGGCGATTTACATCTACGATCCGGGCGATTCGAACCTGTATTTCGTCATCGACACGGACCGACCGCTGGAGGGGCGGCGCCCGATCGGATTCGAGATCAGTTCGGCGCCGCTGGTGGGTCAGCGGCTGGCTTTCATGGCGCGGTTTGACGATGGGAGTTCCGGCATTTACCGGGCGACGTTACCTGGTCTGGAAGTGGAAGTGGGGAGGAAGGCGGGGGCAAGTCCCTGAAAACCAGGGCGATTGCGCGGCACGGCGCCCGGTTTTTCGACCGCCTGTTCAACGGAATGGCACGCGGTTGAATGGGTGCATCGCCACGGGCTTCCGGGAGTAGCTGAAGTGGTGACACTTCAGAGGGGGGCGGACGAAATTCTCACGAATTCCGCTACGTAGGGAAGAAAGATGGGC
>CAZCRA010000074.1:0-17599 GCA_964500945.1 uncultured Verrucomicrobiales bacterium | reverse complement strand
CGATAGCTCGACGCGAACTCCACCAACTCCGCGCGCGCTTCCTCCGGCGTCTGAGCATGCCCCACCCGGAGCCGCCCATACCCATCCTCATCGACCGGCAGCGACGCCCCGGCGAATGCGACCGCGCAAATCGCGAGCAACAACCCGGATCTCATTCGATGGCTCGTCATCCGTCGCCAGGGGTCGAAAACAAAATGCAGATCGGCCACGGCACATGGATGATCGCGCCCCGCTGATAGGTGAGGCGGCCCGTATCCGGATCGACCCGATGAACCGCCACGGTGTTCGAATCCTGACCAGCAGCCAGCAACCAGTCGCCCCCCGGGTCCAGATTGATGTTCCTCGGGAACGCCCCCCGAACCGGTTGCACCTGGATCACCTCCAGCGCCGCCGGATCATCTTCACCCGTCCGGTAAACCGTCACCGAATCGTGACCTCGATTCGACGAATACACAAAGCGCCCCGTCGGATGAACCAAGATTTCAGCGGCTGAATTGAACGACTCTCCCGCTTTGACCTCCTCGCTCAACGCCGGAATCGTCTTCACGAACGTCGCCTCACCGCGCTCCGCATCCCAGGAGTAGACCGTGACGGAAAGCGCCAGCTCGTTGAGTAGGTAGATGAAATCTCCGTCCGTGGAAAAGCGCATGTGACGAGGACCACCTCCGGGCACCGAAGCCGCAAACCCGTGCCGGCTGATTCCGCTTCCAGCCTCGTTTACCCGGTAAATCACGATGCCATCCATCCCGAGATCCGGTATCAGGGCAAAACGGCCGTCCGGCGAAAAACCGCACCAGTGCGGATGCGGTGCGTCTTGACGCCGCGCCACCACCCCGGACCCGCCCTCGTGTTCGAACACCTCGGCCTCTCCAAGGTCACCCGTCGAATCGAGCGGAAACAGGGCCACCGACCCCCCACCATACTGCGCCGTCAGCAGGAATTCCCCGCCGGGATGCACCGCGATGTGAGCCCCACCACCATCCCCGCTGCTCTTCCGATTGATCTCCTCCAACTCGCCGCCGGGTCCGATTCGGTAACCAATCGCTCCGCTCCCCCCTTTCCAACTGGCCACGGCATACAGCTTCGTTCCGTCCGGATGCAGCGCCAGAAAGCCGGGCGACGCGATCTCAGCAGCTAGTTCGGCCTCGGAAAGCCGGCCCTCCCCGGAATCGAAGCTCGCCCGGTAGATGCCTTTCGACTCCTTACCGCGGGTGCCGAAGTAAACCCAGCTTTCATCCGCGGCTCGCAGCCCCTGAAGCCCCACCGCCGCCACCGTGAGCACCGCCAAAAATCCCAAGGGAGTCGAAACACCAAAAGGCATGAGGCCCATCCTCCGCTCGACCTCGACGATCGGCAAGTCGCCGGTTGGCAGGTCGGGCGGAATGGCATGCTTCGGCCCCATCCAGTCAACACCGCCCTCAAAAACAAGGCACCTGAAACCTTTGAGGAACGGAAAACCAGCTGCCACAGATTTTTAATTTTTGATAACTTTCATAATTATCATATTATTCCCGCATGAAACACATGTTCCCTTCCTCTGCCCTTCGTCTCGCCGCAGCCGCTTGCGGTCTCGCCGGTCTCTTCCTTGCCTCCTGCAATTCGACCAGCTTCGCCCCTTCGAAAACGCAGGACGCCTTCGCGGCCCGCTACGGCACACTCGAACCGGTCGAGTCCAAAACCGGTCGCGTCGTCCTCGCAGACCCTGACGCCAACATCCGTCACTACTCGAAGGTTCACGTCCGCCCCGTGCAGTTCAAAGCCGACACCTCCAAATTAAAGTCGAAGATGACGCCCGAAGAGAAGGCCATGCTCACCGAATACGTCGAGGATGCGCTCCGCCGCAGTCTTGGCGAAGATTACGCCATCACCTCGCGTCCTGGCGCAGGCACGCTCCAGGCCCGCGTCGCAGTGACCGAAGCCTCGTCCTCAATGCCGCTTCTGGACGCATTCACCAGCGCTTGGCCCTCCGCCTACGCGATTAGCGCCGCCAAAAAGGTCGCCACGGGCACCCACAGCTTCGTTGGGAAAGCGTGCCTGGAAGTCGAGGTCCGCAATAGCCGGAACCAAAAGCTCCTCGCCGCGCAAATCACCCGCGCCGGAACGAAGGACTGGAAGGGCAAATTCGACCGCTGGCAGGACTTCAAAGCCGCCGCCGACTACGTGGCGGATGACGTCGCCACCCGGCTCGGAGAAATCCGGAACGGCACGATGAGCGCCAACTGAGGCGGACGCGCTCTCTTTACAAAACGAAAGGAACCAACCGCTTCGTCCGCTTCATGTAGCTGGCGTAAGCGGGTTCCTTTTCCAGCCAAAGCCTCTCCTCCAGCCTTAGCTTGACCCAAAGCACCACGCTCAAGAGGACCCACATCCCATAGGCCAGGTAAGATCCGGCGCCCAGCGCAAACATGCCCGCCCCGAAAATCGAGGCCGCATACATCGGGTGCCGGATCAGCCCGAAAATCCCGCGCTCACACAACTCCGCACCTTCCTTCGGCTCCGGCCGCGTGCTTAAGTTATCCAGCCGCATGACGAAAGCGGCGTGAACTCCGAGGAGGGTCGCACCCACCACGCCCGCCATCAGAAAGTAGTTCTCGACCATACCTTGCCACCCCAGGATCATCAAAATGAAGATCAGGGAGACCTGGACGGCGACCAGGACGCGGCGGTAAATCATTCTTCCACGGGTTGACCGGCGGCCGCCCAGCCATTGAAGCCCTCTTGCAGGTGAAGGACCGATTCGAAGCCGAGCCGCTTCATGACCTCGAGCGTTTTGGAACCCCGCCCTCCCGAAGCACAATGCATCAGATACGTCTGCTTCCGATCCAGCTTCGCCAACTCCCTCTCGAAGTCCTCTCCACCAAAAGTCACCATCTTGGCTCCTTTCAGATGACCGGCCTCGAACTCCCGCGGCGTCCGGACGTCCAGCACCACCAGATCATCTTCCTTCTCGAGTAGTGCCGCCGCCTCTTCGACCGTAACGTCCCGGAAGGCCGCACCGGCCGAGTCTTCACCCCTCGACCATCCGGCCCAGGTCAGGATGGCAACCATCCCGATCGCAGAAATACATTTTCTTTTCATATGGGTTCGTTGGGGCGACCAGGATGAGAAAGGCAGGTCACCTGCTTCATGAACGAATGCGCAAAACTTTCGTATTCGTCAAATCCCAGTTCATCCTCGCGCCCTCGGCGCACCCGCCTGCCGTTCATCCAAAGAATTCCGGCACCTGCTGCGCCAACACGAACAGCGCCACCAGCCACATCCCGGCGGCAAAGACGCGCTTCAACGCCGGCCCCGGCAGCCGCGTCCGCAGATCGTTCCCTCCAATCATCCCCACCAACCCGCCCCCGGCGAAGAGGATGGTCAGCCGCAGTGGCAGGAGATCGCCCGCCAGCACGTAAGACGTCACCCCGGACACGCAAATCAAACCGATCACCAAGAGCGATGTCGCCACGGCCGCATGCATGCTCATGCCGGTCACCAAAACCAGCGCCGGAACGATGATGAACCCTCCTCCCACCCCGAAGACCCCGGACAGAAAGCCTACGAGAAAGCCCGCCGCCAGCAGCACCGAAAAGCAGCGGGGCGACCAGTGAAGCTGCCCGCCCATTCGACGCGAGCAGAGACTGCTCCCGGCCTCATCGACTCCGCGATTGGCCCACATCCGCGCGCCCACGGCCAGCATGAGGATCGCGAACAACGACAGCGTCACCGCATCCGGCAGCTTCCCGCCGGCCCAGGTCCCCACCGGGGCCCCACCCATCCCGGCCGCGGCGAAAACCAGCCCAGTTCGCCAATCCAGGTTCCCCGTCCTCGACTGCATCGCCGCCCCGAACAACGAGGTGGCGCCCACCGCCGCCAGCGAAATCCCAACCGCCTCGCGCACTTCGCTCCGAAGCGCGTAAATCAGAAGCGGCACGGCGAAGATCGAGCCGCCGCCGCCTGTCAGCCCCAGCGAAAAGCCGATCACCAGGCCGCAGACGGCGGTCAGCACGTCAAAGCTCATTCAGAAGCTCAAATCGCGAACTCGGAGGCTTTCGCGGAGGAATCCTGGCCGGGCACGCTCTCGCCCCTCGCCTGCTTCTCCCAATCCGAGAACAGCCCGTCGCAGTAGACGACGTCCGCCCCTTGGCGCTCGAGAAACGAGGCCGCAAACGCTGCCCGGCGCCCGCTTCGGCAATGCACCAGCATCTTCCGCGGTGGAAGACTGTCCATCCGGGAAGCCAAGCGCGTGTGCGCCACGTTCGTCGCGCCGGGAATTGCTCCCTCGTCAAACTCCACTTTCCGGCGCACATCCAGCACGAACGCCTCGTCCGTTTCGCGCAGGAGACGGTCGATATCGGTAATTTTTGCCGTCGGGGTCGCCACGAAATGAGGGGCCAATGCCGGCGACTCCGCCACGTTCCCCCAACAGGCATAGCTCGTTACCCGGTCCAGACCGATCCGGATCAGGTGCCGCACGGCTTCGTCGACTTGATCCGCCGATTTCACCAGCAGACAGATCTCTTGTTCCGCACGAACGAACGAACCCGCCACGGTCGGGAAATCGTTGTCCAGGGGCGCCCAAAGCGATCCGCAGACGTGCTTCGCCATGAACGCCAGACGATCGTCGCGGGAGGCGTCCAGGATCACGGTGTGGTCCTTGCCCACCAACCCGCCGACCTCCTCGGCGCGAAGCGATCGCGGTTGGGGAATGCCTCCCAACACCGGTGGCCCCTCCTTGTTGATTTTTTTCATGTGGGCGAAGTACATCGGAGGCTCGGGCTGACCCTCCAGAATGAAATCAACGAAGGCCTCTTCACCTTGTTCCAGCGCGGTCTTCAAGGCACTGTTGAACCGCCGCTCGTAGCCAACGGTCGAAACCGGGACCGCGCCCAACGCTTTCCCACACGCACTGCCGGCTCCGTGCCCCGGCAACACCTGCACGTAATCTGGCAGTTCCTTGAACGCCTGCAGCGATTGATACAACATCCGCGCCGAAGGCTCCTGCATGCCCGCGATTCCCGCAGCTTGTTCCAGCAGATCCGGTCGTCCGACATCGCCCACGAACACGAAGTCGCCCGAAGCGATCCCCATCGGTTCGTTTGCCCCGCCGCCCTGGTCTTCGATCAGAAAACAGAGGTGCTCTGGCGTGTGACCCGGCGTGTGAACGGCCGTGATTTCGATATTGCCAACCTTGAAATGGTCTCCGTCCTTCAATAGCTGCACGTTCTCACGGCCTTCGACGAATTGGTATTCCCAATCCGGACCGCCCAAGCCGGAAACGTATCCTTGTAAGCCCGGCCGAGTGGCGAGAAATTCGAGGAGGCCACTTGCGAAATCCGCGTGGATGTGGGTCTCGGTGACCGCCGTGATCTTCAGATCGTTGTCGGCCGCGATCCGTTCGTAGCGATCGATGTCGCGCATGGGATCGATGATCAGGGCTTCTCCGCTTCGCTGACAACCCACCAGGTAGGCGTATTGGGCGAGGGCCGGTTCGTAGATTTGTTTCAATAACATCTTATCTTCTTGGGGTTTGGGTTAGAGTTTTCCTTTCAGCATGAGATTCCAATACAACCATGGCAGCAGACGCCGTTTCACTTGATACATGCTCCAGCGCTCCTTGCTTTGGTCGATCGGAAAACTCTCTTTCGGCTGCTTATCGTAATCAAACTCGGCCATCACCAGCTTCCCATATCCCGTCACCAACGGACAGGAGGTGTAGCCATCATAGGCCGCGCCGGAAGTTCTCCCCTCGATGTCGGCCACGAGGTGATCCACCAAGACCGGCGCTTGTTTCCGAATCGCCGCACCCGTCTTCGACGTGGGTAGATTACTCGCGTCGCCGATCCCGTAGACATTGCGATATCGCGTATGGCGCAACGATGCCCGGTCCACGTCCACCCATCCCGTTTCGGCCGCCAGCGGACTGTTCTTGATGAAGTCCGGCGCGCTCATCGGCGGACACACGTGCAGCATGTCAAAGCGCTCCTCCACCGTTCCGTTCGTGTCCTTGTCCTGAAACGTCGCCACCTGATTGCCCGGATCGATCGACACCAGTTCCATACGATACCGCGTCTCGATCCCCTTCCGTTCGATCACTTCTTCGAGGGTCTTCCTATAGCGCTCAACCGCAAAGATGTTGTCGAGGCCCGAGATGAATTTCAGCGTGATTTGATCCCGGACACCTGAGCGGAACCGGAAGTAGTCGTCCGCCAGATAACAGATCTTCTGCGGCGCCCCACCGCACTTCACCGGCGTCCCCGGCTGCGTAAAAATGGCTGTCCCGCTCTTGAGCGATTGGATCGTGGACCAGGTGTAGTCGACGTGTTGGTAGGAGTAGTTCGAACAGATCCCATGGGTCCCCAGCCCCTCCGCCAGCCCCGGAATCAGCTTCCATTCGATTTGGATCCCCGCCGCGACCACCAGGTGATCGTAAGTGAAGGCCTGATCCGAGTCCGTGATCACCCGGTTGTGCTCGGGTTCGAAACGGGCGGCCGCCTCCCGGAGCCAGGTCACGCCTGGCGGGATCACCGAATTCATCGAGCGACGCGAAACCGACTTCTCGACCACGCCTCCACCAGCCAGCGTCCAAAGAGGCTGGTAGTCATGGTGCTCGGACGGGTCGAGGATGGCGACGTCGAGAGCGTGGAGCCGGTTTTTGAGGCGGGCGGCCACGCAGATACCGGCCGTTCCGCCGCCGACGATGAGGACGGGGAAGTGGGTGCGGGCGGCGGGACCGGAGGAGGAGGATCTAGCGGAAGGGGAGGAAGTGGGATCGAGGGCCTGGACCATGGCATTACGACTTTATAACTATGAAGTTATTGAGCGATTTACCCCCTTAAAGGCGCTTGCCTCCCCTGTCAATTTTTTCTTTCCCTCCCCCCCCACCTCGCGCCTCCAATCGTTGCCACCCAGCCCCTTCCCATGACCGCGCGTCCGCGGAGTTTGAAGAGGCTCCATCAACCCAAAAAACTTGACTATATGCGCTTGTAGCGATATTCTTGCAGGCTGCTGGTCTCCTTCTTCCCCTCGCCTCCCATGACTCCCGCCCCCGAAAACCTCGCCCCTCCCGCCTTCCACCACCGCGCTTCCCTCGAACGCATCGCCGACCTCTTCAAGGTCTTCTCCGATGCCACTCGGCTCGCCATCCTCCAGGCCCTCAAAGCCGGCCCCATGAGCGTCGGCCAACTCGTCGAACACCTCGGCACCACCCAGGCCAACGTCTCCAAACACCTCCGCGTCCTCCACGACGCCCACATCCTCACCCGTCACAAGGACGGAACCCACGCCTTCTACGCCATCGACGACAATTTCGTCTACCCCCTCTGCGCCCTCGTTTGCGAAAAACTCAACCGCGATGACCAAAGCCGCCAAGGTTTCGATTTCGTCATCTGAACGAGCGCGACTCGCCTTTTTTCGCCTTTTTTGAAACCCGTCCCGGCCCTCGGCGTTTCCTCCCCAAACACCCCAAGGTGCCTATGAAAACATCATCACTAATCGTCTTCACCGCCATCACCCTCATCGGAATGGGTGCGGCCTCAGCGGATCCCAGCAAACGCACGGCCCGCCATGTCAAAGGCAACGCCGCCTCCCTACTCGGCGAGCGCGTTTCCGTCGACGTCTCCTTCGTTCAACCCCTCCGGCGGCTTGATTCCAAGGACTTCGCCGTGTTCACCGTCCACACTTGGGACGACCGCGAGGAGATCCCGGGAGGCACCATCCCCGCAGTCATGCCGGCGGATGAAGCCGCCCGCTTCGCTTCCCGTTATGAGACCTCGCCAGATGTCGACGCGCGCCGGCTGCGAGGCATTTCTCTGGATACCCGGCGCCTGTCCGGAACCCTCGCCGAGACCTCCCGCAAAGTGCTCTACCTCGATCTGACCGGTGGCGCAGCCGCTAAGGCGAACTTCGACGTCGCCGGCGGTCCCGCCGCCAGCGAAAATGGCCGCCCAGGCATCAAGCGTCGCCCCTTCCGGCGGCCGTAATCCCCATTCTCCGGATCGGTTCTGACACGATCCTCCACCCGCGGCTGGAGCGCTCTCCGGTCGCGGGTTTTTCGTGTCCGGAGGTCCGAATCCAACCCGCTGAGCGCAAGAATCGGTCGTTTGAACCCGTTATACAGGCGTGTTGTTCCGATTCATCAGCGCCCTACTCGTTCTGCCCGCGTTTGCCGTGGGCTCAGACATCGATTTCAACCGCGACATCCGCCCGATCCTCTCGGACCGCTGCTTCGCCTGCCACGGTCCCGACGAACACGACCGAAAAGCGGGCCTGCGCCTCGACACGGCGGAAGGCGCCTTCGCCGACCTCGGCGGTTATGCAGCCATCGTCGCGGGCGATCCTGGCGCCTCCGAGGCCTGGCTTCGGATCACCAGCCACGACGAGGACGACGTCATGCCGCCTCCGGAACTGCACAAACCGCTTTCCGGGGCCGAAAAAGACCTCCTCCGCCGCTGGATCGAGGCCGGGGGCGAATACGAGGGCCATTGGGCTTACCAACCGCTGGATCGACCCGGCATCCCCGAAACCGGAACACCGGCCACCGTGCCTTCGAACCCCATCGACCGATTCATCCGGACGGAACTCGACGAACAGAAGCTCGCCCCCGTGACGGAGGCCGATGCGCTCACGCTCATCCGCCGCCTCTGCCTCGACCTGACAGGTCTCCCACCGCGCCCCGCACAGATCCAAGCCTTCCAAGATCGCGCCGCCAGCGACGATGCTGAGACCGCCTACCTCGCGCTCATCGAGGATCTGCTCGATTCGCCGGCCTATGGAGAACGCATGGCCGTCTACTGGCTCGACCTCGTCCGCTACGCCGACACCATCGGCTACCACAGCGATAACCTGATGGAGGTTTCCGCCTATCGGGATTACGTCGTCGAGGCTTTCAACCGGAATTTGCCCTACGACCGGTTCACCATCGAGCAACTCGCGGGTGACCTGCTTCCCGAGCCCACCCTCCACCAGCGCATCGCTTCCGGCTACAACCGGCTTCTGCAAACCACCGAGGAGGGAGGGGCCCAGCCAAAGGAATACATGGCCATCTACGCCGCCGATCGCGTCCGGAACGTCTCGGCCGTCTGGATGGGCTCGACCGTCGGGTGCGCCCAGTGCCACGACCACAAATACGACCCTTTCACCATGCGCGATTTCTACAGCATGGCCGCCTTCTTCTCAGATGTCCGCGAAAAGGCAACCGACCGTCGCCAACCCAATCTCCGGCTCCCCACCGAAGCCGAATCAGCCGAAATTGCTCAGCTGGAAGGCAAACTTTCGACGCAAACCCTCGCTCATGCGGTGAAATCGGACACCGCCCTGGCCTCCCGCGTCGAGGCCGGACAGGCAGAATGGGAAACGCGCCAGCTCGAACGCCACGCCGCAGCGGCTTCCGCCTGGCGGATCACCAAGCCCAAATCGGCCAAATCCTCGGGCGGCGCCCGCCTCGTCATTCGCGACGACGCCTCCGTCCTCTCCACCGGACGCAACCCGGATTCGGACACCTACACCGTCAAGGTTCCCGCCTCCGGCCGCGTCACCGCCCTGCGACTGGAAGCCCTCACCGATCCCAGCCTCGCCAATGGCTCACTCTCACGCGCCAATGGAAATTTCGTCCTCACAAACGTCCAGATCATACGCGGCGATCTCCAACTCCCCATCGCCACCGCCACCGCCACCTTCGAGCAATCTGGCCACCCCATCTCAAGCGCGCTCGACTCCGGCCCGCGCACGGGTTGGGCCGTCCTGGGTCACGAACGGCGCGAGAGCCAGGCAGCCGTCTTCACCCTGGCCGAACCACTCGATTTGCCGGCGGACGCCACCCTGACGATCCGGCTGGAGCACCGTTCGCCCCATGCCCGGCACAACATCGGCCGCTTCCGGGTCGCCTTGGCCGAAGCTCCGAATCCGCCCGTCACAGCCGGACTCGATCTCCCGGTCGAGGTGCGCGATGCCCTTCTCCAGCCGCGCGACGAACGCTCACCGGAGGACCGGAACCGGTTGGCCGCCCACTATCGATCCCTCGCCCCGGAACTCGCCTCACTCCGGGATCAGCGCGCCGAATGGGAGCAGCGCCTGAAGCAGGTGCGCGATGGCGTTCAGACCATGCTGGTGGCCGAATCGCTCGACACCCCGCGCCCCACGCGCATCCTCGATCGCGGAAACTGGATGGATGATTCGGGCGAAATCGTTCAGCCCGCCCTCCCGGCCTTTCTGGCGAATGGCGTCACGCCCCCGGCCGAAGGCCGTCTCACCCGGCTCGATCTGGCCCACTGGATCGTCTCCGAATCGAACCCATTGACCGCCCGGACGATGGTGAACCGGCTCTGGAAGCTCTTTTTCGGCAAAGGTCTCTCGGCCAATCTCGAGGACCTGGGCGGTCAAGGCAGTCCGCCCTCCCACCCCGAACTCCTCGACTGGCTGGCCGTCGAGTTCCAGGAAAGCGGGTGGGACGTGCAGCACCTGATTCGCCTGATGGTCACCTCGGAGACCTACCGCCGAAGCTCCATCCCCACACCCTCCATCCGCCAGGCCGACCCACAGAATCGCTGGTATGCCCGCCAGAACCGGTGGCGCATCGAAGCCGAGTTCGTCCGGGATACCGCCCTGCAAATCAGCGGTCTCCTCGTCGACGACCTCGGCGGCCGCGCGGTCAAGCCCTACCAACCCGCCGGCTACTGGCAGCACCTCAACTTTCCGAAACGAAAGTGGGAAGCCGGTTCCGGCGATGACCTCTACCGGCGCGGTCTCTACACCTTCTGGTGCCGCACGTTCCTCCATCCCGCCATGCTGGCCTTCGACGCGCCCAGCCGAGAGGAGTGCACCGCCGAACGACCCCGCTCGAACATCCCCCAGCAGGCGCTCACTCTCCTGAACGACCCCAGTTTCGTGGAGGCCTCCCGCGTGTTCGCCCAGCGCATCGCGCAGCAACCCGGCGACCTCCGCAGCCGCTTGATCTGGGCCTGGACCACCGCCACCGGACGGCCACCGGTGGATCGCGAAATCGAGGTCCTCACCGCCCTCCACCACGACCAGCTCAGTGCTTACCAGAACCGACCGGACGATGCCCGCGCCCTCATCGACGTCGGCGAATGGCCCGCTCCCGCCGATGCCGATCCCGTCGAACTCGCCGCTTGGACCCAGGTGGGCCGGGCCATCCTGAACGCCTACGAAACCACCGCCCGCTTCTGAACGCCATCCCATGAATCCCTTTCACCTCTCCCGTCGCGCCTTCCTGAACCGCGGCACCGTTGGCATCGGCTCCATCGCACTCGGCACCCAACTCGCCGAAGCGGCGTCGCGCGGCGCTCTTCAGCCTCACCACACCCCAAAGGCCAAACGCGTCATCTTCCTTTGCATGGCAGGCGGGCCCTCCCACCTCGAAACGTTCGACCCAAAACCTGTCCTGCGGGAACGTCATGGCCAGCCCATGCCCGCGTCTTTGACCGAGGGCCAACCCATCGCGCAGCTTCGGGGCAAAGAACTCCGCTGCCTGGCTCCCCAGTTCGAATTCCAGCGGGCTGGCAAATCGGGCCTGGAGATCGCCGAGCCCTTCCCCCATATCTCGAAGGTCGCCGATGACATCGCGGTCATCCGCTCCATGAACACGGAGCAGATCAATCACGATCCGGCTCACACCTTCATGAACTGCGGCACGCAAATCTCCGGCCGCCCCTGCATGGGATCCTGGATCACCTACGGCCTCGGCGCCGAAGCCCAGGACCTCCCCGGATTCGTTGTCCTGACCTCCGTCGGCGGCGGCCAGAGCCAGCCCATCGCCACGCGCCAGTGGCACAGCGGTTTTCTCCCGAGCAAATACCAGGGCGTTCACTTCCACTCCAAGGGCGACCCTGTCCTCTACGTCGGAAACCCGGACGGCGTCCGGCGCCAGGACCAGCGCTCCGTCGTCGACGCCGTCAACCAGCTCAACCAGCTCCGGAACGAGATGGTGGACGACCCGGAAATCGCCACCAAGATTTCCCAATACGAAATGGCTTTCCGCATGCAAGCCAGCGTCCCGGAACTCACCGATGTCTCGGGCGAATCGACCCGCACGCTCGAACTGTATGGCGCCACCCCTGGCGACGGTTCCTTCGCCAGCAACTGCCTGCTCGCTCGCCGACTCGCCGAGCGTGGCGTCCGCTTCATTCATCTCTATCACAGGGGCTGGGACCACCACGGAAACGTGAAGGGCGGCATCACCGCAGTCTCGAAGCTCGTCGACCAGCCCGTCTACGGCCTCATCACCGACCTCAAAGAACGTGGCATGCTCGACGACACCCTCATCGTGTTCGGCGGCGAATTCGGCCGCACGCCCATGTCCCAAGGCTCCGGCCGCACCCCAGGCCGGGATCACCACATCAAGGGGTTCTCCATCTTCCTCGCCGGCGGCGGAGTCCGGGGCGGTCAAGCCTTCGGCGCCACCGACGATTTCGGCTACAACGCCGAACAAGACGTCGTCCACGCCCGGGATCTTCACGCCACCATGCTTCACCTCCTCGGCATCGACCACCATCGCTTCAGCTACAAGTTCCAGGGGCTCGACACCCGCCTCACCGGCGTCGAACCCGCCCGCGTCGTCCGGCCAATCCTCGCCTGAATCGCCGACCCGCAGCCGAATTCGTCAGCGGTAGCCGGATTCGTGAGAATGGGAACGAAGCGGACGTAGTCTGCCAAGGGCAGAGCAACGCGTCCAATTCGGCCCTCCTCACTCCTCACTCCTCACTCCCGACTCCCCATAAGAATCCCACACCCGACGACTCTTCCCTTGGCCGGACGATTCCGGGACATCCCACGCGTGCCCTCCGGCCACCACCTCCCGATGAAGCGCCGCCGCGCGCGCCGTCAGTTCCGTCAGCACCTCCGGGTAGGCTTCGGCCACATCCCGCGTTTGCGCCAAATCGCGGGCCAAATTGAAGAGCTGCGCGTTGGTCAGCTTCGAGGCCTTGATCCGGGGCATGTCTTCGATCGTCAAGGGATGCGCCTTCGGTCGCTGGGCATCGTTCGTCTCCGCGATCAGCACCCAGTCTCCGTCCCGGACCGCCACCGCCGGGTTGAGCCGGTAAAAGAACCAATAGAGCGGGTGCTCCCGGCGGAAAGCCTCCTCCCGTCCCTCCAACAGCGGCAATAGGCTGACGCCGTCGATCGTCCGGTCCGATGGCGGCTCGATGTCGGCAACCTCGCAGACCGTCGGAAGGAAATCGATGCCGCTCACCGGCACGTCACACTCCGTCCCGGCCTTGATTTGGCCCGGCCAGTGGAAGATTCCAGGCACGCGATGACCTCCTTCCCAGAGATTGGATTTCCGTCCCCGCAATCCCTCACACGAAAAACCGGCCAGAGGGCCGTTGTCCGAGGTGATGAAGACCAGCGTGTTCTCCCAGGCCCCCGTCCTTTCCAAATGGGCTCGAAGCCGCCCCATCGCCCGGTCGACGTTCTCGATGTTGGCGTAATAGGTCGCCGCCTTTTTGGACAGCTCCGGATGGCGCTCCCGGTATTTGGCCACCAAATCCGGTGGCGAAGCGATCGGCGTATGCGGCTCTTGAAACCAGACGCAGGCGAAAAACGGAGCCGGTCCGCCGTCGTCCCCGCCGATTTGATCCAGCCACCTCATCGCTTCGTCCACGACGATTTGGCAGGCATAGCCCTCCACCTTCCCAACCGCCTCCCCGTTCCGCACGAAATTCACCGGGTTGAGATGACTCGGCTGGGCGTTGTTCGTTGTCCCGAGCGAATACTCGAATCCCTGATCCAAAGGCCCCGGCTGCTCGCTTTCCAGCCCGGACAAATGCCATTTCCCGAAGTGCCCCGTCCGGTAACCCTTCGCCTTCAGCAGTTCCGCCAGCGTCACTTCTTCGTCGCGCAGGTGCATCACGTGTCCCGCCGGCCGGTAGCTGTAAATCCCCGCCCGCGCCGGAATCCGCCCCGTCAATAACGCCGCTCGCGACGGCGAACAGTTCGGCGCGGCCGAATGACAGTCCGTGAACCGCATCCCGCCCGCGGCAATCCGGTCGATCTCCGGCGTCTCGATCCGGCTCCCGTAACAGCCGAAGTCCGTCCACCCGGAATCGTCCAGCAAAACGAGCAACACGTTGGGCGGTTGCGCTTCCGCCACGACATTCGCCGGTCCGCCCGCCATCAGCACGAGCATCGCCAGCCATCCCCATCGCCGGGTCTTCTTCCCGTCAAGCATCCGTCCATTCCTCCTTCTTCGGATCCGTCTCCCGCGGCGTCGGCGGCGGGATCTCGACTCCCTTTTCCCGAAACACGGCGTGCAGCGCGTCCGATCCATCCACGTTCGACAGGTAGGGATCCGCACCCAATTCGACGAGCAATCTCAAATACGCCAAATCCGCCCGCTTCGCCGCCAGCAGGAACGGCGTCGCCCCCTTCTCGTTCAGCCGCCCGGCACCGCCGCGCCCACCGCGCTTCCGCGCGTTCACATCCGCCAGAAGCTCCATGGCGGTCGCGAACAGCCCGCCCCGCCGGGTTTCTGGATCCAGCTCCACGCGACGAAAATGCGAGCCGTAGATGTGAGGAATTCCATAGTGCTTGGCCAATCGCTCATTCAGGTAGGTGTGATCCCGTCTCAA
Organism: uncultured Verrucomicrobiales bacterium; assembly: GCA_964500945.1. Lineage (GTDB taxonomy): Bacteria > Verrucomicrobiota > Verrucomicrobiia > Verrucomicrobiales > DEV007 > CAZCRA01. The sequence continues at coordinate 3,029 of CAZCRA010000074.1, read as the reverse complement.
CAGCTCCACGATGCTCCGGTCCTCGCGCAGCACCTCCTCGAAAACCAGTTCCGTCTCCCGCCGCATCGCCTGACGCAGGTTATCGTCGAAATCGGGAAACAACCGGGCATCCGGCGCCACCGATTCCAAGTTCCGTAGGTGAAGCCATTGCGCCGCAAAATTCGTCACCAACGCTTCAGAGCGCGGATCAACCAGCATTCGCCGCACCTGCGCCTCCAGCGTTTCTGGCTCGCTCAGCTCCCCCGCCTCGGCCAGTGCGAGCAGTTCTTCGTCAGGCAGACTGCTCCAGATGAAGAACGATAGCCGGGTCGCCAGATCCAGATCGCTCACCCGGTAAACCGAATCCGCCTCCAGGCCCTCCGGCTCGGTTTCCACCCGGAACAGAAACTCCCGGCTCACCAGCAGCGCGCTCAACGCCTGCTCGATCCCCGACTCGAACCCGCCGCTCTCCCAGCCTGCCTCGAAATACGGCATGAGACGACCCACATCGCCCTCGCTCACCGGACGCCGCCACGCCTGACGCATCAGCCGCCCGAGAATCGCCCGCGCTTCCGCTTCGCCCCACTCGTTCCCCGGCGATTCCCGACCGAAAATCTTTCGCCGGCTCGGGCTGTCCCCAGGCGCATCCGAATCGAAAGGTCCGAGAACCGTCACCTGGAACACCGCCGGTCCCAACCGGGGATGCCGGTGATAGTTGAACGCGGATTCGTAGGGCTGCCGCTCATACGCCAGAACCGAGCGCGGCCCCTGGAGGAAGGTCACGCCCAATTCGTGCGTGCCAGCCGGAATCTCCAACCGCTTCCGCAGATGCGCGTCGACGTTTTGGTGCCCCCCTCCCTTGGGCGGACGGACGTCGAACGTCGCCACTTCCTGCCGGTTCAAGAGCACCAACACGTCGTGACCGTCGCCCGCCCCGGGAATGGCGCGGTTGCCGCTCCGCCGCCCCAACCCCTCCACCAAATCGTTCCGGTCCCGCGTCAGCCGGATCGTGATCTCGTATTCGCCATCCCGCGGAAACGTGTGACGAATGATGGTTCCACCCCGCGTCCCGAAGGGCAGCCCCGGCACGTGTGATTCCTGCGTGAGATCCGGCTTCACGCGAAAGGTCTCCCCCTGCGGCAGCCGCGATTCCCCTCCGGTCGCCATCCGGCTGATCTTCTGCGCCGCCGTGATGTAGCGGTCCAACAGCATCGGTGACAGCGTGCCCACCGTCACGTTGTCGAATCCGTGGCTCAACTCGTCGGCCGGCAGCAGCTTCGAGGCATCGATCTCCACGGCCAGCAGATCCCGGATCGCGTTCTGATATTCCGTCCGGTTCAACCGTCTCAGCGTCTCCGTGCGGCCGGGGCGAGGGTGCGCTTCGGCGTGACGGTCAAGGACGCCGGTGAGCTGCGCCACCACCGATTCGTATGCTCCCTCCGACGGCCGGTTGGCCTCGCTCGCCGGGGGCATTTGCCGCGTCTCGAGCCGCTTGAGAATCGTCTCCCAAACGTCCGGTTGCTCCACGATCGCTTGGTCGAGCATCGGCAAAAGGTCCAAATCCGCCTCGCTCTCCAAATCGTCGTGGCAGGTCAGGCAATGGTTCTCCACGAAAGCCGCCACCTCGGGCAGAGCGACACCATCGGCCCCGGCCGGAAACCATGCGACCGCCGCGGTCAGAAGCGGCGCCCAGGCGAGAGAAGGAGAGGTTCGAAAAGCTAAACGCATCGAGAAGCCGAGTAGAGAGAATAGGGACAACCCGCGGAACGCCAACCCCTATGCACGATCCGTCCCGGTCAAACGATTCGATCGAGGGGAAACGGTCTGCCGTTTCAGGACAAGTTTCCCACTTTTGCTTGCTTCCGACGAGATTTCATGTTGCGGTCGTCTCAAACAGTCAACTCTTATTGACCACCCGCATGAAACACTTCGCACACTCCCATTTTTTTACCCTCCTGCTCCTCGCCAGCGGAGCGCTCGCAGCCGCCGGCACGGCCCACTCCGCCACCCTCGCCTATGAGGGCTTCGATTACGCCACCGGCGACCTCGGCACCTCGAACGGCGGCTTCGGCTGGGGCGGCACCTGGACCGGAACCAACGCAAACACGGACGTCGTCTCGACCTCCCTGTCCTTCACCGGCGTTTCGACCTCCGGCGAAAAAGCCACGGCCTCGTTCTCTGGCGGCGCCACCCGCGCCCTGGATACCAGTGGCTCCGGGAATTTCTCGGCCTACATCGACGGCAATGGCGACATCGGAGCCGATGGAACGACCCTTTGGTTCAGTCTTTTGGCCGAAGACAACTCCACCCTTCCGCGCGTCTGGCGTCTCCAGCGGGACGGGGCGACCATCGGCGCCATCGGCGATGGAGGAAACACGAATTTCTGGCACTTCGCCCACGGCGCTTCCGTGAACGGTGGAAGCCCAGGTCCCGGCGGCGACGCCTCCGCTGGAGATGGCGACAGCACCGGCGTGAGTTCCACCACCGGAACCGCCTTCATCGTCGGCCGGATCGACTTCGTATCCGGCGTCGACACCGCGTACGTCTGGATCAACCCGGTCGTCGCAAACGGTGAGCCGCTCATTGGCAGCGCCGATGAATCCGCAACGGGAAACTGGGCATTCGACACGCTCCAGTGGTCCGTTGGAGGTGGCCAGGTCAGTTTCGTCGACGAATACCGCTTCGGCGAAACCTTCGATGACGTGACCCAAACGGTGCTCGCGATCCCCGAACCTTCTACCGCGGCCCTGCTCATGATCACCGGCCTACTCGCCGGCGCCACCATCCGTCGCCGTCGCTGCGGCTGATCCCACGGCCACATCTTCCCCCGGCCCGGCTGACACGGCCACCGCGCCAAATCCGGCGTCGCACGCCTTTCTACAGCGCGCCAGCCAGACAAACTTGACTCGCATGGATGAAATTATTATAATTATTGCAAACACCATCCACCGCAAGTCATGTCCTCCCCCTCGACCCGTGCTTATTCCCTCATCGAACTCCTCCTCGTCGTCGTCGTCAGCGCCACCATGCTCGTCGTCGGCTCCGCCAAA
>CAZCRA010000073.1:0-17873 GCA_964500945.1 uncultured Verrucomicrobiales bacterium | reverse complement strand
AACCGCATGCAGAATGCGCGCAGCGCGCATTTGCGGCTTGGGAAGTTCCGATTAGGCGGATACGCCTCATGGTTTGTTAGGGCTGGAAATCTTCCATCCGCCACGATCGCGGCTCCATAATTTACGGGAATTCCCATGCTCCCGTGGTGCGCTGAGGCGATTGCAGTATGTTGAACATCCGCTAAAGTGTCGGTATGCGCGGTGAGTTCACAGCAGTCATCGAAGCCGCTGAAGAAGGCGGCTTTTGGGCGATTTGTCCGGAAGTGCCAGGAGCCAACGGCCAAGGCGAGACAATTGACGAGGTTAAGGGCAATCTAGCCGATGCAATCCGGCTGATCTTGGACGACCGGACTGCTGATGCTCTCTGCGGGCTTCCAGACGATGCGATTCGTGAGACGGTGACCGTCGGATGAAACGCGGAAGCCTTTTGAAGCATCTTCGGAAGCACGGATGTGTTCTCCTGAATAATAATTGATTCAACTCTTTGCTGGCGAGCAGCTTATAATTTCCATATCCGATTTCCAGGATAGTTGGAGATTGCTGACTATCAACCCGCTTCTCCCCGCCCGACGCCGGCGCGTCAGCCCGGTTCCTTCGCTAACAAATGGCTCTCGCCCGCGGGAGTTGGCGGAAGCCTCGTCACCGATGCCCACATTGCTTCCCTGGGGGTCGAATATCAGGCTGAATTCCATTCCAACGACGCTGATTTTGACCCGTTTCCCGAGTTGCAATGGGTCAATCCATTGAAAAGAGGAGACTCCTCAAAACCAGCGTGACCCGCGAGTGTCTCCGCCCGCCGGGCAGCGGCCTGAGCCGATCACGGTAAGGGCTGGCGCACAAATTAGCTGGGCTTGAGGCGCGCCGGATCAGGGGTGCGGCATCCACTCAGAATTTCCCCGCCCAAGTGCGGATACCGGTCATGATCATCTCCACCGACACGGTGCCCACGAACAACGCCGCGATCCGCCCCGTGATCTCCACGTAGCGGTCGATCAAGCGCTCCTGCCGCGGCCGCACCACGTCGTGCAGCCGTTTCAGGGCGATCATGATCCCAATCGAAATCACCACCGCCACCACCACGATGACACACGCCAGCACCGGATCGTGCCGTTTACCCGCCACGACACTGGCACTGAGCGTCCCGGGACCAATCAAAACCGGCATCGCGATGGCCCCCGCCAGATGCTCCGATTCGCCACGCAGGATTTCGATGGCCGTCGGCCCGCGAAAAACGAACTGAAGACCGATCAGAAGAAACACAACGCCGCCAAAAATCTGGAAGGACGCGAACTCGGCCTGGATCACGCTCGAAAACACCGCGTCCCCGACCAGCGCAAACACACAAAACACGCTCCCTGCGATGATCCCAGCCCGCACCAGCACCTGCGTGAATTTGACCAGGTCGAGCCGGGCGATAATGTCCGCCAGATAGAGAATCACTAGAAAGGGATTCAACAGCACCAGCATCAGCGTGCCGGTCCGGGTCACGTCCACCCACGATTCGGCTTCCATCGATCCTCCACGCTGACGCCCGCTCCAAACTCACTTATACCTCTGCGGCCGCCACGCGGGTTCGATCATCTCCGCATTCCGCTCTTCCCACATCGCGATCAATTGTTGGAGCTTTTCGGGATTCATCGCCGCCAGATCCTGCGTTTCACCGATGTCGTTCGCCAAATCGTAAAGCTCCCAGTCTGGTTGATCCCCACGCGACTCGCTCACCAGCTTCCAATCCCCCGCGCGCAACGCCCGGCGGTGGTTCTGACGCCAAAACAGCGCTTCGTGCGGATCCTCGTCGACCTCGCCCTTCAAATACGGTAGCAGATTCACCCCGTCCGACTGACCCGCGCGCACGGGCCGGCCCGCAGCCGACGCCACCGTCGCGTAAATGTCTAGCGAGATCACCGGCCGCTCGTAGACCTGCCCACCCCGCAACGGACCCGTCCACTGCATCAAAAACGGCACGCGAATCCCCCCGTCATAAAGGTGACCCTTGCCGTCCCTGAGCGGCAGATTGCTCGACGTCAATTCGCGCGTCGGCCCTCCATTATCGCTGAGGAAAAACACGATCGTCTTCTCCTCCAACTCCTGTTCCCGCAACGTGCTCAACACCTCCCCAACCCCGTCGTCCAGATGCGCCAGCATGGCGGCGAAAATCCGGCGCTGCGGGTCCTCGATCGATTCGAAACGTTCCAAATAGCCCAGCTCAGCCTGCAATGGCGAATGCACGGCGTTGTAAGTGAGATAAAGGAAAAACGGCCGGTCCGCGCTGCGCTCGATGACCGACTTCGCTTCCCGCGTGAAGGCGTCGGTCAGATTCGCCTCCTCATACACCGGTTGCCCGTCGTGGACGACCGGGTTGTTGGCGTCGTAGTCGGGTTCGTTGTGCCCCATGTGCGTCGTGTAATAGGTCAGCCCATCCTCCGACTTCCAGAGGCCCTTCCCACCGCCCGGCAACACCCGGCGCCTCTCCCAGGTGACCATCCCTTCATATGGCCGCGGCCGGAAATAGCGCCCCTCGTGCGTGAACCCAAAGAACTCGTCGAACCCATGCCGGTGCGGGTGAAACGCGGCCGACCCACCGAGATGCCATTTCCCGATCAGCGCACTCACGTAGCCCGCCTCCAGCAAGTGCTCCGGCAGAAGCGTCTCGTCGTGCGGGATCCCCACCGCAGGGTCCTCGTTGTGGTGCCCGATCGGGTTGAACTCGTAGCCAAATCGCGTCTGATACCGCCCACTCATCAGCCCCGCCCGTGACGTGCTGCAGAACGGCCCTGTCACGTAGCCATCCGTGAATCGCACCCCGTTCTTCGCGATCGAATCGATGTGCGGCGTCGGAATCTGCTCATTCCCGTAGCAGCCCAGCTCCGCATACCCCAAATCATCGGCGACGATCACCACCACATTCGGCTTTTCCCGTCCGGTCGCCCCAAACGGAACGGCCAACGCCAGCGCCAACGTCCAAATCAACCTTCTCTTCATAAATCCAAATGCCTCACGATTCATCGCTCTATTCCCTTCCACCGTCAAAGGTGCAATGATCAAACAAACGGCTTCTTCACGATCTCCGCACCAAACCGTTTCCCGCGAATTTCCACTTCCAGTTTCGTTCCCCGCTTCCCGTGCGCCACGGGCACATACGCCATCCCAATCCCACACCCCAAGCCGGGCGACAAGCCGCCACTCGTCAATTCGCTGACTTTCTCTCCACCTGCCAAACACACGGCATACCCCGGCCGAGGCGGCGGCCCAGACTCCGTCATCCGGATCGCCACCAACCGGCGCGTCAGCCCCTGTTCTTTCTGACCGGCAACCACGGCGCGCCCCGGGAAGGCCCCTTTCTCCAGCGAAACGGCAAACCCCAGCCCGGCTTCCAACGGCGTGTGATCAGGCGATAAATCATTCCCGTTCAGCGGATAACACTTCTCCAGACGAAGTGAGTCTCGCGCCCCCAACCCGCAGGGCTCCGCCCCGGCCCCCACGATTCGATCCCACCAACCCAGGATCTCCCCCTTCGGCGCAAACAGCTCCAGCCCCTCCTCGCCGGTATAGCCCGTCCGGCACACGAACGACGTGCCACCAAGCGCCGGCAGCCGCCCGATCCCGAACCGCTCCGGACGGCTCCAACCCGCGCCCGCCAACGGCTCGAACCACTCCCACGCCCGGGGCCCCTGAAGTGCCAGCGCCCCGAAGACATCGCTCTCATCCTCCACCTCCACGTCCCCTGCACCCTCGAGATGCCCGCGTAGCCAGTCCACGTCCTCCGCCGTCCGGGCCGCGTTCACCACCAGAAACAACTCGTCCGGCGACAGCTGATACGCGATCAAGTCGTCAATCACCCCGCCCCGCTCGTTCAACAAGAGCGTATATTGCCCTTCCCCATCGCCGAGCTTGTCCAAATCGTTCGTCAAGAGCCCGTTCAGCCACCGCTTCGCTGCCTCCCCACGAACCCGCACCTGACCCATGTGTGAAATGTCGAACACTCCCCCCGACTCCCGCACTGCCCGGTGCTCGGCCAAAATGCCACGATACTGAATCGGCATCCGCCACCCGGCAAACGTGACCATCCGCGCCCCGAGCGCCTCGTGGGCCGGTTCCAGCGGGGAGTGTTTTGAATCCGCATCGCTCATCCCGCACCCAACCGCCACCGCCCCATCGAATCAACCCGCGATTCCGAATGCCCCCACGCCATTGACAACCCCCAGCCCGCGCCGTTCGCTGCCTCCTCCCACCATCTCCCACCTCGCCGCTACCATCGTTCTGCTTCCCCCCCCATTCACACCATGCATTTCCAGCACCCCGGTGAACCCATCCTGAACGCCCTGGAGAAACGCTTCGGGCGTCTCGCTTTCCCCTCGCCCCTCCGGACACTCGTCCTCTTCCAGGTCGGGGTGATGATCATCAACTACTTCATTCCGGAATACGAACGCTGGCTCGTGCTCGACAAGGACCTCGTCCTCGAAGGCCAAGTCTGGCGCCTGATCAGTTTCATTTTCATCCCGCGCGGCTCCATCTGGTTCGTCATCTTCATGCTGTTCTTCACCTGGATGGTCAACGACGGCCTCGTCCAGGCCTGGGGTGACTTCCGCCTGAACCTCTACCTCTTCGCCAGTTGGCTCGTCATTGTCCTCGGCGCCTGGTTCATCCCAGGTTTCCCCGCTTACATGGGTAGCGCTCTCATCTTCACCGCCGCCCTCTTCGCCTTCGCCACCCTCTACCCCGACCACGAAATCCTCTTCATGCTCATCTTCCCGCTGAAGATCAAATTCGTCGCTTTCATCTCAGCCGGGTTCCTCCTCCTTTTCGCCCTCGGCGCCGGTCTCTGGGGACTCATCGGAGTCGCGCTCGCCATGTCCCCTTACCTCACCGTCTTCGGCCCGCCCACGATCGCCGGCATGCGTCACCGCAAGGAAACCGCCCAACGCCGCGCCCGTTTCCAGGGCGGTCAATCCAGCGACGCCGAACCGTTCCACGCCTGCGTTTCCTGCGGAAAAACGGATCAGGACGACCCCACGGCCGAATTCCGTGTCGAAGCGGACGGCGAGGAATACTGCCTCGATTGCCTCGAAAGCCGGGAGTCCAAACCGGCATGAAGCTTCCGCACCCCGCGGCGTGCCTCGCCACCCTGCTCCTCCTACCCGCCGTGGCCCACGCCTTCGACCTGGCCAAACTGCGGGAACTCGACCGCGCCATCGAAGACGCCATCACCGCTGGAAACCTTCCCGGCGCCGTCCTCCATCTCGAGGCCCACGGGCGCGTCCACACCCGGGCTTTCGGCCATCGCGCCCTCCTCCCGAAGCCTGAACGAATGACGATCGATACCCTCTTCGATGTCGCCTCGCTCACCAAAGTCCTCGCAACCACCCCCGCCGTCCTGCGCCTCGTCGAAACCGACCGGCTCGACCTCGACCGCACCGTCACCAGCCTGCTCCCCGCTTTCTCCGGCCACGGAAAAGAATCCATCACCGTCCGCCAGCTCCTCGCCCACACCTCCGGCCTTCGCGCCGGAATCCCGCGCGAGGTCTCACCGGCAAACCGAGACGACGTCCTGTCGTGGATCATGGGCTGTGAACCCGTCGCGGAACCGGGCACCCGCATCCTCTACAGCGACCTCAATTTCATTCTCCTGGCGGAAATCGTCCATCGCGTCGCGGGCGAACCCCTGGACACTTTCGCCCGCCGCGAGATTTGGGCACCACTCCGCATGTGGGAAACCCGCTACCGTCCGCCAGCCACCTGGCTCCCCCGCATCGCGCCCACCGAACTGACCGGCCCCGAAGCCACACCCCGCGGAACGGTTCACGATCCCACTTCCCGCCGTCTGGGAGGCGTCAGCGGCAGCGCCGGCGTTTTTTCCACCGCGGCCGATGTCGCCCGCTTCGCCCGCATGATGCTGGCCAGGGGCGAACTCGACGGCGTCCGCCTCCTCCAACCGGAAACCGTGGCCGGGATGGTCACCGACGCCACAGGCAACGCGATCGAGGGCCAGCGAGGTCTCGGCTGGGACATCGACTCCGGCCTCGCCACGATGCCGCGTGGTGATCACTTCACCCCGGGCACCTCCTTCGGCCACACCGGCTGGACCGGCACCTCCATCTGGATCGATCCCGCAAAGCAGACCTTCGTCATCCTCCTCTCGAACCGGAACCATCCCGGTGGCGGCGACGTCCGAAAGCTTCGGCACACCGTCGCCACCCTGGCCGCGGAGGCTGCCGCCCCATTCACCGCCGGTGTTCCAGCGGCGCTTCCCGAGACACCATCCCCCGTCTTGAACGGCATCGACGTCCTCGAGCGCGATGGGTTCGCCCCACTCCGCGGCCGGCGTGCCGGCCTCATCACAAATCATACCGGCCTCACCCGCGACGGCCGGTCCACCATCGATCTCCTTCACGCGGCGCGTGACGTGAACCTCGAGGCCCTTTTCGGCCCGGAACACGGCATCCGCGGAAAGCTCGACCAGGCCGAAATTCCCGATGGCCGCGACGACCGGACCGGCCTTCCTGTCCACAGCCTCTACGGCCCATCCCGCAAACCGCAACCCGAAGATCTGGCCGGACTCGACACCCTCGTCTTCGACATCCAGGACATCGGATGCCGGTTTTACACCTACATCTCCACCATGGGCCTGGCGATGGAGGCAGCCGCCGAACATGGCCTGGCCTTCGTCGTCCTCGATCGCGTCAATCCCATCGGCGGCACGCTCGTCGATGGCCCGGTCCAGCTCAATAAACCCGGTTTCACCGCCTTCCATCCCATCGCCATCCAGCACGGCATGACGGTCGGAGAACTCGCCCGGCTCTTCCGCGACGAACGCCAGCTCGACCTCGATCTCACCGTCGTTCCCGTCGCGAACTGGAATCGCGAACGCCGAATCGACGACACCGGCCTGCCATGGGTCGACCCGTCCCCGAACATGCGCAGCCTCGAGGCCGCCCTCCTCTACCCCGGCATCGGCTTGCTTGAATTCACCCAGCTCAGCGTCGGCCGCGGCACCCCCACCCCGTTCCGTCATCTCGGCGCCCCAGGTCTCGACGGCGAATCGCTCGCGAACCGCCTCAACGCCCTGAAACTCCCCGGCATTCGCTTTGCCCCCACCCGCTTCACCCCGGACGCCAGCATCTTCGCCGGCCAAACCTGCACCGGCGTCCGCTTCGAACTCACCGGCCCCAACGCCTTCCGTCCCCTGGACACGGGCCTCCACCTCGCCTCCCTCCTCCGCGAACTCGACCCGGAATGGGACGCCGAAAAAATCCAGGTCCTCCTGAACCATCAACCCTCCCTCGAAGCCATCCTCACCAGCCAACCGGCCCCGGAAATCCGCATACTCTGGAGCGACGAACTCGCGGACTTCAAACAGCGCCGAACCCGCTACCTGCTCTACCCATGAGGTCAGGGCTGGCGGGCAACGACGCCCGAGCTTTCCCGCACTGGGACACATGAGCTTCTCTCACCATCCGCCAAAGCATACGGTGCTTGATTCACGGTTTCCGGCAAGCTGCCCAGCCCCACGCCCTCACTCCACCTCTCTCACGACCCGGAACCCGATGTAACACGCCGAATCCGCCGCCAGGAAAAAGGACCGCGTGCACGCCATGTGGTTGAAGGGGTCGGAATAAAAACACCCGCCACGGATCACCCGGACATCGACGCCTTTCGCGTCGGGAACCGTCACCACCGGATCCACCACGCGCCGCTCCTCGCCCGCCGCCTGAGCGAGGTCCTTGTAAGCCGTGAACGAATAGGCGTCCTGCACCCACTCGAACGCATTGCCATGCACATCGTGAAAGCCCCAGGGATTCGCCGGGTAGGCCCCCACCGGTGAGGTGTAGACGAATCCATCGCTCGGCTCGGTGTCCGGATCGATGATCCACTTCTCGAGCACCATTTTCGGGTAAGCTTTCTCCAGCTCCGAGGTCCCGATGTTGGCAAACCGCCACGCCTGATGCGGATCCCCCCCAAACCAGTAGGCTTGGTCCCATGTCCCTGCCCGGCACAGGTATTCCCATTCCGCCTCCGTCGGCAGGCGATAGGTCTTCCCCTCTTTCTCGCTCAGCCATCGGCAGAACGCCACAGCGTCCCGCCAGGAAACCCCCACCACCGGATGCTCGTCGGTTTGCTCGAATCCCGGATTTTTCCAGGTGTATTCGGTCGACGCCACGATATCGAGTTCCTCCAGCGTTTTCACCGCCCCGATCGCCCGCGGCGGCGTGAATCCAAGCATCGGCGCACCTTCCGCGCCCGGGTTCCCCGCCTTTTCCGCATCGGTCACATAGCCGGTCGCTTCGACGAATTTGCGGAACTGGCCCCGCGTGACCTCGGTGGCACCGGCGAGAAAAGGCCGGGTGATGACGGCCGTGTGCAAACCGGATCGGCCCTGCCCTTGATTCTGGAAGTAACCCTGAACCTTCGGAGCGTAAGTGAACGCCTCCGCGTGCGCCCTCACTTCCTGGTCTGCGATCCCCCTCTGCAGCGCGCCCGCCGCCACCGGCACCAGCTTCATCCCCAGAGAGTTCACTTCCTCGGCCCCCGCCACCGGGATTGCCAGCAGCGCGAGGAAGAGCGCCAAACTTTGGAGCACCCGGCTCATGCGCGAATGAGCTGCTTGATCGGACCCGGCGAATCCTGGAAGTTCGCGGGAACGTCCACCTTCATCCGGTCGAGCATCGTGTGCCAGAGCGCCGACAACGGGGTGTCCGGTGGTAACCGGAAGTGACCCTGGTGCTCCACGCCCAGCGCCTTTCCGCCAAAAAGCGCCGTCGGCAAAAGATCCCGGCTGTGCCCGATCCCCATGCCGCTCGAAAACGCCAGCATCGAGTGATCCAGCAGCGGCGATCCGTCCGCTTCCTTCATCTCCGAGAGCCGCTTCAGCACGTGAGCGAAGTGCTCCATGTAAACCCGGTCGACCTTGGCCAGATCACGCAGCTTCACCGGATCTTCGCCGTGGTGCGTGAGCGAGTGGAAATTCCCGGCCAAATCCCGCATCCGGGTGGTGACGAGCGCTCCCCCGGCCGATTCCATCCGCACCATGAAGGTGATCAAACGCGTCGAATCCGTCTGGAACGCCAAAGCGGTGAGGTCATACATCAAATGGAAGTAGCGCCGCGCGTCCTCGACCGGATTGAACGGCGTCTCAAAATCGCCCATCCGGCTCGTGTCAGGCTGCGGTTTGGGTGTGTCTGCCCAATCGATTTCCCGTTGCAGCTGGGATTCGACACCCCGGACCGAGGTGAGGAACTGGTCGAGCTTCTCCTTGTCCGCCGAACTGATCTTCGTCTCGAGTTCCCTCGTCTTGTCCACGACGCCATCCAAAATGCTGGCTCGCTGGCGGAATCGATGCCGGTTGAGTCTGGCTTCCTCCGGCGTCACGGGAGCAAAAAGACGCTCGAAAATCGCTTTGGGATCGTTCTCCGCCGGAAGCGGAATGCCCTGCTCGGACCAGGAGAGCGTGTTCAGGTTCCCGGGATAGCCCGTGCCTTTCGTCTCCGAAAACTGGAGCGATGGATAGCGCGTGTGATGCCCGATTTGCGCCGCCGCCACTTGATCGGCCGAAATCGTCATCTTGGTCGCTTTCCGCGCCGTTCCCGTGAGGAACGGATAGTCACCACTGTGTCCTCCGCCATTCTCGAGGTAGGTGCCCGAGAACACCGTCATCTCATCCCGGTAAGGAGCGAAGGGTTCGAGAGTCGGCGTGAGCGTGAAGTTCTTCCCTTCATCTTTCGGGGTGAAAACCCGCATGTTCATTCCCGTCCCGAAGTAAAAGATGGCCGAACGGGACGGGATCGGCGAACCAGCCCCGGCCGACGCCGCACGCGGCAGCATGGCTTCGAAAAACGGCAGGCTGATCGCGGCGCCCGCGCCACGGAGGACGGTGCGGCGGTGAAGAGGTTGGCGAAGATTCAGGTTCATTGGCTTGGCTCTATTTGGTGCGGAAAGGTTTGGAGGTGGCGACGCCGGTGATCAGCGAACGAATGGTGTCATTCTCTCGCCTCGCGCCTTCGACGATGGCATCGATGGCAGGCCGGTCGGACGCTTCCAGGCTTCGGCCTAACGCATACATGAGCATCTTCTCCGTCAGTCCACGGAGGTATCGTTCCTTTTGTTCCAGCAACGCGCCCTTGAAGCCTTCGAAATCGGCGAACTCCCGACCGTTCGGCAGCACTCCGGACGTGTCGATCGGCGGAGCGCTAGCACCCCAGTTCGTGTCCTCACCGTCCTGCCGGTCACGCCATTCGCCGATGACGTTGAAATTCTCCAGAGCCAGGCCATAGGGATCGATCCCGCGATGACAATTCGCGCACGACTCGATCTCCTGGTGCTTTTTCAGTCGCTCCCGGACGGTCAGATTCTCCCCCGACGTGTTCGGTTCCACCTCGCCTGCATTTGGCGGCGGTGGAGGCGGAGGGTCGTTGAAGAGAACGTCGAGGACATACTTCCCCCGCTCGACCGGCTTCGTCCGGACGCCGTCGCTGCCCCAGCGATGCACCCCGGCCATCCCGAATAGCCCGCCCCGGTGAGAATTGGCCGGCAGGATCACTCTCCGGAAGTGGTCCCCTTCCACGCCAGGAATGCCGTAGAGCGTGGCCAGCCGCTCGTTGAGCATCGTCCAGTCCGCATCGATGACGTCCAGCAGACTGCCGTCGCTCGTCAGAAGTTCCCGGAAGACCTCCAGCGGCTGACGTTTCAAATCCTCGTCCAACCCCTCGAACTGCGGTCGGTAGACCCGGCGGTAAAGCCGGTCGTCCGGCGCGAACTGGTCGAACTCCTCCGTCTTGAACCACTGCGCAGCAAAATGGTGGACGAAGGCATCGGCCCTGGAATCGAGCAGCATCCGCCCCACCTGCTGCCGGATCACCCGCGCATCGGAGAGCTTCCCGCTCTGCGCCAAATCGAACAGCTCGTCGTCCGGCATCGATGACCAGAGAAAATACGACAGGCGCGAGGCCAGCTCATGGTCGCCCACCTCAAACCGTCCTTCCGCCCCCGCGCTCGTGGGCAGTTCCGTGAGAAGCAAAAACTCCGGAGAACAGAGCATCGAAACGAGACCCGCCCGCATAGCCTCCGCGTAGGGCAATCCCGCTTCCATTTCGGTGCGGACCACATCCAGGATGAATTCGACTTCCCCCGCCTCCGTCGGGCGCCGGTAGGCCCGAGGAAGCAGCTGCTCGAACACGCCGCGCGCCTGGGCCATGGCGGTCTCGGGAGCCGATTCGCTCGCCAGCCCCACGGGAAAGAGCACCGGCATCGATTTCGACGGCCAGTTCGGATAAATCGGCCCTTCAATCTCCACCGATTCGACGTAAAGCGTCCGGTGCCGGTCGCGCTCCAGCAGGCGCGGCGAGATACCAAACCGGTTCGGAGCCTCGATTCGCTCCCGCGCCTGGATCCGCAGCAACTCGACTGGGTCATCCTTCAAGGTTGGCAGCAGCCGCAGGAAGACATGATGCTTGTGCGTGAGCTCACCCCCATAGCCCACGGGATTCACGAACCGCAGCGACGGCAGCTCGCGGTTCATGGCCGGATCGAGCACGGCGGAAACCTCATAAACCTCCGGCCGCTCCACGCTTCCCCCAACCTCTGCCGTCAGTAGGTGTCCCGCGAACTTTTCACGGATCTGCATGACCACCGGCTCGCCATCATCCCCGGGAATCCCCGCCACCTTGTAGCGGAACCGGTAGATCCCCTTCACCGGAAAATGCACGTTCGTCCCAGGGTAACGGCCCAATTGCGGCGCGAACCGGATCTCGGGCGAGTGATAATAAAACACCCCGTCTTCAGCTCTGCGAACGGTGTAGTCCCCCCGCGGAACGGATTTCTCCGGCTCGATCGTGTACGTCTTCGTCTCGAACGCCGGAGCTTCGGTGACAATCGCTTCCTCGGCGATCGTGCGCGCCACCCGGAAGTAGCTGTCCATCAGGGACGGGTCCACCAGCAACGCTTTGCCGACCTTGTCAAATCCAGCCACTTTTCCGTCCGAGGGCAAATCGTTCATCGGCCCGTCACCCTCAAGGAACGTCACTCCCAACAGGTCCCGAATCGTGTTGGTGTATTCCACGCGGTTCATCCGCCGCATCACCACCCGGCCGCCGGTGGAATGGGTCAGCGCCTCGGCTTCAGATAGCTTCGCCGCCACCCACCTCGCCACCTGCGTGGCCGCTTCCGCCGACGGCTGATGGTCCGCATCCTCGGGCGGCATCTCGCCCAGGTTAAGGTTGTCCATCACCTCCACCCACGCGTCCGCCGTGCGCCCCATCGTGAAATCATGACTCAAGTCGTCCAGCCGCAGACGCCCTTTCTGCTTCTCCGGTCCGTGACACTTCACGCAGTAGGTCTGCAGAAACACCCCGATTTCATCCGGCGTCGCGATGTCATCTGGCGTCTCCAGCGGTGCCCCTCGGCCGATCCCGGCGAGAACTGCCAGAGAAAGCAGCATGGGAAGTCTGGAAAGCCGTGACCAATCGCTCATTACCTCTTCATTTCTCACGAAAAATGCCTATTGCATACACGGAAATGGCCGAACGCGATTTTCAGGGGATTTCTAAGGGGCCGCTAAGCACCAGCGTGAGCCGCGCACCAATCCCGGGACCTCAGCGCGCGAATCAATCGGCGAAGGGATCGACCTCCCGTTGCGAGCAGTCACAAAACACGAGCACCCAAACCTCAAACGCTGACTTACCCACCACCGCAAAAGACTTGCCTTCCACGATCGCCATGGGCTTGAGTCGAACGCCACGCGCTGGCTTAACGCCATATGACCCCGCCAGCACGCCACCCATTGGCCCTGTTTCCCTCATGAAACCAATTGCCACACTCATCGCCGCCCTCGCCGTTTCGGCTTTCGCCTCGGGCTCACCTGTCACCCCTGCCTCGACTCCGCAGCCCCGCCCAAACTTCCTCATCATCGTCGCCGATGACCTCGGCTACGAAAAGCTCAGCTGCTACGGCGGAATCAACGTGGCCACCCCTCACCTCGATGCCATGGCCGCGCGCGGGCTTCGATTCACCCGAGCCTACGCCAGCGCCGTCTGCACGCCCAGCCGCATGAGCCTCTACACGGGTACCTATGCGACCCGGCACGGCCACGACAACGTCCTGCCCATTCACCTTGGCTCCCGGGAGGCCATCGACTTCAACGATCGCTTCTCCACCTACGCTCAACTCCTTCGAGCCGCGGGTTATGCCACGTCCGTCACCGGAAAATGGCAGCTCGGTGCCCTCGAATTCCACCCTGACCACTGCCGCACTGCCGGCTTCGATTCCTGGTGCGTTTGGCAAATCTGGCGCGATGGCAAGAAAACCGTCCGCTACTGGAACCCCGTCCTAAATCGCGACGGCGAGATCATTCCCGGCCTGGAGGAGCGCTTCGGACCCGACGTGCTGACCAACTACGTCATCGACCGCATCCGCTCCGCCGTCGAGGACGAGCAACCGTTTTGCATCCACCACAACATGATGCTCCCCCACCTCCCCATCGTGGAGACGACGGAAGACCGGCGCCTCGGACTCCACGCCAGCCTCGACCGCATGATCACTTATCTCGACGCACAGGTCGGCCGGCTCGTGGCGGAACTCGAAGACCTCGACATCCTCGATGACACCTACGTCTTCTTCCTCGGCGACAACGGAACAGACGTGAAACAGCCTCGCCAGACCACCGCCGGCACCGTCCGCGGAGGGAAGCACCAGCTGAACGACGCCGGCATGCACATTCCTCTCATCGCGCTCGGTCCGAGTCGCGTGCGCGCAGGGCAAACCGCGGATGATCTCGTCGATATCACCGATTTCTTCGCGACCCTCTGCAAACTGGCCGCGGCAGAAATTCCAAAAGGCGCCGCACCCGATTCCATCTCATTTGAGCCAATTCTGACCGGCTCCGGCCCCAGCGAACGCGCCTGGGTCACTGCGTCGCTGCGGAACGACGCCTGTGTTTTCGACGGCCAATGGCGCCTTCATGCCCGCGACGGAGCCCTGATCGACTGCCGGTCACTCCCCCTCGAGAAGCCGGCGGACGACTCGGCTGCGGCCGCGGCGGCCCGAAAGCACCTGCAACCCGTCCTCGATCGGCTCTTGGCGCTCGAACCCTGAAGCCTTTGGAGGACGAAGCGCGTCTCGCCCACAAAAAAACGCGACCCCCGTCAGGAGAGCCGCGCTTTCGGAAAAAAGTCCCTGCGATGCTCAGCCGTTGCGCGTCTGAGCGAAAAACTCGGACAGTTCGGAAAGACCTGGAGCCTCGGCGGCTGCCTTGCCCTCCATCTTTTCCATCAACTCAGCGATGTCCTCTGCAATTCCGTCCCGCATCCGGTTCACCAAGTCCATTCCTTTCCGGCTGATCTGAACCATCACCTTCCGGCGGTCTTCGGCGGCGTGAAGACGCTGCACATAACCGAGCTTCTCGAGGCGATCGACCAGCCCTGTCGCCGCGGCCGTGGAGTGGCCCATCTTCTTGGCGATGTCGGTCATCGTGAGGTAATCCTCTTTGGCCAGATACCCGAGCAGGAAGAACTGCGCATAGGAGACGTGGCCTTTGTTAAGCTCCTTGGACAGGTCCAAAAGAAAAGAGCGCTGCGTGAACATGATGAAGTCGGCAAGCCGGCCGGCTTCAGCGCTCGGGATTGATTTGTTTTCGTTCACTACTGGCATGACAATTACCTCAGCTGACGTTGATAAAATGCAGGGACTTTTAATTTAACGGCGGTTGAGATTCGCCACAACTCATTTATTCTAATTTCTATAATTTCTAGGCTTGGTAAAGCTTCTGGTGGAACTTTACTAAGAAAACCTTCCACAATCAAGTCTCATTTGTAAATTTTAATTTTCAGATCTGTCTTATTTTTCAAATTTGAGAATCTGGCCAGGCTCGCGCTGCCACATCCTTTCCTCTTGTCATTTCTGACCTCTAATCCTGACAAAGTATTCAACTTCCTTTACTTTTTACGCACCGTTCCCTCTCCAGGCCGCTTCCCGCTTCGTCCTCGATCCCCTCCCCTCCCCCCTCCTCCCTGCTTCTCCCTTCTCCCTCCGCCCGGGTCGCCAAAACCCCAACCCTTCACCCCGGTAACCGGTACGCCTCCGCCTCCGCCCCCTCTTCCAATCGCCCCCCAGCCCTCAGCCGCACCAACCCATCCGCCAGACTCGAACCATACAAAGCATGCGACTGCTGAATGCCCGTCGTCCGAAACTCCGGCAGCCCCCTCTCCCCACGCAACAGTCGCCCCCTCAGATAATGCGGACGATCCCCGTCGTTCTCCACGCCACTCGCCATTCGAACCCGCACCGGCTCCAACCACGGTCCCTCCGCCGGCCCCCTCTCCCCGCGCCAGGCCCGGAGCGCTGGGTGCGCGAAAAGATAAAAGGTGACCAGCGCGGACACCGGATTGCCTGGCAACCCAAACACCATCGTATCGCGCCGCCGCCCGAAAAACAGCGGTTTGCCGGGCTTCACTTTGACCCGCCAGAACCCGCCCTCCACCCCGAGCTCACCCAACACCGGCTTCACCAAATCGTGATCACCAACCGAAACCCCGCCCGCGACAAAGCAGAAATCACTCTCTTCCAATGCCTCGGCCAGCACGCGCTCGAGATCGGACCGGTCGTCCCTCGCGTGCAACACCCGGACTTCCGGCGCCGCGATTTCCTTTAATGCCGCCGCCAACATGGGCCCATTGCTGTTGTAGAGCTGTCCTGGCTCCAAAGCTCGACCCGCTGAGACCAGCTCGTCGCCCGTCGTCACAACCGAACATCGCGGCGCGCAATGGACCGGCACCTCGGCGATCCCCTGGGAGGCAAGCACCCCCACCCGTGCCGGGGTCAACCGCTCGCCGGCCCTCAACACCGTTTGCCCGGCGCAAAAGTCGCTCCCTCGGCGGCGGATGAACTCACCCGCAACCCCCGCTTCCAGCAGCCGGACTCTCCCTTCCCGAGGTCTCTCGGTCGACTCCTGCATCATCACCACTTCCGTGCCTTCCGGCACCGGTGCCCCCGTGAAAATCCGCACCGCCTGGCCTGGCCTCACCGCCAAGCCCCGGTCCACGCCAGCCTCCTGCTCCCCGCAAATCTCCAGTTCCGCCCCAGCCTTCGCGTCGGCCAGCTTCATGGCATAGCCATCCACCTGTGAGTTGTCGAAGCCCGGTAGCGCCACGTCACCCCGTATCGTCTCCGCCACAATGCCTCCAGCAGCGGCCCGAATCAGCGGAACCCGCTCCACCGGTCCACGGCCGACTGCCCCCAGGATCCGCTCTCTTGCTTCGTGCTCGGTGAGCATCCGTCTCTGCCGCCCCCCCTTCTTCAGGGAAGGTGCTGGCGATTCGATCGCCCCTCACCCTCCTTTTCCGGCGCGGTCACCACCACTTCACCTGCCCGCGGCGACCCTTCAACCACGTCCGCCACATAAAAAGAGTGTTTGCGGTCACCCGTCATTTCCATCCGGGCACCCAGGTCCTGACCTTTTTCATCCAGGGTCATCACCCTCGTCCCTGCCGCCACCCCCGTTCGCGTTGGCGAATGAATCAGCACGAAACCCTCGTAGCTGAACCGCACGGTGCCCACCACCAACCGGGACGGCGGCACCACGGGATTCGCAGCCTCCCCTCTCTCCTCCAGCTCACCTGTCTCCCCACCGAAAATCGCCCCAATGAAACGCAGCGTCGAACAGCCGGCCAGCGCCGAAACGCACGCCATCATCATGACCAACCGCATAAGACCCCCGAACATCCCTCGAATCTGAACGATCCTTCCGCCGCTGACAAGCGCCGGATTCGACGCAATTCCCCGCCCCGCGCGCCAGCCGAATTCAGCTTGCCAATTCTCAGCGTTCTGAGATGCTCCAAACATGACAAAGGGTTGTATCACCGCCGCGATCGTCGTGATCCTCTTCGCCGTTGTCTGCATCGGCGGCAGCTTCTTCGCCTTCTTCAAATACGGAGACCCTTACATCCTTTCCGTCACCGAGTTCAGCATCGAGGAATACAAACGGCAAAACCCACTCGAGCGCATCCCCACCACCAACGAAGCTTGGACCGAAGCCCTCATCGCCGAAGAGAGCTCGATCAAATTCAAGCGCGAACTCTCCCAATTCGCCCCGGCCGGTCAAATCGTCGACCTTCAGCAACAGCCCATCAAACTCGTCGAGCAGCGCGACGGCTCCATCGTCGCCCTCTCCGCCGGGAAAGATCAGGAGTTCGACACCGAGGACGACCAGACCAGCCATCCCCGCATCAAGGAATACCTCGCCCGCTGACCCGGCGCCCTCCGCGCAACCCCACGTCACGTCATGCCGACCGGCTCCGCCACGGCCTCCTCGGCCTGCCCGTCGTCGATGACGAAAACCGCCTCCGTGGCCTCCTGCGCCAGAGCTTCGTCCGCTCCGCCGAGGAGGAACAATCCAAATCCGCCTTTCTCAAATACTCCGGAATCGTCGGAGGCGAAGAAATCCGCAGCCTCCCACTGCTCGTCCGGGCCACCCGGCGCTTGTCGTGGCTGATACCGAACATCCTGCTCAACTTGTTGGCCGCCACCGTCATGACAGGATTCTTTTTCGTCCTGAGCTTCGCCAGTCTGATCATGGATCGCCTCATTTGAACGGCCCACTGCCACCGCCAAACAGCAGCCGCAGGCTGTTCAGGCAAACCAGGACCGTGCTCCCCTCGTGCGCCAGCACGCCGTGCGTGAGATGCACCCCGGAAAACAGCGTCAACCCCACCATCAACCCAATCGTCCCCAGCGAAATCGCGAGATTCTGCCGAATCACCAACCCCGACCGGCAGCTGATCCGGTGGGCGACCAGCAGCTTTTCGATCTCGTCCTTCATCAAAACCACATCGCTTTGCTCCAGCGCGGCGTCGCTTCCCCGCCCGCCCATCGCCACCGAAATGTCCGCT
>CAZCRA010000072.1:0-18010 GCA_964500945.1 uncultured Verrucomicrobiales bacterium | reverse complement strand
GGGAAGATCCGTGAGAGACGAGTGACGCCCTCCTGTCTCCTGTCTCCTGTCCCCTGGGCAAAGAAGGCGGGAGGGGTCAGCGCCGGGCCGTCATTTCTCTGCCCGAGCAGCGGAGGGCCTATTGGCAGGTGCTCGTCGCTGGGTTGAACGATCAGCGGCGGCAGGGTAGGCTCGATTCATGGCGACGGTTTCGTTCACGACGAGCCTGCTCAGGCTCCTGGAGCTGCCGGTGGAGTCTTTTCAAAGCGGAGCCCCGACCACGATGGCGCACTTTACGCGGCCACGGATGACGGTCATTTCGGGACGAAACTCCACCGCTCCACCGACGGGGGCGAGACCTGGGACGAGGTGGGCGTGCCGGTCTACCCGGCGAAACCGGACGAGGTCCCGGACGTGATGTGCCTCCCGCTCAGTGGCGAGACCGCCACCGGCCACCCGCCAGCCTGCTAACGCACCCAGTCTTTGAGTTCGGGGTGCTCAAAGATCATGCTGTCTTGGAGAGTCAGCTCCTGGCCGGCGCCGGCGGCTGCGGCGCGCTCGTACATGGCGTAGGCGATGGCCACGTCGACGTAGGCGAGGCCGACGGCGTTGAAGTAGGCGCGTTCGGCGTCGGATTCCCGGCCAGGTTTTTCTCCCGCGACGAGTTCGACGAGGTTGGCGTGGACGCGGTCGTCGGTGAGTTCGCCGTCCTTGTACATGCGGCTGAGGGTTTGGGTCCGGTGCTTCACGGTTTCCCAGTCGTCGCAGACGATTTTTTCGCATTGATGGGCCACGGCGTATTCGTCTTCCCAGCCGCCGATGTGGCTATAGAAGGCGCCGGGCTTCATCCAAGCAGCTTTGAGGAGCGGGGCCTGGGCGCTGGTGGCGGTGACCAAGACGTCGGCGCCGGTGAAAGCGGTTTCGGGCTGACAACCGGAGGGCACGAAGCGCATGTCCGGGTAGAGGGGTTGCATCTCGCGAACGAATTGCGCTTCCTCGTGTTCGTATTTGGCGGCCAAACGGCATTCCTCGAGCCCTGGCAGCACGGATTTCATGGCGATGAGGTGCATCTTCGCTTGTTCACCGGTGCCGAGGAAGGCGATGGACTTCGAATCGGGCCGGGCGAGGTGTTTGGCCGCGATGCCGCCCATGGCGCCGACGCGCATGTTCGAGCAGAGGGTGCCTTCCATGAAGGCGAGCGGGAAGCCCTTCTCGATTTCCGACAGGATGATGACAGCGGAGAGGTTTTGGAGGCCGAAGCGCTCCGGGTTGGGCGGGAAGACGGAAACCCATTTCACGCCGCAGACCTTTTCCGGGACGAGCGTGGCCGGGAGGCAGTTGATGCGCTCCTGGGTGTCCTGGTTAAAGATCTGGACGATTTTCTCGGGGAACAGGATGTCGCCGCGGCGGAAGGCCAGCATGGCTTGTTCCGCGGCCTCCATGGCCATGCGCATGTCGAGGCAACCGGCGCGAAGGAGGTCTTCCTGAGAGAGATAACGGCAGGTGAGGCGGTGAGATGGGTTTTCGCTCATGAGTGGGTTTTGGGGCGGTGTCGACCGCTGTTCAATCGTCAGCCTGCCGTCGGGGGAGAGATTCGACCGTGCGTCCCTTGCCAAAGCCGCCGCAGTCCCTGTGATTGGGCGCAAAGTGAGGCTCGCCCAGCGGACGGGGCGGTGTCATAGTCGCCGCGATGAACCTCCGGAGTTGCTTCGCATCCCACGTGGTCTTTCTGGTCGCCCTTTTCCCGGTCCCGCTCTTTGCGACGGACGAAAGCGAGCCGTCCGGGGCTGAATTCGGCGCGTTCGCCGGCATCGATCCGGAGGCGCCGGGCTCGTTGCGGGAGGCGTTGTTGACGGGACCGCACCGGATGGCGCGGCCGCTGCCGGGCATTGGTGCTCAGGCCGTGCGGTTTCCCATCGATACCGAGGTGCCGGAGGCGCAGGAATTCTTTAACCAGGGCATCGCGCTGCTCCATGTCTTTTGGTATAGCGAGGCGGAACGCGCCTTCCGGACGGTGGTCCACCTGGATCCGGAGAATCCGATGGGCTACTGGGGGCTCGCGATGGCGAACGAGTTCCGGCCGGAGCGCGCGCGGGTTTTTGCCCAAGCGGCGTTGGCCCGGTCTGGGCCGGAGCGATCGGAACGTGAGCAGCGCTGGGTGGGCACGCTGGGCGATTACTATGCCGTGGTGGAATCGCCGCTGGTGGATGAACCGGGGGTGAGTCCCGGTGCCTTTCTCGTCGAGCGCGATTTGGGGCGGATCACGACGCTGGAGGATCTGGTGCTCGACGATCCGGAGGACATCGAAGCGCTGGCGTTCCTGGTGCGGCAGGTGACGCTGGACCAGTATCGATCCGGCCTGCTGGTGACGCCGCAGACCGGGGTGGACGCGTTAGCCGAGCGGTTGGCGGGGGCGGCTCCGGAGCACCCTTCCCGGCATTACCGCTCGTTCCTGTGGCTGGAGAGACGCCCTGAACGGGCGCTGGAAGCGGGTCTGGCGGCGGTGCAGGTGGCGCCGAACGCCGCGGACATCTGGCGTTTTGCGGCGGAAGCCCAAATGGCGGCGGGACGTCCAGCGGCCGCGATCCCTCTGCTGGAACGGTCCGTGGCGGCCGACCTGGCCTACCTGAAAGCGAACCGCTTGGGCCCTGCGGCCAGTGAAAACCTGGCGGGCAACTACGCCGCCTTGATGGCGAATCTGACGGGAGCCGGCCGGATCCGGGAGGCGCTGGAGCATGCGCAAAGCGCCATGGCGCTTCCACGCGATTTGACAGGGCCGGGCGCGGACGGTTTCGCGGGCGAAGAGGCATCGCCCTTCGATGCCGGGCAGCGCTGGTGGGTTTACGCCCACATGCAGGCGGGCAAATGGGAGGAGCTTTTGGCCGGGCTGGAATCGGGGCAGTTACCGGCGATTGAAGGGGATCCGGTGCGGCGTGCCTGGCGCTTGACGTGGACGGGGCTGACCCAGGCGGTGTTGGGCCGGCGGGAGGCGGCGGAAGCGACGGTGGAGATGCTTTCCGCGCATCAAAAATCTCTGGAAGGGGAGGAGCGTTGGGAGGGACTGGCCGGTTCGATCGAGGAGGCGGAGGCGATCCTGGATGCGGCGTTGGGTTTGACCGCAGAAGGCCTTGGCCCTGAGGACGCGTGGGAACAGGCTGGGATGCTGGCTTCTTCCCTGCCGCCCCTGGCCGTGGCGTCGATTTTGTTGAAGGCTGGACGGGAGGAAGAGGCGCTTTTCTGGCTGGAAGAGGAGATGCTGGCCGCGCCGGGTCACTTTCTGCCGGTCGCGTGGTTTTGTGCGACGGCTCACCGGGTGGGGTTGGAACCGGCAGCGGCGGAGCAGTTTGATCCCGGGTTCCAGGAGATGGCGTCTCGAGCGGACGTGGATTTGGCCGTTTTCAAGGCGTTGAACGCCGTGGCGAAGGGGCTGGATCTACCGGAGACTTGGGCCCTTCCGGCGGCGACGGACGCTGGGCGCGTTCTGGACATTTCGTCCGAGAACGGCTGGGAGCCGCCCCGGGCTCCGGACTTCGAATTGCCGGGGCTGGATGGAGAGAGTGTGCGTTTGCGGGATGGGGATGGCGAATCGGTGATCCTGCTATTCGTTCCGAATCCGGCCAGCGCTGAAGGGCGTGAGATGCTCGAGAGTTTTCGCATCGAACGCGAATCGTTCGATGACGCCGGGTTGCGGACGTGGGTCATCGGAGCCGGGCCGGCGGAGGAGCTGAGAGAGCGATTTGGCGTGATGGAAGATGGGTGGCCAGAGCGCACACTGGCGGACGCCGACCTTGCAGCGTTCGGTGTCTATGGCGCTTACGACGAGTTCGAAGGGGCGCCGCGGCACGGCGTGGCCGTGGTCGATGCCGACGGGTGGCTGCTCTGGAACTGGACAGGCCGGAGGCCGTTCCTGGAAGCGCGAGCGTTGGTGGAGGAGGCGACGCGGCTCCGGTCGCTCAGTTTGAATCGCGGCGGCGAAGGTTCGTGACCCAGACGGGCGTCCGAACTTCGGCGAATTTGAACAAGCGGCGCGAGCTGAGGCCGGTTTTTATCGACGACGATCGTCTTTGGCGCGTCTTTGCATTGTTCAGGGACAGAGGGAAAGCCGAGGAAGATGAAGGGGAAACTTGAAGAATTTTCGGCCGCAGTGTCCTGACGCTTGGCGTCCTCGCGCCTTTGTGCGAAAAGGAGTCACTATGGCAGGTAATGCGGAAACTGACTCCCCAAGTTCGTTTCAAGGCTTGATCGACTCACTTCGTGAGAAGGCGGTGGAGGAGGCCGATGCGAAGGCCGATGGGATCCTCGCCGCTGCGGAAAAGCGAGCGACCGAGATCTTGAACCGGGCCCGGGCCGAGGCGGATCAAATCGTGACCGAGGCTCAGCGCGAGGCGGAGACCTTGCAGACCTCCGTTCAGGATGCCCTGCGCCGGGCTTCCCGGGATGTCCTTCTTTCCCTGGAATCGGAGGTAACCGCGCAGCTCGATGCCGTCATGCACCGTGAGACGCGCTCGCTGATGCACGGCGAAGTCTTGGCCACGATGGTGCGGTCCGTGGTCGAGAAGTGGTCACTGGATTCGGAAGCTGGCGGGGTGGAGGTGTTGCTGAGCGAATCGGATCTCGCCGCGCTGGAGGAGGCGGGTTGGCATGGGCTCAAGGACCGGTTGCTCGAGGGGGTCGAGTTTCGTCCCGTTCCCGATGTCGAGGCAGGATTTCGGATCGGGCACAAGGACGGCACGGTGCATTATGATTTCACGGCCCGGACGCTGGCCGAATGGATGGGCCGTTTCGTCACGCCGCGGGTGCGGACCATCCTGCGGGAAGTCTCGGCAGGTCAGGACTGAGATGTTGGGTCGATTTTACTCTCTGCACGCCTCCCTCCCCACGTTGGTGCGCGACGAGCCACCACCGATTTTGTCGTCGCGTTTCTTCACCCTGTGCGGGCCTCATTTGAACGAAGCGGAATCGATCGCTCTACAACATTGTCCACTATGGACCCGGACACCTCCACGCTCCGCGCCGGGGATCTGGCACCGCTGGTTCCGGTGGGAAAGCGAACTCCGCGGTGCCCTGGCTGAACGCCGAGCGAAGAGACTGGGCAGGGAATGGCGACACCCGGAAGGGAGCTTTCCTCCCGACAGCGCTTTTCTTCAGGAAGTGGCTGAAACGGCGTGCGAGGAGTCCAATCCGCTGAGCGGGGAGCAGCGGCTTCATGGCGCGCGGTGGCGGATCCTGGAAGACCTGGACCGGGCGAGCTTCATGACCTTCGACAACCTCGTGATCTACCTCATGAAACTGCAGTTGCTCGAGCAAAGAGCGAGCCTTTCGTTGGAACAAGGTCGACAGACGTTGCGCGATCTGCGGCGCATCGTGGAGACCGAATTGCCAAGCGGAGAACTCGAAATTCCATGAGCGACTACGGAACGATTCAGGGCGTCAACGGCAATCTCATCGCCGTGCAGTTCGAAGGAAGCGTGCGACAAAACGAGGTCGGGTATGCGTTGCTCGACAAGCACCGGCTGAAGGCGGAGGTGATTCGGATTCAAGCGGACATCGCGGAGATGCAGGTGTTCGAAGACACGCGCGGGCTGGGTGTTGGTGACCGGGTCGAGTTCACGGGACAACTGCTGAAGGTCGAGCTGGGGCCGGGTCTGCTGGGCCGGGTGTTTGACGGACTCCAGAATCCGTTGGCCACTCTGGCGGATATCCACGGCGTCTTTCTTCCGAAGGGCGCCGAGGCGGAAGCGCTCGATTCCACGTTGGAATGGCCCTTCGAGCCGGCGGCCCGGGAAGGTGCGTCCCTGCGCGCCGGAGAACGATTCGGGCAAACGCGTGAAGGCATCCTCGATCACTGGATCATGGTTCCTTTCGATCTCCAAGGCGACTGGACCCTGGAATGGATCGCGGAGGCGGGGAGCTATCCCGTCAGGGATCGCGTGGCGGTCCTCCGGAATGCGCTAGGCGACACGCGTGAGTTGTCCCTCTCCTGTGAGTGGCCGGCGAAACTGCCCATCCGCTGCTACCGGGAACGTCTTCTCCCCCACGAACCGCTGATTACCGGCACCCGGAGCATCGATACCTTTTTCCCGGTGGCGCTGGGTGGCACTTACTGCATTCCGGGGCCTTTTGGCGCGGGCAAGACCGTGCTTCAGCAGGTCACCAGCCGGTATGCACGGGTGGACGTGGTCATCGTCGCCGCCTGTGGCGAGAGGGCGGGTGAAGTCGTCGAAACGATGCGCGAGTTTCCGGAGCTGACCGATCCGCGCACGGGTCGCTCGCTCATGGAGCGCACCATCATCATTTGCAACACCAGTTCGATGCCCGTCGCGGCGCGGGAGGCTTCCATCTACACGGCGGTCACATTGGCCGAGTATTACCGGCAGATGGGTCTCCACGCCTTGCTCCTGGCCGACTCGACCTCGCGTTGGGCGCAGGCCTTGCGTGAAATGTCCGGCCGGCTCGAGGAGATCCCGGGAGACGAGGCGTTTCCGGCGTATTTGGAATCGCGCATCGGGGCCTTTTACGAACGCGCCGGATTCGTCGAGATGCGGGATGGCACCGTTGGCTCGGTCACGATTGGCGGCACCGTCAGCCCGGCTGGGGGAAATTTCGAGGAGCCGGTGACGCAGAGCACCCTCAAGGTGGCCGGGGCTTTCCATGGGCTTTCCCGTGCCCGGGCCGAAGCGAGGCGTTACCCGGCCATCGATCCCCTGGAGAGTTGGAGCAAATACGCCAGCACGTTTTCCCACGACGAGGTGCATGACGCACGCGAAGTGCTGGTGCATGGCGAGGAAGTGCGCCAGATGATGACGGTGGTGGGGGAGGAAGGAGTGACCCTGCCCGACTACATCGTCCATCTCAAAGCCGAGTGGCTCGACTCCATCTACCTGCAGCAGAATTCCTTCGATGCGGTGGACGCCTTCACTTCGTTGGAGCGCCAGCGACACGTCTTTGATCTCATCCTGACGATCTTAAAGGCGCAGCTGACCTTCCCCGATAAGGCCGCGGCCCGCTCATTCTTCAATAACCTGCGCCAGAAGTTCATCGACTGGAATTACCTGGAGTGGCAGTCGGCCGGGTTCGAGGAGAAAGAACGAGAAATCCGGGAGTTTCTGGAACCCAAAATCTCCGGCATCGGCAGCGCCGCTTCCCCTTCCTGACCCATGCACAAAGTCTACAGCCGTGTTCATCACATCGCCGGCAATGTCCTCTCGGTCCGGGCGACGGGCGTGAAATTCGGGGAACTGGCGGAGATTTCTTCACCTCTTGGAGAGTCTCTCGCGGAAGTGATCCGGATCGATGGAGAGGTGGTGCATCTCCAGGTCTTCGCCGGCTGCATCGGCATTCCGGCCACGGCCACGATCCGCTTCCGGGGAGACAGCATGCGGATGGCTTTCTCAGACCATTTGTTGGGGCGCGTGTTCAACGGGAGCGGCGAACCTCTGGACGGCGGGCCGCGCCTGGCGGATGAACGCATCGAGCTCGACACGCCGCCGGTGAATCCCGCTCGGCGGCTCATTCCCTCCGAGATGATTCGCACGGGCATCCCGATGATCGACGTGTTCAATACCTTGGTCGTCTCTCAGAAGCTGCCCATCTTCTCCGTCGCCGGCGAGCCCTACAATCAGTTGTTGGCCCGGATCGCGATGCAGGCCCAGGTGGACCTGATCGTTCTCGGCGGCATGGGACTGAAGCATGACGATTATCTCTTCTTCCGCCATGAGATCGAGGAGGGCGGGGCCACGGGACGGTCGACCTTTTTCATTCACACCGCGTCCGATCCGGTGATCGAGTGCCTTATCGTGCCGGATGCCTGCCTCGCGGTGGCGGAACGTTTTGCGCTCCAGGGAAAGACGGTCCTCGTCCTTCTCACCGACATGACGAACTACGCGGATGCGATGAAGGAAACCGCGGTGACGATGGAACAGGTGCCCTCGAACCGAGGCTACCCCGGCGATCTCTACAGCCACTTGGCGCGGCGCTATGAGAAGGCCGTTTCCTTCGAGGGCGGGGGATCCGTGACCATCCTCACCGTCACCACCATGCCGGGCGACGACGTGACGCATCCGGTGCCGGACAACACCGGTTACATCACGGAAGGTCAGTTGTATCTGCACGGCGGTTGGATCGATCCCTTTGGTTCCCTCAGCCGGCTCAAGCAACTCGTGAACCGGGACACGCGGGAGGATCATCGCGAGCTGATGGATACCCTGATTCAGCTCTTCGCGTCGTTTCGTGAAACCCGCGAGAAGCGGGCCATGGGCTTCCAGATGAGCGATTGGGACCAGAAGCTCCTGCGCTACGGCGAGCGCTTCGAGCGCGATTTGATGGATCTCTCGGTGAACCTGCCCCTGGAAGGAGCCCTGGACCGTGGCTGGCGGATCCTGGCGGATTGTTTCGAACCCTCGGAGGTCGGCCTCCGCAGCGCCCTGACCGATCGCTTCTGGCCCGGGCCGGCCGAGTCTCCCGTTGAGGAAGCGATAGACCAGGGGAGAGCCAGTCGCCGGCTCTCGAAGAAACATGCGTCGCCCGTGGGAAGAAGGTCCTGGCACAAGCCGGACGAAGAAATCGATAGTGACGTCATGCGCACCAGCAAGTGATGGCCAAGATCAAGCTGACCAAGAGCGAGCTGAAGAAGCAGAAGGACGATCTGCGGCGCTTCGAACGCTTTCTCCCGATGCTGCAATTGAAGAAGCAGCAACTCCAGATCCAGCTACTCCAGACCGATGGCGAAGTCCACCGCGTCGAAAACGAAAGGGAGGCCCTGCTCGCGGATGTGGCGGATTGGATGGCCGTTCTCGCCCTCGATACCGAGCTGCACCGCCACCTCAACATTCGCGAACTGGTCCTGGGCCGCGAGAACATCGCCGGCGTCGACCTTCCCGTTTTCAAGCGCGTGGAGTTCGAACCGGTCAGCTACGACCTCATGGAGGCACCGCTCTGGTTCGACCGCGCCATTCCCGCGATCCAACGCATCCTGGAGCGCGACGCGGAACGGCTCATCCTGGGAATCCGCCGGGAACGCGTCGCTTCGGAACTGCTCATCACGAGCCAACGGGTCAATCTCTTCGAGCGCGTCCGCATTCCCTCCGCTCAAGACAACATCCGCCGCCTCAAGATCTTTCTCGGCGATCAGCAGGCCGCCGCAGTGGTGCGCGGGAAAATCGCCAAACGCAAGCGCCAGGAGGAGGCGGACGCGAAGACATGATCGTGCCCATGCAGCCCGTGGCCGTGGTCCTGCCCAGCCACCAGCGCACGTTCGGTTTGAAACGCCTGGCGCGCCTCGGGGTCGTGCATTTGCGCGACCGTCCCGAGATCGATCCGGGCCGGAACGGGAGCCGCATCGACACGGCGCTGCACATCCTGGAATCCCTCGAAGGCGAGGCGGAGCCTCAAGCGGTCGATGCCGGTGATTGGGCGCCGGTTGAAATCGCGGAACGCATCGAGACCCTGGCCAAGGAACGCGACGCGCTGGCGGCTCAAATCGCTGGGAGCGCGGCCGAATTGGAACGGCTAGAGCCTCTGGGCGAGTTCGATTCGACGGATCTGCACGTTCTCCAGGACCGCGGTATCTCCCTGCGCTTCTATGAAGGGCCGGCTCGTGCGATGAGCGATTGGCCGGAGTCGTTCCCCTGGCAAATCGTGGGCCGCAATCGTGCTCGCGTCATCGTGGCGACGCCATCCCTTCCGGAAGACCTGCCCTCACGGTGGAGCGACTTTGCGCAGCCGGCCGATTCGCCCGCTCAGTTGCGGCAGAACCTCGAGGGCGCGCGGGCCAAACTCGCCGCCACCGAGGCCGAGCTCCGTTCCTTCCTTCCGCTGCGTGAGAGGCTTCGGCACGAAGCGGATCGCAACGAGCGCCGGGCCTCGTTCCGCGCGGCCTTGGCGGCCATGAAGGCTGCGCCGCCCGTCGCCTGGGTGGAAGGTTACTGTCCGGAGACGAAATGGGCAGCCCTGGAGTCGCTGGCGCGGGAAGAGGGGTGGGCCGTGGTGCGGCGCGAACTCGAGGCTGAGGACGAACCGCCGACCTTGTTCGAGCACGGCCCGCTGCTGCGATCGATCCATCCGGTCTACCGCCTCATCTCCAGCCTGCCGGGTTACCGGGAGGCGGATGTCAGTCTCTGGTTCTTCGTGTTCCTGACGCTCTTCTTCGCCGTTCTCATCGGCGATGCCGGTTACGGGCTGCTGTTGCTCGGTCTCGCCGTGCTGGCTCGCTTCAGCTTTGGAATTCCGGGCCCCGTTTTCCAGCTGCTCACAACCTTCGGAGCGGCCACCACGGTTTGGGGAGCCCTCACGGGGAACTGGTTTGGATTCGAAGCCCTCGGGCGCGCTCCCGTGCTGGGTCAGCTCGTGATTCCCGGTCTCGATGCCTGGAAGACCAGCAGCCAGGATAACGTCATGGGACTTTGCTTCCTCATCGGGGCCATCCACCTCAGCGTGGCCCACGCCATCGTCGGGTTTCGACAGCGCCGGTCCGTCCGGATCCTGGCTCAGCTGGGCTGGATCCTGATCCTCTGGGGCACCTGGTTCGTCGTGCGCTATCTCGTTTTGGAGGCGCCGGTTTCCCCCTTGACCATGCCGCTGCTGCTGTCCGGCATCGTCCTCGTGGCCGGGTTCAGTTCGCCCCGGAAAAACCCGCTTCTGGCCATTGGGCTTGGGCTGGGCCAGTTGCCGCTGAAACTCATGAACGGGTTCGCCGACCTCATCTCTTACATCCGGCTCTTCGCTGTCGGCATGGCCACGCTCGCCGTCGCCGCCAGCTTCAACGAGATCGCGGGTGATGTCGCCAAATCCGGTGGCGTGGTGAGCTGGATCCTCGCCGGGCTCGTCCTCGTCTTCGGTCACGGAATCAACCTGCTCATGGCCGCCCTATCCGTCATCGTCCACGGCGTGCGCCTCAACCTCATGGAGTTCTCCGGCCATGCCGATTTGACTTGGAGTGGGGTTGCATATGAGCCCCTCACATGGAAGGAAGAAGGGTAAACCGATCCCCCCAGAGAAATCATGCCCCCTCAGCTCGCCATCGCTATCGGCTACGCCTCCGCCATTTCCCTCTCCGCGTTTGGGTCCGCCATCGGCACTGGTCTGGCCGGCCTCAGCGCCATCGGGGCCGGGAAACGGTGTTTCCTCCAGCAAAAGCCCTTCCCATTCATCCTCATGGCTTTCGTGGGCGCTCCGCTGACCCAAACGATTTACGGATTCCTTTTGATGAACGCCATCCTCGGTGTGGCCGACAAACTCACCGCTGATGCGATCGCCGATTCCGCCTGGTTTCTTCTTTCGGGCGGCGTGGCCGGGGGCCTTGCCATCGGCATGGCGGCCATCATGCAGGGCCGCGCCGGAGCTGCCGCCTCGGATGCCTTGGGCGAGACGGGCAAAGGCTTCGTCAATTTCATGATGATCCTCGGGATCATCGAAAGCGTGGCGCTCTTCGTCATGATCTTCATCATCGTGATGCTAAACAAACTGGCGGCAGGCTGACGCGCTCCGGTTTGGAGGGGTTCTTTCAGCGCGGCGGCCCCTCGATTTCGTTTCAGATGTCACGGGCTTCCGGGTGATCATCGGCGTGGCTGAAAGCCGCGGCAAGGATGCCACTGAAGCCATGCGCAAGGCCTACCTCATTTTGAGAGATTTGCGGCATCCGAGGGGTTTGCCGCTTCATCTAGCATGACGCTTACCCCAAAATCCCTGAAGAGCCGAAATCCGCCACATGCATCCTTTTGCTACTGTTTTCCGCTACGGGAGTAGCTGAAGTGGTGACACTTCAGAGAGGACTCGCGGCTTACGCTGGTTCTAAGAGGCCCCCTATCGAATCTCTCCAGACTTCAGCATCCGACGTTCAGCGATCACGGACGTCGCTACATAAGTCCAACTTATGCCGCGCCACTCCGGAGCGCGCTTACATAAGTCATGTCTAATCCTCCCGCCATCCAGTGCACACTGAATATAATATTTACGGTTAATGCAGTAGTCATATCCATGCTTGCGGTGGTCACGGAGGCACTCGCACGGGTCCAGATTGTTCCGTCGAGCATCCAACCCGCTCCTCCAGTCGTCCGAAGGGCTCCGAAACCAATCACAACGGGCCCACAAGCCGTCCAAACGAATAAAATTTAAGCAAACTTGATTTTCTCGTTGATTAGATGAGTTCTCCAGCTAACCTCAGTCCAACATCATGGACACGCGTCAAATCAACAAGCTGACTATGTTTCTCGCCGTCCGGCGCTATTGCGACAAGGACGAAAACCAAACGGCTCTGAAGGCCATTGAAGTTTTTCATGAGCAATACCAGGAATTCCTCGGGATTCTTCCCTCCATCCGTCATCAGGCACGCCTCTCGATGCGCCTGATCACCGGCGGCGTCACCGAGAGCAAGGAAGCGGTTCGCGAGGGATTGGCGGCTTCCAGCGCCAAGATCAGCGCCGCGCTCTCCACGTATGCCGAAGTCACCGAAAACCTCGAATTGCTCCAGGGCGCCAAGCTCACGCGCTCGGCCGTGCTTTACGGACGGGAACTCGAAGTCGCCGACAGCGTCGATAACCTCTTGAAGCTCGCCCTGCAGCACGCGCCGCAGCTCGAGCGATATGGTTTGAGCAAAGAGCGTCTCGATGACTACGACGACCTCAGTCAGCAATTCTCCGAGGCCATCGGCCGTCCCCGGGCCATCATTCGCGAGCGCAAAATGGCGAACGAAACCCTCATCGAACTGTTCTCGACAGCCGACAAACGCCTGGACCGCATGGATCGGCTCGCGCTGATCCTCGACGAAACCCATCCAGACTTCGTGGCAGGCTATCGGGAAAGCCGGCGAACGATCCACACCCCGGCCACCCGGAGCGAAATCGGCGACGCGACCGGAGTCCCCGCGGAGACGTTGGTCGTCGCAGAGGAAACAGAGATTCTCTCGCATCCCCACACCAACGGCCGTCCCACCGCAGCTGATCTCAACGCCACTCAGACTGAGCCAGACGCCAACGAAGACGACCTGGCTTCATCCACCCAACTGGGCGCCTGAAAAGGTGTCTCCTGATCTTGTAAGGGAGTGCTAGTGTAGGTACAACGGAGGGTTGGGGAACCGAGTGTGGTCGTGCCGCTCAAAGGACCTGGAAGGCCAAGGCAAGGCGCACGGCGCGACTGGCAGCCGAGGCGAACTTCAGAACCTCATCGTCGGGGAAGCGCACGTCCGCCCAAGCGTAGACCAGGTCCTCGGCTTTGAGAGTCGGGAAGGCCTGGAGGATTTCCGCCTCGGATCGTCCTTGGCGTCACGCCTGTTCCAGTGTCCAGACCGGTAAGCGCGTGCGGCTGCAATCCTTACGAAGGCTGGGAGGCGGGTCACTTAGCTGACTCACTAAAAGGTTTGCTCCTATTGAATTTTCAGCAAACGATCAAAACCAACTGATCGTGGGTGCCCGGTTCTCCATCGGTGCTGTTCCCGCAACGGGTGGCACGCATTCCGCGCTTTTGTAGGTCCGTAACTACCGCTGGAGATCGGTCTCGGTGGGCACTAGACTTGCAGTGATGATTTCGCGCCTAGAAATCAATGGCTTTCGAAACCACCGCTCCACCCAGATGGATTTCGAGCGGTTGACGGTGATTGCTGGGCCTAATGGCGTCGGCAAGACCAATGCCTTGCGAGCCTTGAAGCGGTTTTCTCCTCAACCGGATACGTCCTTTGTTCCTTCTGTGAAAAAAGGTCGAAATTTTGAACTGTATGGGAGTTTTGAAGGGGAAGCGTGGAAAGCCGCGGCCAATCAGGATGGAAACTGGATTGAAATCTCGAAGACGGGAGGTGGTGGATTTCGCAAAGGAGCAGCCGTGTTCTCAAATTGATTTCTGATTCTGCCCCGAATCGAGAATCTATCGCCGTCCTATTCCGAGGAGATCCCACCGAAGTTGGGCGAAGACGGCTCCGGTTTGGCGTCCGTGGTTTCCCATCTCATGACGGCCGCGCCAGAATCGTTCGATTTGCTCACCGAACAACTGCGGGCGGTGATTCCCGCCCTGCAACGGATTCGAGCCACACGCGAAAGAGTGGTCAAAATCCGCAAGAAGAAGGTGGCCATCGACGACCGGGAGGTCGTGTACGATCAGGCCGATGAGGTGAGCGGAGACGCCCTTCGCTTCGACATGGATTCTGAGAAGGATTTGCCGGCATCGCAGATTAGCGACGGGACTCTGATCGCCCTGGCGATTCTGACCGCGGTATTTCAGAATACGCGATTGCGGTTGCCCGATCTCCACATGGCCGAGGATCTCAAGAACACAGGGCAGGGGAACCTGTTCGTCATCTTCGGCGAGCCGGACATCGATATCCTCCCGGTCGACGACGGACAGATTCAGGTCCGCATCAATGGCGTGGATGTCTTCCATCCTTCTTCGGGCGAAGTCCGGTCCTCGGGTCCGGACGGAATTGCCTGTTGGTTGATCGATACGGACTACAACGAAGGAAGCTTCTTCGTTCGGCACGCTTAATTTCTGGGCGCCAATGATCCCTACAAGGCCCTTCGCACGACGTTAAAGGCGGAGATCGACGAGGAAGCCTGGGAAACACTGTGCTCCGATACCTCCCGGCCTTTTCGCAAACCCACCTCCGGGCGGATCGCCGTCAAAGTCATCAATCACCTCGGCGATGAGGTCATGAAGATCTTTGCCGTCTGATTGAACGGGGAGCGAAGCCGAGTATCTTTTCCGATCCGTCACGTGAAGAAAGTCTTCGTCCAACCTCACTTCGAAGGGGCTCGTTTTTCCGAGCACACGCTTCCCCTCGAGGTAGCCACGGACCTGGCCGCCTACGAGACGCTGGTGGTGGAACTGGCCAAGCATCTCTACAAGAAAGATCACCCTGACCGGCAGCGGATTCCCAAGGGGTTTGGGGCTGACTTCCACCTCCACATTGAAAGGTTGGAATCGGGTTCCACCGAGCCAGTGCTTTCGCTTGTCTCTGCCGGAGTCTTGGCGATGGCGGGTACGCAGGAGGGATACTTCGAGCGGGCGCGAGAGGTGATTGCTGAATGCATTGCCGCTCCTGAGAATCAACTTCCGGTGGATTTCCCCCGGGAACTCCTGACCCACTTCAATCGGATTGGGCGTTCCCTGGAAGAAGACGAAACGATGACTCTTTCGATCGAAGGTGGGCGCCAAGCGGTGCTGACTCCGGACCGGCGAAAGCGCTTGGTCCTGGCAGCCGAGCAGGTTTACGAACGAGAGGTCGAATTGACGGGATCGATCGAAGAAGCGGATTGGGAACGCTCTACCTTCCGCCTTCGTCTGACCGATGGAAACCGGCTGGTCGTTCCTATGCCGGAGAGCTTTCATGCTGAGGCGCGAAGCTTGGGCGGGCGTTATCGGCACATCGTGGTCGTGCGAGGCATCGGAACCTTCGATTCGTGGGACCGGATGCAGAAGATCGTCGAGGTCGAATCCCTGGATGTGCAGTACGACTCGGATCTGGCGAACCGATTCGATGACTTGAGAGCCCTGGAAGATGGCTGGCATGATGGATCCGGTAATGCTCTCCCCGAGGAGGCGTTGGACCGTGTGGCGGGCGAATTGGTCGGCAGATATCCGGAGAAACTTCCGTTGCCCATCATTGTTCCGACACCCGAAGGAAACCTGTTCCTCGAATGGGACGCTCCCGGAGATCCTTCGCTGGACCTGTGCCTTGCCGGCATGAAGGCGGATTTTCACGCGTTTGATCAGGATGGCTTGGACATCGAGAAAGAGTTCGAGCTCACTGATTCCGAAGACTGGGGAGCGTTCTTTTTGTTTCTCCACCAACACTTACTCGAGGCTGAGGATGAGTCCGGTCCCTGGTTCGAGGCGGTGACCGAAATCGCGGGTCCGTGTGTTTCGCCGGGTGGCGCCGGAATGTTTGCTCCGGTAAGCCGTGCCGCGGTGCAGAAGCGGATCAAGGGAGGAAACCTCACCGCCTTCTGCTTCCATGTGACCTCGACGCGGGTCGGCCTTTTCGGGAAGTGTTCGCTTCTCGGTAGGCGGGAGGGAGTTTCGGAGATCGTTAGGGACCCGGAATCGCGAGGTTGCGGACGCTCGCGCCCGTGAGTTGATCGAGAACACGGAACTCGAAATGGCGGGCATGTTGGCTCCCAAGATGCAACGGCAAGTGGCGCAGACTCCGTTGTTGGAGCTACTCGATCAATGGATTGAGAATGGCTTGTCTTCCACGGTGATTCCGAAACACCGCGCCTATTCGCGGAACCGGCCCACACGGATGTTCGAGGAGTGTGGTTGGACCTTCGTCAGGGATATCTCTCCCGCCGATTTCGAGAAGTGGCGCAATGCGTCCTATTCGGGAAGGGGCGGGGTTGAAAAGAGGAGTGCGAAGACACTCAACGATTATCTGGCGCACGTGCGGTCCTTTCTGAAATGGATGGAAGAGCGGGAGATGATCGCACGGGACCCGCTGCGCATGGTGAAGAAGCTTCGGGTGGTTCAGGAGGACGCCAACCGGGCGTTCACCATGGAGGAGTTGCAGGCGCTACTGGATGCTGTGCCGCCTTACCGTGCATACCTCTACACCGTAGCGGCTTATACGGGACTTAGACGCTCTGAATTGATGTCACTTGAGTGGGGCCACCTCGATCTCGATTCGGGCACGCCCCGGATGAATCTGCCGAAGGCGAACACGAAGAACCGCAGAGGAGGCAGGCTTCCGCTTCAGAAGGCAGCAACTGATGCTCTCAGAGCATTGCGAGAGACGGCGCCGGCTGGTAGAGCGAAGGTCTTCTTCCGGGGGGTGACTGGGATGCCTCGGTTTCCAAAAGACCTGAAATTGGCGGGGATCGCCGAAGTGGACGAGAACGGCCGCAGATTGATTTTCCATTCTTTCCGCTACACGCTGGCCACCATGCTCCATGCAGCTGGGGTCCCCCCGCTCGTGGCTCGAGCCCTGATGCGCCACGAGACGTCGAGAATGACGGAGGTCACCTACACCGACTCCAACAACCTGCCGCTTGAGGCTGCGCTGGCCAAGCTGGCGGAACCCAAATCATGCGACATATCATGCGGGAATGCTGGGAAAACCTGGCCAGAGGAGGCCAAAGGCGGCAAACCTAGCGGAGGATTGGTTGCATCAGAACTTCCTCAAAATGAGGAAGTAAGTCCCGATTTGGCAACGGCTGTCCACACGTGTTCAAACATGCACGGGGAGGGATTTGAACCCCCGACCAACTGGGTGTAAACCAGTCGCTCTACCGCTGAGCTACCCGTGCTCTTTTGTTGTTGATTGGGCCTTTGGCTTTGGCTTTGGCCACTGCGTGAGAACCGGCGGGAATTTAGTTCAGTTCGGGGCGGGATCAAGCCGGCACGGGTTGGTGGCTTGGCAGGCCAACCCATTCCTGTCAGTGATTTCCTGTCAGTAAACGCGGCCAACCCTACCACCGCGCCTGAAGTCCCCGTCCCATCGCCCCATCGCCCCATCACCGCGGCTTTGCTCCCCAAAGACTCTTGCCATCGCTTCGTTTCTCGGGGTAGGCTCCCCCCCACCATGGCCTCCCCTCCCGCTACCCCGGAAGCCGGTTCCGAGCCCCTTCCCCCAGACTTCGCCCACGACGTCTTCATCTCCTATTCGCAAAAGGACCGCCCGTTCGCCGAGGAGATCGAAGCCATGCTCAAAGACCTCGGACTTGAGGTCTGGCGCGATGACCAGCTGACCGACGCTTCCCACCTCTCCTTCATCGACACCATCAACCGCGCCCACCACGCCGCCGCCCGCATCCTCGTCCTCTGGTCGGCGAATTCCGTCACTTCCCGCTGGGTTGTGGAAGAAGCCGAGGCCGCGGCGAACCAGGACCGGCTCGTGGCTCTCTCCCTGGTCCCCTTTGCCGAGGTCGAGATCCCCATCGGCTTCCGTTCCCTGCCCACCGCCACCTTGGCCCAGGTCCAGGCCGAGCCCGAATTGCTCCGCCGCATCGTCGATCCCGCCACCGAGCTGCCGATCCTACCGGAGCTGGGCAAGCCCAACAGCCGGCTCCACACCCCCAAGCTCAACATCAAAGGCCTGCCCGCCACTTACACCGCC
>CAZCRA010000071.1:0-18350 GCA_964500945.1 uncultured Verrucomicrobiales bacterium | reverse complement strand
GAACGCATCCAGAATCACTCCGGAATGATTTTTCGCGTTGGGAAGTTCCGCCTAAAAACCAGCGCGAGCCGCGAGCCAAACCCTGGGCGTCAGAGCGCGGAACGATGAAGGAAGGGAGCTGCCTCCCTGAGCGAAAAGTGACAAAGCACTGGCGCTCAGGGCGCAGGCTCCCGAAGGGCCGCCCTTCAATCCTTCCGTCGCCAGACGCTGGCTTCCATATCCATCCAATCAACGGCGCGTCCGCGGGGGTTTTTAGAGGTCCCCAAAAGCGACTCGCGCAAAGAATGAGCCTGCCGCAGCTCCGCGAATGTGAGCCAGGACCTTCAGGCGATCGCCTCCCCCATTTCTGCCTAACGCCTGCGACGTAGCGCAAACAAAGCCAAACCCAGGGCTAAAAATCCCATGGGAGCAGGCTCGGGAATGGCGGTAGCGGTCCCAATCAGATTCAGTCCGGCCTGATTGTTGCCACTGGACAAGGCATTGGCCTGATAGCCATTTCCATCCACCTACTGGTAGTAAAGACGGATGTCGACCGTCGTCCCCGCTTGGATTCCCAACAGTCGTGAATCACCTGATAGCGTGAGCGAATGGCCCGTGGCGCTCGCGGGGGATACGGAACCGGTGATCTCCGGCGTTGAGTCAATCAGATCCCCAATCGCGAAGCCGGTCGTTCCGCCATCAACGCTCGCGAAAACGTGAAAATACCGGCTCTGATCGTCCTGGCGGGCGAAACCGAAGTCCAAACTGTCGAGGGACACTTCGAACCCCGCCGCCACGGTGAACGAGAAGCCGAGGTAGGCATCTTCAGTGAGGGCTTCGCTTAAGGTTTCGTCGAGGTTGTTGTTAAACGGGCGGAATTTGAAGCCATCGACTCCCCGAGAAGCCTGACCTCCCGTGTTGTCCAAACCTGGACCGCGAGTCAAATTGCTCACACCCGTGAGTCCAGGGGTGATCGGCGTCTCGGGCGCTTGGAAGGCCTGGGTGCCATCTTCACCCGTAAAATCGAAATCAATTAGGAGAGTAGCATGGACCGAGACCGGACCGAGAAGTAGAAGGGCAATGAACGTTTTCATGAAAGTACCAGCGTGAAGCACGAAGTTAGAAGTTCCGAGAAGAGAGAGTCAAAGAAAATTTAGGGCTCATCTCCGCGGACGACACCCTCATCCATTCTCAGCCCTCATTAATGGGTCAGCTTCAGCCGCTTGGCCCCCCACCATCCCTGGGGACCGAGGGGGATGATGGGGGTGCAGGCGCCGGGCCACGCCTGCTCAGGGCGCGATACAATTTCCCCACGACCGGGTCCGCGAAGTCAACCCAGCGCGGCCCCTCCTCCGGGTTTCCGACCCGGAAAATTCCCGCTTTGATCAAGCGCCCGGCTTGGGTGGCCACGACGTTCGTGGGCAGATCCGCGACGGCGGCAAGGGCGCTGGTGGTGAAAGGCGGGCTCAGGTAAGCCGTCCCGGCCAGAACCCGGCGCGCTCCCGGGGCCAGGTTCCGGTTTTGTTCATGCAAGAAAGGAGCGTGATTGAGGGCCACCTCCTGAAGCGTCTCGTGATGGGATGCGCCGGGTTGTTGGGTCAAAACAGCGGCGGCCGCCTCGATCAGGGCCGGCCGCCCGTCCAGGTCTTCGGCCAGCCCGGCGAGCTTTTTCCCGTTCGCTTTGGAGAGATGGAACAGGGCGGCGAGGTCATCGACACCCGCGCTGGCAAG
The DNA here is from genome assembly GCA_964500945.1 of uncultured Verrucomicrobiales bacterium. GTDB lineage: Bacteria > Verrucomicrobiota > Verrucomicrobiia > Verrucomicrobiales > DEV007 > CAZCRA01. The sequence continues at coordinate 16,640 of CAZCRA010000071.1, read as the reverse complement.
GGGTTGGAGACGTGTCCGGCGGAAGAAATCGAGAAAGGCCTGATCCGACTCCGGTTTCCAGCCGGCGTTCACCGTGGCGATCACACTGATTAGCTGAGTCTGCAGGACGTGCCGGAAAGACCAGTGATCGGTCTCGGTCATCAGAGCGAGCAGCCGGTCCAGCCCGGGAATGAGAACGACGAGCTGACCATGCCGTTTCAGGTTTGAAACGAGCCGCTCATCCAGGGTGGTCCGGATGGCCGCCTCCCCATAGTCCGCGCGGAGTTCGAGAAGCGTTTTCCGGGGATCTCCGTGCGGGGCCCCCGCCTCATGCGCCTGCGCCAGGATCTCCAGAGCCAGGGACGGCCAGTCGTGCACCGCATCCACCCAGGGCGGGAGCCGGGCCAGGTGCGTTCCCAGCCGCACCGACAGGGTGTTCCCCATGAATTCGAGCAACCGGACCGCGCCGTAGCCGGGAGGCTCCTCGAGGACCATTCCCTGGAGCGGGCCCTCCGCGGTCGAGGTCACCCGGTCGAAAAGGCGCACCAGGCGATCCACCTCGGGCCGCCAGTGGCGAGGACAGGCCGGGGGGCGGCTGGACGTGGCTTTCCGTGCGGGAGGCATCGCGAAGAACCTCGAAGGATAAACCCACGGGCCGTCTTCCACAACTTTGTTGCCAACAAAATTGTTGCCAACAAAACTGTTGCCAACCGGTTGGTTGTCACTTCAGCGCGGCTTCACCCGGGTAAGGTCCGCTCCCAGAACGCCGCCAGCATCGGATTGGCGAACGCGCAGGCGCCATTCTCTTCCCGCAGATAACCATCCTCCAGCAGAAGACGCAGGGCGGACAGCGCCACGGAGGCGTCCGGGGCCTCAGCCAGCAGTTCTTGCCGGCTTCGCGCCCCTTGTCGAAGCACCTGCTGCAGCATGGCCTCGGCCGCCCTCTGCTCTTCGGACTCGAGCACAACGCCGAGGCGATCCCGGTAGTGATCCAGACTCACCCTCCAAAGCGCTTCGTTCCAGACGGCATCGATGTCTTCCCGCGTGATCTCCCCCGCCCGTTTCTCCAGTTCGATCAACCCATCCAGCATCACCTGCAGATGGTAAGGGATGGGTTCCTCGCCGGTGAGCCGTAGAATTTCCAAACGCCGCTCCGTGGCCAGATCAAAGTCCTCGGTCTCGGCGATGGCTGCCATGAAGGCCAGCGCGGTGTCCTTCGACCAGGGACCGACGTGGAAGGGTTTCAGGTCGTTCGCGTCGGAGGTGGCCTGGTAGCGACGCAGGACGGGCATCAGACCGATGGACCCACCGATCACCATCCGGAATCGCTCCTCCAGGGCGGTGTTGGTTCGAATCTTCCGGAAAAGGCGAAGCAGCGCGGTGGCATCGTCGCCCTTGCCCGCCCGGAAGAGCGCGTCGATCACGGTGGGAAACTCATCCAGGATCAAGAGAAGCCCGGTCTCGCGCAGCGTCGCTTCCTCCACCGCGCGCTCGAAACTTCGAGCCACTGAATCCCAGTCCTCCGCCGCGGAGAGTTTGATGGCCGCGCTGAGACCCAGGACGTTGACCTCGCCCCCTTCGAAGGCTCCGAACGCATTCAGAAAGGCCGTGGCGATCGTCCGTCCGAGACCCGAGTCATCGTGGAGGCGGGAGACGATTTCGGTGACGACGGCCTCGGTGCTGCGTTTCCCTTCCAGATTGGCGAAGACCGGGTTCCACCCGTCTCGGGGATACCTTTCGACATGCCGCATCAAGCTCGTTTTCCCGACGCGCCGAGGAGAGACGACGAGGAGGTGGTGGCCCTTCTCAATGTTCGACCAGAAGCGTTCCACCTCGCGATCCCTGCCGAAGAAATCGGGCCCGGTGACCGGACTACCCGCCTTGACTCTGGGACCTCCCATCTTCCTCGTCATGCAGGATTTGTCGACCCGATGTCGACGAATTCAAGTGAGGGGGTGGGATTGCCTACGGCTCTGCACGTTTCGACTTCGCCTCTTCCAGTCGTCCAGCTCGCAGTCGCTCGCCGGAATGGCAGTCGAACCCGTCGGTTCGAACCCCACCCCTAACAGGCTGTTTAAAAACCGGGTGCCGGGCCGCGCAAAGGACCTGGAGGCCAGGGCAAGGCGGACCTGTCGCGCCGACCTGTCCGTCGAAGCTTTAGCGAAGTCGGAAGCTTTAGCGAAGACGGAAGCCCCGGCGAAGGCGGAAGGAGCGATCTGGGCGAGCCCAGTGAGCGACGAGCAACGCCGCCCTGGAATTCAGAGACTTGCGCCCGCCAGGGAAGAGATTCTTGCCACCCTGCGCAGCCTGACTTCATCTCAATCAAACGAGTCTCTTCGGCGCGGTGCAGGTTTTTCCAACAGCCTGCTAAGGAACGCGGAGGGGGTGGGATTCGAACCCACGATACGTTTCCGTATGCCGGTTTTCAAGACCGGTGCATTCAACCGCTCTGCCACCCCTCCTCGCTTTGCGGCGGAATCAGATCATGCCACGATTGTGGGCTCTTGCAAACCGCCGGTTTTGTCCTTCCGCTTCGCTCAAGGACCTGCCCTGACGGCTTCGCCCTCCCAGGACCGCTGGCGCTGAATGCAGTCAAGACCGGTGCCTCCCCCCCTAAACCCGCAACTTGAGTCCGGCCCGCACCCCGTCCAGGGTAAACCTTCATCTCACCAACACCGAATGGTCCTTCCTCCGTCCGGACCTGCATCGAGGCTTCGCCCACATGGGCCGAGTTCGCGCCAAAAGTCCAAACATCAAACACCGACCCTCCATGCCCTTCATTCACGACGACTTTCTCCTCCAATCTGCAGCGGCCCGCCGCCTCTTCCACGACTTTGCCGAGGATCGGCCCATCCTGGATTACCACAATCACCTCCCTCCCGCCGACATCGCGGCCAACCGCCAATTCGAGGATCTCTTCGAAATCTGGTTGGAAGGCGACCACTACAAATGGCGCGCCATGCGAGCTTGTGGCATCGGCGAATCTCTCGTCACGGGAGACGCAAGCCCCTACGACAAATTCCTCGCCTTCGCCCGAACCGTCCCCCACACGCTTCGGAACCCGCTCTATCACTGGACCCACCTCGAACTGAAGCGCTACTTCGGGATCGACGAACTCCTTGACGAAAACTCGGCGCCTCGGATCTGGGAACAAACCCGCGCGCAACTGGCCCAACCCGAATTTCGCGCCCAGTCGCTGCTGGAACGATTCCAGGTCCGCGCACTCTGCACGACAGATGACCCGGTGGACAGCCTGGAGCACCATGCCGCCATCGCAGGCGATTCGAACTTTGCCGTCGGCGTTTACCCGACCTTTCGTCCTGACAAAGCCCTCCAGGTTCATCTCCCCGAGACCTTCAACGCGTGGACGGCTGAGCTCGAGGCGAGGTCCAACATCGCCATCCATTCCTATGCCGATTTCCTGGAAGCCCTTCGGGAACGTCACCAAGCCTTCCATGACGCCGGCAGCCGGCTATCCGACCACGGACTCAACCACTGCTACGCCGATTTCTGCCCAGAATCCAAAGCGGAACGCATCTTCGACAAGGCCCGCTCCGGCAAACCGGCCGACGCAATCGAACAAGCTGCCTTCGCCTCGAACCTCATGCTCTACTTCGGCCAACTCGACGCCGAGAAGGGCTGGACCAAACAGCTTCACATTGGCGCACTGCGCAACAACAACACCTATCTCCATCAGCGCCTCGGACCAGACATCGGTTGCGATTCCATCGGCGATTGGAACCAGGGCGAGGCCTTATCGCAATACCTCGGACGCCTCACCGAAATGCAGGCCCTTCCCAAAATCGTCCTCTACAACCTGAATCCCTCTCAAAACTATCTCTTCGCCACGATGGCTGGAAATTTCATGGATGGCGTGACGCCTGGCAAAGTCCAGTTCGGCTCCGGATGGTGGTTTCTCGATCAGAAAGAAGGCATGGAATGGCAGCTCAATGCGTTGTCGAATACCGGCCTCCTTTCCTGCTTCATCGGCATGCTCACGGATTCGCGTTCGTTTATGAGTTACCCGCGTCACGAATACTTCCGACGCACGCTCTGCAACCTGCTGGGCGCCGACATCGAACAGGGATTGATCCCCGACGACGACCGTCTCACCGGCCCGCTCGTCGAACGAATCTGTTTCGATAACGCCCGTGAGTTCCTCGGGTTGGAGCTCTGATCTTCCCGAATGAAAAGCCACGACGACTCCGCTGAACGCGCCGAGATCCTCCGCCGGGAAATCGACCGTCACAATCGCCTCTACTACGTCGAGGCCAAACCCGAAATCTCCGACCGGGAATTCGATCAGCTCCTCCAGGAATTGATCGATATTGAAAACGCCCATCCTGACCTCGCCACTCCCGATTCGCCCACTCAGCGCGTCGGCGGCGAACCCATCGACGGCTTCCGGCAAATCGAGCACACGGTGCCGATGAAGAGCCTCGACAACAGCTATTCGGAGCAGGAACTCCGCGAGTTCTACAAGAGAATCCAAAAGGGCCTCGACCGTGAAAAAGTCGCTGTCGTGATCGAACCGAAAATCGATGGCGTGGCCGTCTCCGCCGTCTTCGAAAACCGCCGCCTGCTTCACGCCGTCACGCGAGGGGACGGGCGCGTCGGCGACGACATCACCCACAACATGCGCACCGTCCGGACACTGCCTCTCGTGCTTCCTGGCGACGCTCCCACCACCCGGTTCGAGGTCCGAGGGGAGGTCTTCATGCCGCGCGCAGGGTTCATTAAGCTCAACGCCGATCGAGAAGCCGCCGGCGAGGCGCCATTCATGAATCCCCGCAACGCCACGGCGGGATCGCTGAAACAACTCGATCCCCGCATCGCCGCAAAGCGCCCCCTCGACGTCATCTTTTACGGCTTCGGCCAGTTCGAGGGGCTGGACCCCGATCATCAGCGTGAAATTTACCCCTTCCTCGACGCGTCTGGGTTGCCCTACCCGGCCAAAACCTGGAATGCGGAGGACGTCGACGGGATCCTCGCCGCCATCGCCGAAATCGACCGCATCCGTCACGATCTCCCTTATGAAACCGACGGCGCCGTCATTAAGGTCGATGCCTTTGCCGACCAGCGTGAACTCGGCTCGACGTCGAAGGCTCCCCGCTGGGCCTTCGCCTACAAGTTCGAACCCGAACAGGCGGAAACGCGCCTGATCAGCATCGAAATCCAGGTCGGGCGAACCGGGGCCCTCACCCCGGTAGCTCACCTCGAACCCGTCGTCGTCAGCGGCTCGAAAGTCTCCCGCGCCACCCTTCACAACGAGGACGAGATCCGTCGCAAAGACGTCCGCTCCGGCGACTTCGTCCTGGTCGAAAAGGCCGGCGAAATCATCCCCGCGATTGCCAAGGTCCTCACCGAGCGGCGCACCGGGGCCGAGATCCCATTCGAAATGCCGGAGACTTGCCCCGTCTGCAACACGCCGGTGCACCGCGACCCGGTTCAGGTCAGGATCGTCTGTCCAAATCGCGATTGCCCCGAACAGGTGAAACGGCGCCTTCGCCATTTTGCCCACCGGGGCGCGATGGACATCGACGGTCTCGGCGAAGCGCTGGTGGAACAGCTCGTGAACGCCGGCCAAGCCCGCGACATCGCCGACCTCTACCGGCTGACGAGCGATGAGCTTCTCGAATTGGAGCGCATGGGCCAAAAGTCGGCCGACAACCTGCTCCGGGCGCTCGAAAAGTCGAAATCTCAGCCCTGCTGGCGCTTTCTCTTCGGCCTCGGTATCCTCCACGTCGGCGCCACCTCGGCCCAGTCCCTGATGAGCCATTTCGGCACGATCGATGCCCTCGCCGAGGCTTCGATCGAGGATTTGGAAGCCGTCGATGACGTCGGGACAATCGTGGCGGAGAGCATCCACCGCTTTTTTCACGACGAAGGGCACCTCGGGCGCCTCGAAGAACTTCGCGAACTCGGGCTTCCCTTTTCCCCGCCGGAGGGTCAAGCAGCCGGCGCGGACCGGCCCACCTCCGATGCCCTGGCGGAGACGATCTGGGTCATCACGGGGACTTTGAGTGAACCCCGGGAGGTCTTCGCCGACCGCATTCGGGCAGCCGGCGGCAAAGTGACGGGCAGCGTAAGCAAAAAGACGAATTACCTGCTCGCGGGCGAAAAAGCCGGCAGCAAACTTGACAAGGCGGAATCGCTAAATGTCCCCGTCGTCTCAGAAGCCGAGTTCAACGCCATGCTCGAGAAGGCGTGACGCCTCATTCCGAGCTTTCTGCCGTCCGTCCCTATCCACCATCGTCCTGAGAAGCCGGCACGGATCACGACGGGATCTGCCCGTTGTCATACTCCTCACCGTTGTCGCCGTTGCCATTCTCTTCTTCCTGCTCGCCCCCGTCACCATTTCCATTCCGGGGCTGTCGCTCGGGGCGATCCCGGGGAATCGGCTGGCGCGAAAGCAAGATGGTCTCCTGCGTTTCGTCCTGCACGATCCCCGTTTCGGCGTCGACTCGCTGACCCCGGCCCAACACTGGCCAGGTCACTCGCGTCGGACGCTGCAAAAGATTCGGGGCCTCGACCACCGGCTCCTCGACGACGACTTTCTTCCCGGCGCTCATGTAATTCGGTGCGGGATCGGGCGCATACCCACGGCCGAGCGGAATGCGTCCCACGACTTCAAACCGCCATTGATCCACGCCCCCCAGAATCCGGTCATCGTCGAAATAGCGCGCTTGAAACGCCAAGTGCTCGTTCAATTCCCACCGCAGACGCGCTGTAAACCCCTGAATCGGTTCGACCGAACGGTCCCACCACTGGTAGCCGGCGAACAGGCTCAAATTGCCGAACCGGTCAAACCAGGGTAGCCGCAGCCCATACTCCGCCTCGAAACCGTCGCCCGTATCGAGAAGATCGGAGAACATTTCATCCAGCCGCGTCGTCGTGGTCACCGTCCGGCGATCCTCGAAGGTGTTAATGAATCCGTTCGAACTCGCCAAACGCGTTTGCGTGAACACCTCCACGTCCGATGACGCAGAAGAAACCCGGCGGGTCCCCGAGGTGAACACTCCTTCTTCGGCAAAATGCCCGAACGCTTGGAACTGCCCCCAGCGCGTCCGCAGGGCCGTTCCGACCACCCATTCGTCGAACTCTCCCGCCTCGAACTCGTGGTGATCCCAGTAGACATACACGTTCGCCACCGTGTCCCAACGCTCCAACCACAAGCCTCCGATCATCCCAACGGCTAAATCCGTGCGGTCCATCTCGCCACCCGCAAGCCGGGAGTGCAGCCCCACCGCAAAACGTTCCCGCGAGATCACGGGCACCAGCAGGTCGCCCCATCCCTCACTCATTTGATCGCTGTAAGCGGCTCCACCACCGACTTCGGTCCGGCCGACGAACTCCCAAAAAGTGCCCGAATGCGCGCCGGGTTCCATGGCGGACGCCAAGGGACTGCCAAGGAACATCGATAATCCGGTCAGCAAAGCGGTCGACCACCGCAAAACATTCACGCCTCTGATTTTTCTCGCACGCATGACTGCCATTTATGCGAGATTGTCAGGAATCACAAACCAAATTTCAGGATTTGTTTCGATTCCCGGTCATCCTCTCGAAAATCGGGGTTGCATTCCGGCCCTGCTTTTGGAAAAACCAGCCCGTCTCCCTCAACCACCTGTCCCTAGCCCTGACCAAACCCTATGTCCGAAGCCGAAAACAAGAAAACCTTCTGGGCCTGTTTCATCGCACTCGTCGCCACCTCGTTCGTCTTTGGTGTCCGCGCCAACATCATCGGTGATTGGGCCGCCGAGTTTGACCTGACTGAAGCTCAAAAAGGCACCATCCTCGGCGTCGGTCTCTGGCCATTCGCCATCAGCATCATCGTCTTCAGCCTGATCATCGATTCCATCGGCTACAAGACCGCGGCATACTTCGCCATGATCTGTCATGTGGCCTCCCTCGTCCTGACCCTCACCGCCACCGGCTACGAATCGCTCTACTGGAGCACCTTCCTCGTCGCCATCGCCAACGGCACGGTCGAAGCCTTCATCAACCCGGTCGTCGCCACGGCCTACAACAAGGAAAAAGCGAAGTGGTTGAACATCCTCCACGCCGGGTGGCCCGCGGGACTGGCCCTGGGCGCTCTCGCCACGATCCTGCTCGGGTTCGGAAACCTCGACTGGCGACTGAAATACGCCATGTGCTTCATCCCAGTCGCCGTCTACATCCTCCTCATCATTCCCCGCCACTTCCCGCCCAATGAACGCGTGGCAGCCGGCGTCTCCTACCGCGAAATGCTGCGCGAAGTCGGTGGAGTGGGTTTCTTCATCATCGCCTGGCTCATGACGCGAGGCGTCCTCCAATTGATCGGGGCCAGCACCGGCACCGAACTCACCCTGCACTGGAGCGCGCCCGTCGCGATCTCGCTGGCCGTGGGAGTCGCCGCCGGTCTCTACACCCACAGTCTGGGGAACTGGATGTTCCTGCTCATCCTCATCACGATGGGTCCCCTGGCCACCACGGAACTCGGCACCGATAGCTGGATGCCCGATTTGCTGAAGGCCGAATTGTCCCCGACAGGCGCCACGCTGGTCTTTCTCTATGTGTCGACGATCATGACCGTCCTCCGGTTCTACGCCGGCCCCATCGTGCACCGGTTCTCGGCGATCGGTCTCTTGGTCGTCAGCGCGGCCCTGGCCGTCGTCGGGCTCTTGTTCCTCTCCAAAGCTGCGGCCTTCGTCGTCGTCATCGCCGCCACCGTCTATGCGTTTGGGAAGACTTTTCTCTGGTCGACCACCCTCGGCTTGGTCTCGGAACAGTTTCCTAAAGGAGGAGCACTGACCCTCAACGGGGTCTCGGCGGTCGGCGTCCTCGGAATGGGCATTCTCGGCACGCCGCTGATGGGGGTCTTCCTCGACCGCGGGATTGATGCCGATCTCCGCGAAAAGGTCCCCGCCCTTCACGAAAAGGTGGCCGGTGAACCTCGAGAGACGCCTTTTGGCGAGGCACCCAATCTCGACGCCAAGGCCGTGGCGGCACTGGGGGACGAACAATCCACCGAGCTGGATGAAATCGTCAGCCAGAACAAGAAGCGTGCCTTCGCTCGCCAGGCCGTTCTTCCCGCCTTTCTCCTCATCTGCTACCTCATCCTGTTCCTCTACTTCCGCTCACGCGGCGGCTACAAGCCCGTCGAACTCGGCGAAGAAGCTGCGACGTTCTGACAGGAATGGCACTCGGTTCAATGAGCGTCCTTCCCGTTAGAAAAGCAGCAGTTGCTCCGGACCCGCTCGTCGAAAGAAGTCGGTCGATAGCTTCAGCCGCTGCTCCATGAAGCCACATCGCCGGGCCGATACTTCGAAAAGTTGACGGATCTGATCCGCGATGGGGCCCTCACCTTTCATGCGTGATCCAAATCGATGATCGTTGAGGGAACCTCCGCGCAGCTCCCGCATCCGGCCCTCCACCCGCTCAAAACGGTCAGGGAATTCCCGCTCCAACCAGCCAAAGAACAGATCCTTCACCCCGTAAGGCAGGCGCAACACCGTGTAGGCGGCGAACACGGCCCCATGATCTTTCGCCGCCTCCAAAATCGAGGGGATCTCATGGTCGTTCAGCCCCGGAATGACCGGCGCCAGTGACACCCCGACCGGGATCCCGGCCTCCGATAGCTCCCGCACCGCCGCCAAACGCCCGCCCGGAGAGGCTGCCCGAGGCTCCATCCGCCGCGCCAGTGCCCCATCGAGCGTGGTGATCGACAGAAGCACCGCCCCCGCCCGGTAGTGCGCCAGCTCCGTCAACCAGTCACTGTCCCGGGTCACCAAACGGTTTTTCGTCACGATCGTCACCGGATTTCGAAACCGTGCCAGAACTTCCAGACAGCCTCTCGTGATCTCCAACTCGCGCTCCACGGGTTGGTAGCAATCGGTCACCCCGCTGCAAGCCAGCGGCTGCGGCTCCCAATTCGGACGGCTCAACGCTTCCTCCAACAGAGCTGGCGCTTCCGGCTTCACCATGATCCGCGTCTCAAAATCCAAGCCCGCGCCAAATCCCAAATACTCGTGGTAAGGACGGGCGTAACAATAGGCACAACCATGCTCACAACCCCGGTAAGGGTTCAGGCTCGCTCGAAAACTCAGGTCCGGACTCTCGTTCCGGCTGATGATGCTCTGGCTCTCGTCCCGGAAGAACCTCGTCTCCACCCGCCCGTCCAACGCATCGGCATCCGCCACCCGAAGCGCCTCCACGGCCTCGGCGTCCGCTTCCACTTCCTGCGACTCAAAACGGCCAGCTGGATTGGCGGACACGCCCCTTCCGCAAGCGGCCTTAAATTTCGTCAGCGACTGATCCATTGCTCTTTTGAACACTACTCGAAAGAACGTGTTCGTAAAGATCGAATCGCTTTGCTACGCTTTTTTCTCCAACAGCACCCGGAGATTCATCCGCACCAGCTCTCCCATGCTCTCGCATTTCGCGAACGCCTCCGTCTTATGATAATCCCCGAGCCCATCCCTCAATTCAGCAACCTTCTCGGGCAACGACAGCTCATCCGCACTCATGCAGTCCAGCAGTTGCTCCGTCCGCTCCCGGGCCGCCTCGAACCTCTTGAGAATCAGCGTCCGCTCCTCCGTCTGATACTGCTGCATCGTCGGGTAGTTCAGCAGCTCGGTGCATAGCTTCACCACAGGCGCATTCTCCCTGAAGAACTGCGGCAGATACATGTTGCGGTTCCCCTCGTAGCTCTGCTGATCGAAGTCGATCGCCCGGACGCGATACTGCGTCTCTTCGAAGTCGGGCGTGATGTCCAGCACGTAGTTGTAGCTCCGCATGTCTCCCAGCAGCCGGCAGAAGGCTCGCTCGTTGAACTTCACGAATTCCTTGGCCACCCGGACCCGGTTGAGATGCGGATCTGTCAGATAATCCCGGATGAAAACGTCGCCTGGAATCCCCGCGATGTGCTCCTCGATCAGCGTGTCTTGGTGAACCAGGTAGTTCATCCAATTCGGCGAGAGCAGGTGCTCCAACTCCAAACCGTAGATGCGTGAGGCATCCGGGATTTTCACATAGAAGTGATCGTAGTTGTCGTTGAATTGGTTGACCACCCGGACGCGGAAAGGTTTCGAGTTTCCAAACTCGCAGAAATCCACGCGTTCGATGTAGATGTGCTCGATCCGTCCAGGATCGCCCGTCTTGAGCTGCGAGTAGGTCCTCGAAAGCGTGACGTTCAGCTCTTTTTGACGGTCGGGATCATAGGTGACCGTCTGCCAGAGCGTGTCCTCCCCATGCCGGTCATAGCAGGGAAATCCCCCTGTGAACTCCATCAACTCATCGTAGACGCGCGGAACGCCCGCCAGGCGCCCATACTCGCCGAGGTATTCACGGAACCGCTCCGAAACCGCGTGGAACTCCTTGCGGCGCGAAATCTGATTGAAGGTCCCCCCTTGAGGAAGGCGACTGGGGAAAGCGCTTTCTTCGCGCTGTTTCCGGTTCTCCGCTCGTTCGCGGGACCAAAGGGTTTTGAAAATCGCAGGGACTTCCGTGTCCCATTCCGCGCCCTTGAGCCGGCCCCGGGATTCAGCCGGCATCCAGAACCCGCCACAGCGCCGGCAGTGCTCCACTCGGAAGCGGAGCCCGGTGCCCGCCAACGCGGAGGTCAGGCTCGACAAGCATTCAGGGCAGGCCGGCTCCCCGCTCTCCGCCAGACTCCGGGCGGGCCCCGCGTAACGCCGCCGGCGTCCTTCCTCCAACCATTCCGCCTTCTCGAAGGAGGGAATCCAAATGCCCTCACACGACGGACAGCTGTGCCCGATCCGGCTTCGAAACAGCACACCGGCCTCCAGTGCCGCCGGGCATTGGGGACACTTCACAGCGCTTCTTTGGTGCTCGGCACCTTACCGGACGATCGCTCGTCGATCCGGGTAGCCTGGTCGAGGGCCTTCGCCGTTCCCTTGAACAGCGCCTCCGCCATGTGGTGCCCATCCCTCCCGCTCAGCAGCGCGAGGTGCAGATTCATGAGGCCGTTGAAAGCGAAGGCCCGGAAGAATTCCTCGACAAGCGAAAAGGGAAAGCGGCCCCCAATCGGATCGATTCCCTCCGGAGCATCGAACGCCAGGAACGGCCGCCCCCCGAGATCGATCGCCACCCGCGCGAGCGTTTCATCCATGGGCATCAGACACCAACCGTAGCGTTGGATCCCCTCTTTCGTCCCGAGCGCCTCTCGCAGGCACTGCCCCAGCACGATCCCCACGTCCTCCACCGTGTGGTGGTCGTCGACATGTAGATCTCCTTGGGCCACCACCCTGAGGTCGAAGTGACCGTGCCGGGCCAGCAGCGTCAACATGTGATCCAAGAAACCGATCCCCGTCTCGATCGCCGCGTTTCCACTGCCATCGACACGGAACTCCACGGCGACACTCGTCTCCGCGGTCTTCCGTTCCAGACGCGCTACCCTTTCCATGGTCTCCACAGGCCTAATCCCGTCGCCAAACGGCACCGGTCATCCGATTCAGCCTCCCTGTTCTTTCTTCTTCTTCTCCTGAAGATAAACCAACACGGTCGCCCCGATCAGCACCACGGCCCCGATCGGCATGATGATTTGGAAAAGCGGCAGACCTTCATCAACAGGTGCTGCCGCGGGCTTGGGCTTCGAGGGTGCGGGCTTCGACGCCGTCCGTTCGGGCTTCGGTTTGGGCTTGGCAGGCAAACTTCCCGAAGGACTCGAGCCGGACCCGGAGCGTTGGCTGGCCAGCATCGCCAGCTTCTGTTCCGCTGAGAGCTCACCCTCTTCTCCGGCTTCCTCAACGCTCTCGCCCGCCTGCTCTCGTCCGGAAGTCAGCTCGCGCGAAATCCGAGCCGCCTGGGTCTGGTCCCGGCCCTCCAAACCGAGCTCCTGGGCTCGCTTGGCCTTCGCTTCCCGCAGCGTCTCCGCCGCGGCTGAGACCATCGGGTTCTGACCCTCCGTCGAAGCTAGGCTCAGCAAGGTCGCCTGCGCCCGATCCAACTCGCCTTCGAAAATCAGTGATTCGGCCGCATACAAGCGGTCCGCCTTGGTTTCCAGCGCAGCCACATCGATTTTTTGAACCGACTCCAGCTCGCTCTTCACGAGATTGATCGCCGTCGTCAGGCTGGCCTCGTCGTTGCGGTCCACCGAAAGCCAGCGGACACCCGCCCGTTGTTCCCGTTCAATCGTCCGCTCAATCCGGTCCTTCTCCTGCTTGAGCGCCGCCTCATACTCTGCCTTTTCCCGCGCTGTGAGGAAAGCGAGCCGGTCTTCCTGTTGCTCCTCGAAAATTTTCTGGTCCTGCAACTGACGGGCAAGCTGCCGCCCGTAGGCCTTCAAAATCTCCTCCGCCAGGGGAACCGCATCCGCATAGGCCAGCGACAGCCGGTAATCCTCCGCCAAGCGATCCAGATTTCTCAACGCGTCCAGGTAAGCTCCACCCCGGGCCTGCCTCTGAATATTCAAGAGGAGGATCCGCGCTTCGATGTTCTTCTCGTGAACCTTCCGTTCCTCCGGAGAAATCCACTCGCCGTCCAGCTTGATCGATCCCCGGCGAACCCTCACCAACTCCTTCGTCAGCGCATCGAGAATCTCCTCCGCCTCCGCCCGGTATTGGCTGTCAGGAAAATCGAGTAGGAACTTCTGCGGCCCCGTCCGGATTCGATCCCGGTAGGCCTCCTCCGGCAGAAGCGACGGCGTGGGGATGAGTTCACGCACGTTCTCGATCGCCACGGCGTCCGGTCGCGGGCGCAGCACCTGCTCCACGTCCGCTTTGTCCAGAATCTTCAGTTCGCGAATCGTTCCGGTCCGGACCTCGAGCCGGATCTCGGTGTCACTCTCCTCCACGATGCGACCCGACAATTCCTGGCCATCCTTCATGATGATGCGGTCATTGGCGGAGGCGAGCGGTGTGAAGCCCAGCAGAACCGCCATCATCAGGACGGGAGCGAAGAACGTTGCGAGAGATCGGGGGGAATCGGGGTTCATGGATCGGAGTAAAACCATTCGGAGTTCGGTGATGTTCAGACTCGGGAATCATACCCCACCCCTTGGCCCCCGTGCCAGTTCTTTCACGAAGAACGACCCGATCCAGGCCGTTCGAGCTGGGCGATCTCGTCCATGACCCTCTGCGCCAGATGCAAATAGGCGTCTTTCCCTCGCGCGGAAAGTTCGTCCTCCGTGAAGGCCATCGGTTCGCCACAAACCACGTGGATTTTCCCTGCCAACCGCGGCCACTTCCGCGTCGGGGGATAAATCTCCTCGTTTCCAAAGATGCGCACGGGCAGAACTGGAGCCCGCGTCTTGGCGATGAGGAGCCCAACGCCAGGCTGGGCGGCTTGCAGCTTGCCTTCCTGACTCCGGTGACCCTCCGGAAAAACCACCAGGTGTTTTCCCGAACGCACCAGTTTAATCACCTGACGAAGCGTTTTGAGGTCCAAACGCTCCTGGTTCACCGGAATCAAATTGAGCTTCGGAAGCAGCTTCGCCATGAGCGCGTGGTTCAGGAGCGTCTCCCGCGCAAAATAGTGAAGGGCGCCCTCGAAGTGCACCCCCACCGTCGGCGGATCGAGAAAGCTCACGTGATTCGAAGCGATAAAACAGCCAGCCGGCATTTTGGCCCGGTCGAATCCGTGAGCCTCCATCCCATACAAACCCGCCAAAACCATGCGGCAGATCGTTTTGCAGAAGGCGTAAAACGGCGTCATCGGCTCCACCGACGACATCTCCGCCTGGCGCGGAGCCACCCCCACCTCGCGCAAATGCTGCAGCACGCGCTCCGTGACCTGTTCCAACCCCATCTCCGAGGTGTCGATCAAGACCGCGTCCCCGGCGATCGCCAACGGATTGGCCTTCCTTTCGCGATCCTGAGCGTCGCGAGACCGGATGTTCTCCTCGATCCCCTGCGCCCGGCGCCGGCGCGCCCTGACCTCCGGCGAGGCATCCAGGTAGAATTTATACGGTGTCTCCGGGAACACCGAGGTCCCGATGTCCCGCCCTTCCATCACCACAGGTTCGTGCTCTGCATACCGCCGCTGCTCCGACACCAACCACGCCCGGACGGCCGGAACCGCCGAAACGGCCGAGACGGCCCGGTTCACCGCTTCGCTGCTCAACGCATCTCCGGGATCGTCGCCTTCCAAACGAATCGAGGACTGACCTCCGTCCACCCCAAACTCCAGGGCGGGATCGCGAATCAACCCTTCCACGGCATCGGAGCGGTCCGGAGAAATCCCCCGCCGCAGCACGAGCAAGGTGAACGCCCGGTACATCGCACCCGTATTCACAAAGCAGAACCCAAGGCGGCGTGCCACCGCCCGCGCCACGGAGCTCTTACCGGATGCCGCCGGACCGTCGATGGCAATGGCGACCTGTTTCTCGCTCCCCATGCCTTCTCAAGTCGCTTCCCGGCCTCGCGCCGGATTCAGCGACGAGATGACGGGCGTGTAGGCCGGCGTCCCTTTCGCCGACATGAGCAGCTTCAGTTGATCGTAAAATCCCGGGTAGGAAGTGGCGATGCAGTCGGTGTTCTCGATAACCGTCTCCCCATCGGCAAAGAGTCCGGCGATCGCAAAGGCCATCCCGATTCGGTGGTCGCCAAAGGTGTCGAGCTTCGCGCCCTGCAGCTTGCCCCCACCCTCGATCTCCATACCGTCGAACCGCTCCTGAACCTCCACGCCCATCAACCGTAGGTTGTTCACCACCGAAAGAATCCGGTCCGACTCCTTCACGCGCAGCTCTTTGGCGTCGCGAATCACCGTCTTCCCTTCAGCCAATGCCCCCGCGACCGCCAGGGCGGGCAACTCGTCGATGACGTTCGGGATGTCCTCCCCTTCAATCGTCGTCCCCCGCAGCGGGCCCCCATGCACCTCCACTCGGCCGATCGGCTCTCCGTCCGCGGGCTCATCGACGACCTCCGTGATCTGCGCGCCCATCCGAATCAGGACCTTCAGAATCCCGGTCCGCGTTCCGTTGAGGCCCACATCGCGAACGATCAGGTGCGCGTCGCGCATCGCCGAAGCCGCCACGATCCAAAACGCCGCACTCGAGATGTCTCCGGGCACGTGAAAATCCCGCGACTCAAGCGTTTGACCACCCCAGATCGACACCTCTTGGTCGCGCTTCACGGTCTTCGCCTGGAAGTGCCGCAGCATTCGCTCCGTATGGTCCCGGCTCTGAGCCGGTTCGGAGACGGTCGTTTTGCCCTCCGCCGAAAGTCCCGCCAACAAGATGGCGCTCTTCACCTGGGCACTGGCCACCGGACTGCGATAATCGATGGCCTTCAGCGGTGCCGCCCCATCGATGACCAGGGGACAGGTCTCTCCCTCGCCCTCGGCGCGAATTCGTGCGCCCATCGATGCCAGCGGCTCGATCACACGCTGCATCGGGCGACGCGATAGCGATTCGTCCCCGGCCAACCGGGCCTGGAATCCGGGCTGACGTCCCGCCAGAATGCCGCTCAGCAAGCGCACGGTCGTCCCGGAATTCCCACAGTCGAGATCCCCCTTCGGCGAGTCCAGTTCGCCGCCCCGCCCGTGCACCCTGAGGCGGGTCGGCCCATACGGCCCGCGCTCCAATTCCTCGATCTCAATCCCCATCGCTCGAAAGGCATCCGCCGTCGCCAAACAGTCTTCGCTCGGCAGAAACCCACTCACCTCGCAAGGCCCATTGGCCAGGGCTGAGAACATGATCGCCCGGTGAGAGATGCTCTTGTCAC
>CAZCRA010000070.1:1678-18624 GCA_964500945.1 uncultured Verrucomicrobiales bacterium | reverse complement strand
GCCCAGCGGATGGGTCGAGTCGGCGCGCCTGCTCCATGTGAATGGACGACATGAGGGCGTGTTGCCGGAGGCTTTCCGGCGGGCGCGGGCGGCGGGGACGTTGATTTCCTTCGATGGTGGAGCGAACCGATTTCAAGCGTCCCACCGGCGTTGGCTGGCGGAGGCGGACATCGCCCTGGTGGCCCGGGAGTGGGCGGAGCAGTGCTTTGGCAGAGAGCGGCCAATGGAAGCGCTGGTTCGGGAAATCTCGGCGGCTGGCCCGCAGGTCTCCGGCGTGACGGATGGGATTCGCGGAAGCTGGATCAAAGGAAGGGATGAGGCGGTCTTTCACCAGCCAGCGTTTCGATTGGATGGGACGCGGGACACGACGGGCTGCGGCGACTGCTACCACGGCGTTTTTCTGGCGGCCTACCTGGACGGAGTTCCACTGGAGAGTTGTGCGAGGATGGCCAGTGGTGCGGCCGCCCTTAACAGCCTGGCGTTAGGCGGGCGGGGAAACCTGCCTGACCCGGGCACCCTGGCGGAGTTCCTTGATGGCTTGGAAGGGGGCGAGGCGATTTCTGAAGGGAATGGGAATAACCTTTGACGCTGAGAGGCTTTGCGCGTCTAATGGGGCCTCGGTGCCACGCCAAGGAACCGGATCCAAGGACCAAGACTGAATGATTCGTCTCCGCGAAGGACTTGCCTTCCTAGCCCTGCTTACAGCTCCGCTGACGGTTCATGCCGGTGGAGAGGTGCCGGTGCACGAGAACGGCAGCGCCGTGAGTGTGGCCGCCGAGTTGACACACGGGCCCAGCGGTCTGGCGGTGATGCCGGATGGATCCATGCTCGTGGCCATCCATCAGCACTTTCGGACGCGTGAACGAATGGTGCGCGTGGACCGGGGTGGAGAATCGGAAGCCTTCCCGTCGATGGAATTGAACTCGGGCGATCGTAGTTCGAGTCCGGTGGTGCTCGACTCCGTGACGGGTGTCCGGGCTGCGGATGGCGGCTTGGTCTGGCTCCTGGACAACGGGCGGCGAAGCGAAATCACGCCCAAACTCTTGGCGTGGCATCTCGGTCAGAATGAAGTCCACCGGATTTTCCACCTGCCACCGCCGGTCACGCTGGAGACGTCGTTCCTGGCCGACTTTGTCCTCGATCCTGCAGATGCTTACGCCTACCTGGCCGATCCGGCGTCGGGTCAGGACGCAGCGATTTTGGTCGTCGATCTTCGCTCCGGCGTAGCGCGGCGCGTGTTGCAGGGACACGAGAGCGTGATTCCGGAAGGGAGTCCGCTGAGCGTGCATGGGAAGAGGCTAGGCGTCCGGTTATCCGACGGGAGCTCGGTGGAGCCACAAGCCGGGGTGAATCCGATCACGATCGACCGCAAGGGGAAGCACCTCTATTACGGTCCGATGAAGAGCCGGAAACTCTACCGGATCGAGACGGCGCTCCTGCGCGATGCCGGGACGAGCCGCGAGGCGCTCGAGGCTGGGGTGGAAGTTTATTCCGAAAAACCGATTTCGGATTCTATCGCCATGGATGCGAGGGGCCACATCTACGTGGGCGATGTTTCGAACCATGCGATTCAGGTAATCGATCCGAAAGAGCGGAAGATGGAGCCTTTTGTCGCGGATCCGAGCTTGTGCTGGCCGGATGGCTTGAGCTTTTCAGGGGACGGCCGGATTTATTTTTACTGCAGTCAACTGAGCCGGACATCCTGGTATGGCCGATCCGATTCGGCGCGGGCTCCCTTCCGGATCTATCGATTGAAGCCGATCTACCAGCCGCTGATTTCGAATCCTCTACCCGACCGGAACCCTCTGACGGGCCTTCGCGAGCGTCTTGGCGGACGGCTCGGTTTTGATTAGCCACACCGGGAGGCGGGAGGCGGGAGGCGGGAAGATGGACCGGGAAGGCGGCTCCACCGCGATCGTGGGAGTCTCTGGGAATCAGCGCAGGCGATAAGGCTGGTGAAGATTTCCTGAAGAAAGGAATTCGAGGTTGATTCGCTTGGGAAGTGGGTAAATTGCGGTTCTGCCCAAGCGTGGCAAGCTTGGCTCTCGTGGCGGAATTGGTAGACGCGCTAGATTCAGGTTCTAGTGGGGTAATACCCGTGCTGGTTCGACTCCAGTCGAGAGCATCTTCTTTTTATCGAGGGTGGCGGAGTCTGGTGGGCGGGTCGTAGGTTGGCTTGATGGCACAGGATCCGGTCTTTGTTCAGCGGGCGTTTCAGGCGATCGCTCCGCGGTATCAGCTGGCGAATCACGTTCTCAGCGCCGGGATCGACATCGCTTGGCGGCGGCGAACAGGGAGGGTGGTGCAGGAGCTCGAGCCGGGCCGGATCCTGGACCTGGCGACCGGCACGGGTGACTTGGCGCTGGAACTTCAGCGGCGATGTCCTCAGACGAGGGTCGTAGCTGCTGATTTCTGTCCGGAGATGCTGGAGATCGCCAAGCGGAATGGCGTGGCCGAGACGCTCGTGGCCGACGCGATGCAGCTGCCGTTCGACGATGCCAGTTTCGACGTTGTGACGGTGGCGTTCGGTCTTCGTAATATGGCGTCCTGGCCCGGGGCGGCGCGCGAAATGCGTCGCGTGCTTGGGGACGGGGGGCACCTGGTCATCCTGGATTTTTCCCTGCCGAAGGGCCCGTTTCGAGAACCCTACCGCTACTACCTGCACCGGGTTTTGCCGCGGGTCGCGGGTTGGATCGCTGGGAATCGCGAAGCCTACGAGTATCTGGGCGGATCGATCGAACGCTTTCCGAGCGGCCGGGCGATGGAGGATTTGCTACAGGGAGCCGGGTTTGCGAGCGCAAGGACCGAACCGCTCACTGGGGGTGTGGCTTCGCTCTACGTGGCTTCGGTGTGAGGGGCCGAAGAAGGAATCTTCGCGAAGCACCTCAGGCCTTCACTGGGGGCTATTCTTGCTAGGCAGGAGCGAAACGAAGACGTGAGGGCGATCGGCGAAGTATCGCTGAGCGACCTCTTGGGTCTGCGGGCTGGAAATGGCATCGATGCCATCGGGGGCTCGATGCGCGTGATCCCACCCCAGGTCGAGGAGTTCGTCGAGGGTGTGAACTTTGGCGAGCGACGCAACGGTTTGGAGGCGATTGAGGTGTTCTCCGTGCCATGATTTGCGGGCGCGCTGGAGTTCGTCCTCGGGCAGGCCTTCCCTCGCAAGCCGGTCGATTTCCTCGAAGAGAGCCTTCTCGACTTCGGGTGCTTGTTCGCGGGAGGTGGCGGCATAGAAAAAGAAGCAACCGCCTTCGTAGCCGAGCATGCGTTGGGCTCCGACGCTGTAGGCGGCCCCCAATTCCTCGCGGATGCGCGTGTAGAGAGGCGAACTCATGTCGCCAACGGCATCGCAGATCAATTCGAGGGTCGGGGTGTCGGGATGGGCGAAGCCGCCCGTCGGGTAGGCAGCGATGACGACCGCCTGTTCCTTGTCGTGTTCGGCTTCGACGCGTTTGGACTCTTTCAGATCGGGCACAGCCGGGGGATGGTCGAAGCGCCGGTCTCCCTGTGGGATGGGGGCGAAGAGGAATTCGACAGCTTCCCGGACCTCATCAGGATCGACGGCGCCATAGACGGCGATGACGCCGTTCCCACCCAGCACATTTCCAGTTCGGTATTGGTCGAGATGCGTTTGGGTGAGTGTTTTGATGGTCGATTCCGTGCCGCCGGCGGGAAATTGGTAGGGGTGGCCGGCAAAGAGATTTTCCCTCATCAGCTTAAGGGCGGTGGTCATGGGGCGGTCTCGTTCCGCGCGGATTGCGGCCGACTGCAGATTAATTTCACGCTGGAGGGCGCCAGCAGGGAACTTGGGTGCGGTGAGCCCGGCAGCGAGGATTTCCAAACCGTCGCGCCAGTGCGGGGCGAGGGCTTCGAGCGAGAGTCCGAAGCTGTTGTATCCTGCAAAGCTGTTGAAGTCGCCGCCGAGCGATTCCACGGCCTCGGCGATCTCCTCGGCGGAACGGTCGCCGGCGTCGCGCGTCAACATGCGGGCGAAGAGGCGGGTCAGGCCCGCGGTTTCGCCGGTTTCGGCGAGGAGACCTCCCCGGAAGGCGCTGTGTAGGGTGACGAGGGGAAGGCGAGGATCGGCTTTAACGAGGAGGGTGAGGCCGTTCTCGAGGAGATGCCGACGGACGGGTTCAGGCTGGGCCCGGGTTTTGGAGGCGGCCGCTGCGACGGAGCTTCCCTCCGGATTCAGCGAGACGACGGTGCAGTTTCGCGGGACGAGGTAGCGCCGCGCGACCGCGAGCAATCGTTCCGGGTCGAGTTCCTGGAGGACCTCGAGATAGTGCCGGGTGAACTCCGGATGGCCGCTGAGGAGCCAACTGGAACCGATGTCGCCCGCGACGCCGCGGGTGGTGGTCAAATCGTCCAGGGCGTCGGCCAGCGAGAGGTGGAGGGCCTTATCGAATTCGGCATCGCTCACGCCCTCATCCAGCAGTCTGGCGACCTCCAGGCGGATGGCTTCCTCCGCCGGGATGCGCTTATCGGGATCGGTTTCCGCCGAGATGACGAACAGGCCGACGTCGCTGAGCGAGTAGAGGAAGGCGCCGGTTCCGTGGACGAGAGCCTGGCGCTCGCGGAGCTCCCGGTAGAGGCGTGAGCTGCGGCCGCCTCCGAGGATGGTGGAAATGAGGTCGAGCGCGCCGGTGTCGTCGTCCATGGCGCCCGGAGCGTGCCAGGCGATGCGCAGGTGGGAATGTTGTGACGGACCTTCGCGGTGCTGCACCCGGAGTCCTTGCTGCCGGGGTTCGGGCGGAAGCCATTTGGGGGCGAGCGGTGCGCGTTTGGCGTCGCCAAAGAGGCGCTCGATGTCCTCGAGGGTCTGCTTTGCGTCGAAATTTCCGGCGACGACGACGAACATGTTGTTCGGGACGTACTGGGCGCGGTAGTAGGCGACGAGGTCCTGGTGAGTGATGCGGTCAAAGACTTCGCGGTAGCCGATGACGGGGTGCCGAATTGGGTGGGCCTGGAAGGTGGAGGCGAACATCAGTTTCGTGCACACTCCGGCTGGGGAGTCGTCGCCCATGGCCATTTCCCGCCGGATGACGTCCAGTTCCTTCTTGAACGCCTCCTCCGGAAGGGTTGAATGGAGGGTCATGTCGGCGAGGAGATCGAGCGACACGGGGACACTCTCTGCCGGGGCCTCGATCCAGTAGACCGTCCGGTCGAGGGACGTGTAAGCGTTGATATAGGCTCCGGCGGCCTGGACGTCGCGGGTGAGCGAGGTGCCGTCGCGGGATTCCGTCCCGTTGAAGAGCATGTGCTCGAGGAGGTGGGAGAGACCGGCGCCGAGCCAAGGGGCCTCGTGCATGCTGCCGGCGCGGACCCAGACCTGGACACTCGCGATCGGCGCCTCGGGATCGGGTTTGAGAAGCACCTCCAACCCGTTGTCCAGGATGGACACGAGGGGTTGGTGCGGGGGAAGATCGATGTTTAGACGCCCCATGATTCAGAAGGGGCGGGGGAAAGGAGAAGGGTGGGGAGGGCTCGGGGGCATGGGTGATTTAGATCGGCTTCGCGGACGAAATGGAACCGGTTTGGCTGGAGACCTTGCGACGCGGTTTGAAAGGCTTCACGAAAGCGTCTTCGAAGTCGAAGATGTCTTCGAAATCCTCGCGCTCATCGGAATCGGACCGCCCGAACACGCCGGAGTCGATGAGCAGGAAGACCATTTCACCGAAATCACCTGAGCGATGAAGGCCCCAGGTTTCAAAGACGGTCGGGACCATCGGGCCGAATTGTTCGAGAGCAAATTGGCGGATGCCGTCGAGGAGTTCTGGACCGCTGACGTGCTGTGAGCGGCGCGGAATTCGGTCCTTTCCAAGACGCTTGACCGTGTAGTCGAGGGCGTCTCTGAGGAAAAAGTAGGCGTCGCGATGGTAGCGGGGATTCTCCGCGACGATGTGATCGACGGCTTCTTCGAATGCGAGTGCGTGCTGCATGGGCGGTAGAGGCCTGAGCGTTGGCCAATGAATCCTATCGTCAGTTCGAATCCCTGCAAACACCAAGTTTTCAGGGGGCTCAATCAACGTTTGGCATCGCGGAGCGCGGGGAATTCGGAGCGCCAGGAGTCGACGGCGTCCGGTGAGATGTCGCAGGTGACGATGGCGGGGGCGGGACCGCCTTCGGCGAGGAGTTCGCCGCGCGGGCCGACGATGCGGGATTGCCCGGGGTAATCGACTTTCGGATCGCTGCCGCAGCGGTTGACTCCGGCGACGAAGGCTTGGTTTTCGATGGCCCGGGCCGCGAGGAGGGTGCGCCAGTGTTCGACGCGAGGTGTGGGCCAGTTCGCCAGGACGGGGAAAAGGGTGGCGCCACGGTGGAGTGCCGCATCCCGGAAGCGTTCGGGGAAGCGGAGGTCGTAGCAGATGAAGGGGCAGACGTTGAAGCCGCCAGCCTCGAAAATCAGCGATTCCCTGCCGGATTCATAGTGTTCCGACTCGCCGGCGAAGCTGAATGTGTGGATTTTCCGGTACCGGCCGGCGGGTTGGCCGAAGGGATCGAACACGGCCAATTCGTTGGCGCCTTTTCCGTTCGGCAACCGGCGAACGAGGCCGCCGAGGGTCCAGGATCGGGTTTGCGCGGCCAGGGAACCGAGGAAGCGTTCGGCGGGAGTGGGAGACGGTTCCGGTTCAGCGATTTTTTCGACGTCCATGCTGAAGCCCGTGGAAAACATTTCGGGCAGTAGGATCATCGATCCGGCGGGGATGGGCGAGGCGGCGGCGTCCAGCAGCTGCCTGACGCGATCGAAGCTGGCGGCGCGATCTTCCCAGACGGGGGTGAATTGGCAGGCGATGAGGCGCATTTGGTGAGGTAGCGCGCGTGAACAAACCCATCGGCGCGGCGTCCAAGACGTGCAAGCCGCGGGCGGAGGCGAAGCGGGGTTTTCTCCTCGCCAAGCGTGGAGACTGTGGTTTTTTCCCGAGGGCGGGCATGGAACGACTCGACACGCTGCAAAAGATCGAAATCGGGGAGGGGGTGGAGATCCGGCTGAGATTGGCGGGGCCGGCGATTCGGGCCACGGCGCTGCTGATCGACTACTTGATCAAGGCAGGGGTACTGATCGGGGTGGCGATTTTGGCGGCGATGTTTGGCGGAGGAATCGCGGCATTGAGTGATCAGGAGGTGGGGTCGGGTGTGACGTATGGGATCATGGGCCTGGCGGGATTTTCGCTGGAGTGGATTTACATGATCGCTTTCGAGTATTCCCGGTGGGGTGCGACGCCGGGCAAACGCCTGATGGGTTTGAAAGTGACGCGGACTTCCGGGGCACCGATCACGCTGCAGCAAGCGGTCGTCCGGAACATGCTGAGGTTCGTGGACATGTTGCCGATCGGGGGTGGGTTTGGGTTGGCGAGTTGCCTGATCACGCGGCGATTTCAACGCTTGGGCGACTTGGCGGCGGGGACGGTGGTCATTTATGCGGAGGCGCGGCAGGCGGCGATCGAGGAGGTGGATCCGGTGGTGGCGGAAGCGGCGATTCACCGGCCCATGGCGGCACTGACCCGGGAGGAACAGCGGGCGGTGGTGACGTTTGCGGAACGGGCACCCGAGTGGAGCGGCGAGCGGCAGATCGAGTTAGCGAATCATGCGCAGGGGCTCGCCAAGGTGCGGGGGCCGGAGGCGGTTTCGCGTCTCTTGGGGATGGCGCGGTGGATCAGGGGAGCGAGTTGAGGTGGTGATGGTATGAACGCTGAGTCATTCGAGAAACAGAGCGAAGGGCGCTGGCAGGAGCTGGAGGGCATCCTGGACCGGCTGGACCGTGGCCAAGCCGGGGGAGAGGACACAAAACGGCTTCCTTTGCTGTTCCGTCAGGTGTGTGGGGATTTGGCCTTGGCGCAGGCGCGGATGTATAGCCTGCGGCTTTGCGAGCGGATCAACCGGCTGGTACTGCGGGGTTACCGGCATCTGCACCGGGACCTCGTGGGCTGGCGGGAGCACGTGGCGGAGTTTTTCTGGAGGCGGTTTCCGCGCCTGGTGCGGGAGGAATGGCGGCTTTGCTGGTTGGTCATGGCGTTCTTCTGGATTCCGTTCGGTGCGATGGTGTTTTCGAGTTATCACGACACGCGCTGGATGGAATCCCTGCTGGGCCCTCAGCAGATGGCGCAGCTGCAGCAGGGGTTTGGGGAGGGGGAAGGCTTCGAGGCGCTGCGCGATAATTTTGGATCGAACTTCGCGATGTTTGCCTTCTACATCCGGAACAATGTGGGCATCGATTTCCGGACGTTTGCAGGGGGCATTCTGGGCGGGGTCGGGTCGTTGTTCTTCGTGACCTTCAACGGGTTGGCGATTGGGGCGGCCACGGGCTACGTGATTCAGGAGGCGGATGGTGGGAAGTTCCTGAACTGGGTATCGGGTCATTCGGGCCCGGAGTTTCTCGGGCTCCTCTTCTCCGGGGTGGCGGGGCTCCGGCTGGGTTTTGGGTTGATTCATCCAGGGAGGTTGAGCCGGAGGGCATCGCTGATCGCGGCCGGAAAGAAGGCGATTGTTCTGCTGTATGGGGCCGCGATTTTGACGGTGTTGGCGGCGGTGATCGAGGGGTTTTGGTCGCCGATGGCGTTTCCGGAGCCGATCAAGTATGCCTTTGGACTGGCGCTGACGAGCGTGTTGGTGGCTTACCTGTTTTTGGCGGGAAGGAGGCGGGATGCGACTTGAGGCGATGACGGCAGAGATCCGGCCGCGTTCGGAATGGGAGGCGGTGGATTTGGGCTGGGCGCTGACGCGCCGTGATTACGGGCGGATTTTGAAGTATTGGAGCTGGACGGTGTGGCCGCTTTGGGCGGGACTTCTGGTTCTGTTCAGCGACCGGCTCTGGGTGGCGATGCTGATCATCTGGTGGCTGAAACCGCTGACGGAGCGGGTGCCGCTGTATGTGATGAGCCGTTCGTTGTTTGGGGCACCTCCGGGTGCTGGGACGTTTTGGAGGGAGATGCCGCGCTGGACCACGCGGCGTCTTTTTCACAGTTTGGTGGGTTGGCGTTTTTCGATTGCGAGAAGCGTGGTGCTTCCGGTGAGCCTTCTCGAGGAGCTGAAGGGCGGAGCCTTTCGCCGGCGGGCGTCGTCGCTGACGGGCCGTTGCGCCGGGGTGGCGTGGTGGATGCAGATCGTGACGATCCTCTTCATTCACTTCACCTGGCTATCGCTGGCGACGCTGATTTACTTCATGCTTCCGACGGGTCAGCCGAACGACATGGAGATCTTTTTCGTCGAGGTATTTCAGGAGGATGGGGATTATCCGCGGCACATTATCTGGACGGGGATTTTGAGCTACCTGGCGGCCCTGACACTGTTGCAGCCGTTTTACGTGGGGGCCGGGTTTGGGCTCTACCTGAACGCGCGCACGCATCTCGAGGGGTGGGACGTGGAGCTTTCGTTCCGGAGAATGGCGAGGCGACTGGGGGCCACGGCGGCGTTGACGCTTTCGCTGGGTGCTTTGGTGATCGGGGCGCCGGACGGATTTGCCGCGGCCTCCGACCCTCAAGAAACAATCGAGGACGTGTTGGCCGATCCGGATTTCGAGATTCACACGGAGACGCGCTACGTGTTTTTCCCGTCAGCGGGTGGCGGCGACCTACCAAGGGCGAACGCGGGGCTCGGACTCATGAATGGGATGAGTTCCGTGTTTTCGATCGGACTCCTGGCGTTTGCGGCAGTGATCATCGTGGGACTGATCATGAAGGCGGTGATCGATGAAACGAGGTCGCGCGGGAAGGTGGCGCCACCAAAGGCCAAGACGGTGGTGGGGCTGGATTTGAGCGAATCGTCGCTGCCAAAAGATTTGGCCAAAGCCGCCCGGGAGCTTTGGGAAGCGGGGCGGATGGAGGAGGCGGTGACGCTGCTGTATCGCGGAGCGCTGAGTTGGTTGGTGAACGATGCCGGGGTGCCGATTCGCGAAAGCGATACCGAGGCGGACTGTTTGAGACGAGCGCGGGACGGGGGAAAGGATGGAGGCGGGTATTTGGAAAAGCTGACGCGAGGCTGGATGGCCACGGCGTATGGGCAGCAAGCGCCGGCGCCGGAGGAAGTGGGGCGGTGGATCGACGAGTGGCCGTATGCGGGGGCGAAAGTGTAGTGAGATGAGGATAGGCTGGACAGGCATCGAGTGGCGGCGGATGGCCATGCTGGGCGCGGTGAGCGTCGCGCTGTCGACCAGTGGATGCGACTTGTCCGAGCTGCCTTTCGTGCGGGAGGAAGAGGTGGAAGTGGGCTACCGGGGGCGCGCGCGAATCGATCCTTTTCTGGCGCTGACGCGGTTTTTGGAGCGGATGGAGGTTCCTTGGGAGCCTCGGTATGCGCTGACCGAGATCCCGGACACGGGGACGGTTCTCGTGCTGCCGAGCGAGGCGGACACGAGTCCGGCGACGGCGCGCCGTCTGCTGACCTGGGTCGAGGAGGGGGGGCACCTTTGTTACTGGCTTCACGGCGGGAATGTGTTTCTGCGTCCGTGGGACCCGGACGAGCTGGAGACGGAAGCGGAAGAGGAGGGGGCGATTCCCCGCGCTTTGCTGGAGGAACTCGGGATTGAGATCGCGGAGGGCAGCGCGGTGGGAACGGAAGTCGTTTGGGCGGGACGAAGCTACGAGGTGGAGATCGATGCCTGGCCGGCGTTTTCTTTTCCCATGTGGATTTGGCGGGGGGCACGCGGGATGCGGACGGGGAGTCGCGACGAAAGTCCCGTCCTTCAGATGGAGCGGGGACGGGGCCGGATCACGTTCGTGGGCAGTGCCGAGCTGTGGCGAAACCGAAAAATCGGCGAGAAAGAGCACGCGACCCTCCTGTGGAAAATGCTTCGTTCGGGGGGGACGGTGAAGGCGATTTGGTATCTGCGCCGGACGCAGACGTCGTTTTTCTCATTGCTGTGGACGTATGGCTGGATGGCGCTGCTCAGCCTGGCGGTCTACCTGGTGTTTTGGTTGTGGCGCTCCATGCCCCGGTTTGGGCCGATGGTTCCCGACGAGGAAGAGGCGTCGCGGGACTTCCAGCATCACCTGGCGATGACGGGTCAGTTTTTGTGGAGTCACGACCAGGCCGGAGCGCTGACTGAGCCGATTTTACGGCGGGTTCGCCGACGGCTCGGAGGAGGCCGCCGCATGACGGATTCGGCGGTGGAGGATGAGAACTTGCGCCGGGCGGCGATCCGGGCGGAGGTTCCGGAGGAACGGTTGCGTCGGCTGCTGGAAAAGGGAAGCCAGGGTCAGGCGCGCGAATTCGTCGAAAACGTCAAAGCCCTGCAACGTCTGGACCCCCACTGATGAGCGATCCTACCCAACCCATTCCCCCCTCGACCCCTCCTCCACCCGCAGCGGCTCCGGTGCAGGTTCAGCCGCTTTCCGTGATTCCGGCCCCGGAGGCCGACCGTCCGCTGCAGGCGACGGCGCGGGCCATGGGCCGGATTCGCGAGCAGATTCAGCGGGTCTTCGTCGGGCAGGCGTCGGTGGTGGACCAGGTTTTGGCGGGGCTGCTGAGTGGTGGTCACTTGCTCTTGGAGGGCAAGCCGGGTTTGGGGAAGACCCACCTCGTGCTGGCGCTGGCGAACACATTTGGGGGAAGCTTCGGCCGGATTCAATTCACGCCGGACCTGATGCCATCGGATGTCACGGGGCACAGCCTGTATGACATGTCCCGCCAGGAGTTTCAGATTCGGCGGGGACCGGTCTTCGCAAATCTCCTTCTGGCGGACGAGATCAACCGCGCCCCCGCCAAGACGCAGGCGGCGCTGCTGGAGGTCATGCAGGAGTCTCAGGTGACGATCGATGGCCAATCGATCGTGCTGGAGCCGCCCTTCATGGTGGTGGCCACGCAGAATCCGATCGAGCAGGAAGGGACTTACCCGTTGCCCGAAGCGCAACTCGACCGGTTTCTCATGAAGATCCTGATCGACTACCCGAATCAGGCCGATGAGGAATGGATCGTCGGGGCGGCGGCGGGGGGGGCGCTGGGGCGAGGAATCGATCCGGCATCGGTGGAAAAAATCTGTTCTCAGGACGACATCGTGGCGGTTCAGCACAGCGTGGCGACCATTCAAGCCGTCTCGGAAGTTGTCCGGTATGCGGTGGAGTTGGTGCGGGCCACGCGGGAGTCGGCTGGATTCAGCATGGGGGCCGGGACGCGGGGAGCGATTGGACTAGTACGGGTGGCAAAGGCGTTTGCCGTGATGGATGGGAGGGATTTCGTGGCTCCGCAGGATGTGAAGGCGGCGGTGGCACCGGTTTTGCGGCATCGCGTGGCGCTTTCACCGGAGTTGTTGATCAGCGGGGAGTCACCGGACGAGGTGCTTCAGACGGTGGTGGAATCGGTGGACGCGCCCCGGGGATGAGGCCGTCGCTTTGGTTGCTGGGTGCGCTGTTGGTCTGGGTGCTGCTCGGGGTGGCGGCGGCGATTTGGCCGGCGGCGACGGCGCTTTGGCTCTATGGAGGAGGTGCGCTGGCGTTGTTGTCCGTGTTGGACATCCTGTTTCTGGCGTTGGCAAGGCCGGTGGTCATTGAGCGCAACCTGCCTGGGAAGTTCGCGCTGGGGTCGGAGGCGGAGGTGGAACTGACGGTGCGGAATCGCGGCTGGTTCCGGTTGTGGCTGCGGGTGTTTGACGGGCTCCCCGTGGCGGCGGAGACTCAGGAGATGCCATGGTCGGGAGTCGTGCCGGGCCGGGGCTTCGTGCGGATTTCCTACTCCGTGCGGATGCTCGAGCGTGGGCTCTGGCGATTCGAGCCGGCTTATTTGTTGAGGGGGTCGTTCCTGCGCCTCTGGCTGCTCCACGGACGAGCTGGGCCGAGCCAGGAGTGCCGGGTTTATCCGAATTTCGAGCCGACGGTTCGTTACGCCCTGCTGGCCTTGGCGCACCAGGAAAGTCAGATGGGTATCCAGCTCAAGAATCTTCGTGGGGTGAGTCGCGAGTTCCTCCAACTCCGGGATTATCAGGAGGGCGATGCGCTATCGCAGATCGATTGGAAAGCGACGTCGCGCCGGTTGAGCCTGATCAGCCGGGAATACCGGGAGCAGCGGGATCAAAACGTCGTGGTTCTGGTGGACTCGGGCCGGCGGATGCGGGCGATGGACGGTGAACTCGCTCAGTTCGATCACTGTTTGAACGCGGTTCTGCTGGTGGCGTTCATCGCGCTGCGGCAGGGCGATCACGTCGGGATCCTGGGATTTGGTGGGACCGACCGGTTTCTTCCTCCAGTCAAGGGGACGCATGCGATGCCGACACTCTTGAATCATCTCTATGACTACCGGACGACGGCGCTGCCCAGTGATTACTCGAGCGCAGCCGAACAGTTGATGGTGCGTCAACGACGGCGGTCTTTGGTTCTGATCGTCACGAATTTGCGCAGCGAAGATGCGGGCGATCTGATTCCGGCGATCCGGATTTTGCAGCGGCGTCACCTCGTGATTTTGGCCAGTTTGCGGGAGCAATCCGTGGACGGGATCCTGCGCCGGCCGGTGCAGCATCTGGAGGACGCGCTACTCTACGGGGCCTCGGTTCGCTATCTCGAAGAACGGCGCGGGTTACTCGAGACGTTGAGGGCGAGGGGGGTCGTTACCGTTGACGCCGTGGCGGCGACTCTGCCGGTGGCACTGAGCAATGCCTACCTTCAGGTGAAGAGATCGGGCAAACTGTAGAGGTGACCAGCTTGGTGGCCAGCATTTTCGGGCTTCCCCCCGGAATGAGGTGAGTTAGGATCATGTCGTGGACACAAAATCCTATACCGCAGGGGCCTCGATCTTCAGCGAGGGGGAACCTTCCGAGCACGCCTATCGCATCCTCGCCGGCGAGGTGGAAATCAGCATGCAAACCTCGGCGGGGCCGGTGATTCTGGCTCACCTTCATGAGGGGGAGATCTTTGGTGAGATGGGTTTGGTCGCGGACCGCCCACGATCGGCGTCCGCGAAGGCATTGACCGAGACGCAAGTCGAGGTGGTGGACGAGGTCGCCTTTCACGAGGTGATTTTGCGAGATCCGGCGAAGCTGGAGCCGTATGTGGCGAGTCTGTTCGAGCGGCTTCGGACGACCGATGCGCTGCTGCAGTTGGAGCTGAACAAGCGTGCCGGCGAAGGGGCGGGGAAAGGGAGTTTCGAATCGGCGCTGGCTCCCGCAGGAGGGAGAGGCCCAGGGAGCGGAGCGGCGCCGTCGTTGCACATTGCGTCGTGCTACCAAGAGACGGGCTGGGTCGGAACGCCGGTCGATGCGACAGTGAGCAAGTTCCCGTTCCGGATTGGACGGCAGCATTTGGAGGGGAAGGAATTGGCCCTTCGGAGCAACGACCTGCTGCTTCGGGACGATCTACCACTGAACGTGTCTCGCCATCACTGTTCGATCGAGCGGGCCGGGGACCGGTTCATTGTCGTGGACCGCGGGAGCACGCTGGGGACCGTGGTGAACGGGGAGCGGATTGGCACGGAGCAGACTTCGCTATCGGCGGCGCTGAAGGATGGGGAGAATGAGATGATTCTGGGTGCTGAGGACAGTCCACACCGGTTCAAGCTGGTCGTGAGCTGATGGGAATTGGATTGAGGCCGAAAAAGAACGCGTTTTGTCGGATGTGTAACGCGTTCAGGGTGAGTGAATTGAAGGATTTAGATGGCTTGTTTGGATATTTTTCTCCGATTTTTTCCTCATTTTAGACAAAAGACTCAAGCCGCTCCGCTTCATCAGTAGATTTTGGACTGCGATTGTTAGAGATCGGGTTCTTCATCAAGAGTGTTGAGAATTGTGCGCGTGGCAAGCGGGCTGTATCCTGAGTGGGATGCAGCCCGTTTTGTTTGTTTCTGGGCGCCTGATTCGACTGTTGCGATAGGTTAGCTCATGAGGCTGGTTTTGCGCATCGTCCTGGCTCCGATCCTCGTGGTGTCGCTATTCCTGACTGGGATGGGAGCCCTGAATCTTTCAACGGTTGGGCATTGCGCTGTTCCTGGTCGGGCTGACCTGGCCGGGGGTGTTCGGCGGAAGGAAAAGAAGGGGAAGTAGCCTGGCGGGTTCACCAACCGCCACCGAGGGCTCGGTGAAGAGCGACCCAGGTTTGGAGGAGAGTGGTCCGAGACTGCGCCTCGGCGATTTCCGCGGTGATCAGGCGCTGTTCTTCGACCAGGACCGAGAGAAAGTCCTCGAGACCTTCCTGATACAGGCGGCGGGCGAGCTGGACACTGGCACGGTTCTCTTTGACGGAGTGCTGGAGCGAATTGAGGCGCTGGCTCTCGGCCCGCAACCTGGCCAGAGCGGATTCTACCTCACCAGCAGCCCGGAGGATCAACTCCTCGTAACCCAGGAGCGCCTGCCGCTGGCGTGCGTTGGCAGCCTCGAGCAGGGCCCGGTTCCGGCCGCTTGTAAAAAGTGACCATTCGACGCGCGGACCGGCCTGCCAGGCAAGGCTGGCGACATCGAAGAGATCGGCTGAAGTGGAGGCGTTCAGTTGTGGGGCACCGAAGAGGATGAAGCGAGGATAGAAATTCGAGGTTGCCACGCCGATGTCCGCGGTCGCGGCGGCGAGTTCGCTCTCGGCCAAGCGGATGTCGGGTCGCCGGACCAGGAGTTCGGCGGGTAGACCGGCCGTTACGATGGGCAGTTGTGTTGGGAAGCCCTGGAAGTGCCGGGAGCGGTCGTCGACGGCGTTGGGCTTGCTTCCGAGCAGGAGACTGAGGCGTCGTTGCTGGGCGACGATGGCGGCTTCGAGAGGTGGGGCTTCTGCCTGGGTGGAGGCCAACTGAGCCCGGGCGCGGCGGACGTCGAGTTCGCTGCTGAGCCCTTCTTCGAGGAGCGTTTCGACCTGGCTGACGGTTTCGGCCTGAAGCGCCGCGTTTGCCCGGATTCGGTCGAGCTGCTGCCGGGCGCCGACGAGGCTGTAGTAGGCATCGAGCACTTCGGCGATGAGGGCCAAGCGGGTGGCGTTGACGCGTTCTCCCGCAGCTTGAAGATCAGCGGTCGCCCGTTCCAGTCTGCGGCGATTTCCTCCGAAGATGTCGATTTCCCAGGACGTTTCGAAGCCGGTGTCCCAAAGCTCGACCTGATCTTGGAAGCGGCCGAAGGGGTTGCGTTGGTCGCGGCTTTGTTCGGTGGTCTCGCTGAGGCCGATATTGGTGTATGCCGCATTCCCGGTGAGTTGCGGGAACAGTGCGGCCCGGGTTCGTTTCCGAAGCGCCCGGGCCTCGCTCAACCGCTCTTCCGCGACGCGGAGGTTGAGATTCTGGCGCAGCGCCTCTTGAACCAGAGCGTTGAGAGTAGGGTCGTCGAGCCGGGTCCACCATTCGTCCAGTGTCGCGTCGGCAGGACCCGATTTGGCGGCGCCGAGGAAAGAGGGGTCGAGGCTGGGAGGCGCTGGTGTTTCATGGTCCGGACCGACGGCGGCGCAACCGGCGAGTCCGAGAGCGCTGGCGAGGAGGCAGAAGCGGAATGGGATAGGGAGAGGCAGACCTTGTGAAGGCAGGGCCATTTTGTCCTCCCGCGCGGTGGTTTTCCGAAAACGATGCTCTACCTCCGATGTCATCCTGTTCGTGTGAAAAGCGCTCGGTTAAGGCCTGGTAAAGAATCTTTGTTGGGGAAAGGGTGAGGCGGATGGACGGGGGAACCGGTCCCATTTCTTCGGCAGACGAGGATGATGGAGTGCCACTCCGTCCTGTGGGAGAAGAAGCGCTCGAATGGAGTTGAGTCGCGGTTTTTTGCTGGGGATGAGCTCAACTTGGGAGTGTGGCGGTGGAAGGCGGTCTCGACTATTTCGCCTGTTTGAACCTCACATTCCGGGGCTAATTTTTGGCAAAAAAAGTCAGCATCTACGTCACCGGGTGATGCAAGAATGACCGCGTGGTGTATGCTGTTAGTGTGAAAACGAAGAAGAAAACAAGCAGTCCACCACGCGGTCAAAAGCAGCATAAAGTCATCCGCCGAAGCTATACTCCGATATCAGATGCGCTCTCGCAACCACATACTCTCGCGGACAACGAATTTTCGGCAGCACTCG
>CAZCRA010000070.1:0-1578 GCA_964500945.1 uncultured Verrucomicrobiales bacterium | reverse complement strand
GGCCCGAGGACCTCATTTACGACTTCTGGGGGCGAGAGGATATCAACTGGCGCAAGTGGGCGTGCGGGGTTTCTCGACAGATTGGCGAGGCAATCGGTTTTGGCGATCCTTCAAAGCAGGCTTTCGTCGTCGATGATTCGCTCAAGCGACGCCGGGGAAGAAACGTGGAAGGCACTTCCCGGGACTACGACCACAACCAGGGAATCACCGTTCCGGGACACCAGCTTCTGGAGCTGGGTTTGGCCGGCGAACATGATAGCTGGGTGATCTTCCTCACGACCGACATGGATTCCAGCGTCGAGCGTGTTCTCGAGGTTTATGCTCTTCGGTGGTCGATCGAAGTGTATTTCAAGGAACTCAAACAGAGCTTTGGACTGCTCCGCGAACAAAGCGGCAAGTATCAGGTGGCCTACGCCTCGGTGCATCTTGCGGCCGTGCGCTACATGACCATCTTCGCGGCGATGCTACGAAGCGGGAGTCTGAGCTTCGGCGAAGTGCGCGATCTGCAAAGCGGGAGGCAACTTGCACTATCGTTCGCAGCCTTGCTTTGGCAGTTGTTTCGCTCGAACATCGCGGGAGTCTTCGATCAGCTTGAATCAACCATCGGCAAAGAGACACTGCAAGCGATGACAGCTGCTATAGATGGAGCCGTCGAGGAGTTCCTGGCCTCTGCCCTGCAGATTACCCCTTTGCACATTAAAGCCCTGGGGAAGGCAGAAGCGATTGGCGTCATATGAGGAGCTGAAGGGATGGAATTAGCCCCGGAATGTGAGATCAATTTCACGGTTCTGCTCTCGATGGCCGCGATGGCTACGGTCTCGTTGGCCATTCTCCCAAAGCTCACTGAGTAGATTGCGCACTGGTCTGCTGCTGCGACGCATGAAAGTGCCGGACAAATCACTGGAGGCAACGCCGAACAGCGTCGTAGTTCCGGACTGCAGGATCTATCAGTCGCCCTGCTCAAGCAGGTCTCCCGCCAGATCCTTTGCCGGGCGGGCGGTTGCCCCGGAGCTGCCTTAGTGCGGACGTTAGTCCCAATTGAAATATCCGAATAATCAATTGCCCCAGACCGCAAAGAGTCTACAGTGGTCGTATGCGAAAGGAAGCGATTACCGAAATCCTGGCGACGAACCAACCATTTACAATTGTTTCTGCTTCTGGACAGCGGTATGAGGTATCGCACCCGGATTTTGTTTCCATCGCGCCTGGTGAGGGGTCTGCAGTAATTGTGTTCGGCCCTGATGGAATTGGATTCAGTATTCTTGACCTCTCGACCATCACTGACGTTCAATTAGGTCATGCCGGCTCCAAAGCGTAATCAGAATGCGTTGAAAGATCGAGACAAAAAGGTTTCTACCGCACGGATCGATGTCGCCGTAGGTGGACTGAAGGCGCGGTGTGAGGAACGAGCTCAGCATCAAGGTGTCTCGCTTTCACAATGGGTTCGGGAGGTGTTGCGGGAGGCTTGTGAGCGACGAGAGGCCTAACAAACGGCTGGAGGACAACGCCGAACAGCGTCATATTTCCGGACTGCAGAACCTGTCACTCGCCCTGCTGAGCAGGTCTCCCGCCAGATCC
>CAZCRA010000069.1:0-18731 GCA_964500945.1 uncultured Verrucomicrobiales bacterium | reverse complement strand
CTTCTCCCTTCTCCCTTCTCCCTTCTCCCTTCTCCCTTCTCCCTTCTCCCTTCTCCCTTCTCGCTCCGGACTCCGGACTCCGGACTCCGGACTCCGGACTCCTAACTCCTCCCTCACCACACCCACATCGTCTCCCCAAACTCCGCCTTCACCGCCTGCCCCAACTCCTCCCGCAACGCATCGTCTCGCAACACCGCAAACACCGTCGCGCCCGACCCCGACATCAGCGCCAGCTCCGTTTCGGACCTCGCCTTAAACCACGTTTTGAGGTCGGCCAATAGCACATACTTCTCGAACACCGGCCGTTCCAAATCGTTCAACCACACCTCGCCGCCATACGCCTGTTCCCCGTAGTCCACCCCAGCGATCTCCTTGGAATCACGCCACCGCTGATACGCCCAGGGCGTCGGCACCGAAAACGGCGGTTTCACCAAAAAAACCGGTGGCACCTCCACCCCATCCACCGGCTCTGCCCGCTCGCCGCGCCCCCGGCAGTCGCACACGCCGCCTTTTAGAAAAAACGGCACGTCCGACCCAATCCCCGCCGCCAATTCCCGCAGCTTCTCCTCACCCAACCCCAGCTCAAACAACGCATTCACTCCCAGCAACGTCGCGGCCGCATCGCTGCTGCCGCCGCCCAGCCCGGCCCCGTGCGGAATCCGTTTCTCCAACGCGATCGCCACGTCCAGTCCCCGCCCGGTCTCGCCTTCCAGCGACCTCACCGCACGCACCACCAGGTTCGATTCGTCCCCGGGCAGCCCGGGATCGCTACAGGAAAACCGCAACCCGTCCCCCGGCTCTCCGGCCCGAAATTCCAGCCTGTCCGCCAGCCCGATGGTCGCCATCCGGGTTTCCAGTTCGTGAAATCCGTCCTCTCGCCGCCTCAAAATCCGCAGCCAGAGATTGATCTTGGCCGGCGCCTCCCGCGTCAGCTCCCGGTTCACGGCGCAGCCCTCCGGTCCTGATCGTTTTGCCAGCCCAACAGCGCCAGCATGCGCCCTGTTCGGCCTTGTTCCATCCGGTAAGAGTAATACCGGCTCAAATTCGCTCCGGTGCAGACTTCATCATCGTGAATCCGCTCCCCGGCGAGACCCGCCGCGCGACACTGCTCGCGGATCGTCGCGGCAAAATCCACCTCGTAATTCGGCGGTCGGATGCAGGGACTGATCACGGCCACCATGGATTCCGGTCGGCAACCCAACCGTTCCCGCATCAGCTTCAGCGCCACCGTCGCGATCCCCAGCTCCGTTCCCTTTCGTCCCGAGTGCACCAACCCGATCGCTTCCCGCTCCGGGTCCACCAGATACACCGCCGCACAATCGGCCACGTAAACCCCGAGCGCCACGCCTTTGCGCGCCGTCACGACCCCATCCACCCCCGCCAGCGGCATCGGCATCGGCTTCGGCATCGGAATGGCCCCCGCTTCCATCTCATCGTCAATCACCGCGACCTCCGCGCCGTGAACCTGTTCCCCCCAAAACCGTGGCCACCCGTCCATCCCGGCCGCCGATTGGGCCGCGCGATGAAAAGGTTCCAAGTGCGAAACCGCCACCGCCTTATCCCGGGTGTCCACCTCCAAATCGGGCACCCGTCGAGTGAACAAATGGGCCAGCCCAGCGACCGCGTCCAGGGCCGGAAACGATTCCATGAAAACAGCGCCGCGATCGCTCACCCCTCAGCCCTACGCCCATCCCAGCCCAACGTTCAACCACTTTAAGTCCGCCTCATACCGACGCCGCTCCCGGCGTCGGGCAGCAAAGCCTCGACCCCACCCCAAACACCCCCAATTTCCCACTCCACTTCAAATCCAACCTCCAAAATCAACATTCGTATCTCGTCAATCTCCCCCTAACCCACCCCAAACACCCCCAATTCTCCACTCCACTCCAAATCCAACCTCAAAAACCAACATTCGTATATCGTCAATCCCCCCCTCCTCCCTTGTCCTTCCTTCGTCAGAACCTGCGGCTAGGCTTCGCCATCACGAGGCGCATGCGCGCCAGCAGTCTCCCTTGTCCCTTGTCCCTTGTCCCTTGTCCCTTGTCCCTTGTCCCTTCTCCCTTCTCCCTTCTCCCTTCTCCCTTCTAGCTCCTAGCTCCTAGCTCCTAGCTCCTAGCTCCTAGCTCCTCACTCCTCACTCCTAGCTCCTCAATTTGACAAACCGTCTCACCCATGGAACGCAGTGGCTAGGCCACCCAGCGACGCGCCGCTCCTCGTCATCCTTCTCACCTTGGACGCCCCCGAACCAACCACCGTCCCAAACGCAGGTTCCCCGACCCGCCACCACCGCATCGCTCGCGAGTGCCGCGCCGCCATCCTCGAAGGCGGAATCCCGCCCGGCTCCCGTTTCCCTTCCGAACGCGAACTCGCCGAGCGCTACCGGGTCAGCCGCGCCACCGCCAACAAAGTCATCTCCACCCTCGTCACCGAAGGCCTGCTCGAACTCCAAAAAGGCCTCGGCAGCCGGGTCAAACCCCGCAAACGCCTGTTTGCCTCCCTCGACGGCATGGAGAGCTTCACCCAACATGTCTCCGAACAGGGCATGCGCCCTTCGACCCGAGTGCTCCGCTTCGAACCGCTCCCTCCCCAGGCC
Organism: uncultured Verrucomicrobiales bacterium; assembly: GCA_964500945.1. Taxonomy (GTDB): domain Bacteria; phylum Verrucomicrobiota; class Verrucomicrobiia; order Verrucomicrobiales; family DEV007; genus CAZCRA01. The sequence continues at coordinate 16,138 of CAZCRA010000069.1, read as the reverse complement.
ACCGCTCCCGTCGTGCGCCGTGGACTCGAGCTGAAAGCCGGCGCCCCAGAGACCGTGCTCTACCTCGAGCGCCTTCGATGCGCCGATGACGTCCCCATGATCCTCGAACAACGCTGGGTCCGCGAAGCTCTGGCGCCCGGTCTCCGGCGCGAACAGGTCGCTGACTCCTTTTACCGCGTGCTGGAAGAGGATCTCGGACTGCTGATGACCGGTGAAAGCCACTCGATCTCAGCCGTCATCCTGGACCCATCGAAAGCTCGTCTCCTCGGCCTCGACGAACCCACCGCCGCGTTGGTCGTCGAGGGCACCGGCTTTGTCCGGGACCGGGAACCTCTTTGGTATCAACGCCTCTATTACCGTGGCGACCGCTACCAACTCCATAACGAAACCCGCGGCCCTGCCTATTCAGGGATCGCCCTTCAACTCCAACCCTGAAACCTCATCCCATCATGAATCGATTGATCCTCGGAATTTTCTCCCTGCTGACAGCCACGGCCACCTGGTGCGCCGCGGAACGCCCGCCCAACATCGTCTACATCATGTCCGATGAACTGGCTTACTACGAGCTGTCGCACATGGGCCATGGCAAGATCAAGACACCCAGGATCGATCAGTTCGCCGCCGAGGGCATCCGTTTCACCCGCGCCCTCGCCGGTTCCCCAGTCTGCGCCCCCCTCCGCTGCAACCTGTTGACGGGCAAACACTCCGGTCATGCCTCCGTCCGGGCCAACGACGGCGGCACCCCGCTCCGGGAAGACGAGGTGACCATCGCTTCCATGCTCAAACCCTTGGGCTACGCCACGGGCGGCTTCGGGAAGTGGGGCTGCGGCGGCCGAAACTCGACCGGCGTCCCGGAAAAACACGGTTTCGACATTTTCTTCGGCTATTACGATCAGGTTCACGCGCATTCGTTCTATCCTCCTTATCTCATTAAGAATAGCGAAGAAGTCGTGCTGCCAGGCAATGCCGGAGGACGCCGCGGCCAAACCTACGCGCACTATCCCATCATGGAGGAAGGACTGAAGTTCATTCGCGAAAACAAAGACAAACCCTTCTTCTGCTACCTCCCGATCACCCCGCCCCACGGCATGTATGACATTCCCAAAAGCGATCCGGCCTGGGATCTCTACGAGGGCGAGGCATGGATCGACGATCCCGGCGTCCCGCGCGATGCCAAAAACTACGCCGCCATGGTCACCATGGTCGACCGCAACGTCGGCGAAATCGTGGATCTCTTGAAGGAACTGGGGCTCGAGGAAAACACGATCGTGTTCTTCACCGGCGACAACGGTGGCTACGACCATTTCAGCTCCCGCGAACACCCCCGGGGCTACTTTGCTCCAAACGTCGATCCAAAGACCGGCGTCGGCTTTCGAGGCGGAAAAGGCAATCTCTACGAAGGCGGCCTCCGCATCCCATTCCTGGCCCGCTGGCCTGGAAAAATCCAGCCCGGTCAGGTGAGCGACCTCATCACCTACCAGCCCGACATCATGCCAACCCTCGCCGAACTCACCGGCGCCGAAGCACCGGATGATCTCGACGGCATTTCCATCCTCCCCACCCTTCTGGGTGAAGAAGCCGTGGGTCGCGAACAGGAGACCCACGAAATGCTCTATTGGGAATACCGCGGCAGCATCGCCGTCCGGATGGGCCACTGGAAGGCCATCAAGCCGAAGCAGAACGAGGATTGGGAACTCTACAATCTCGAGACCGACGTCAGCGAATCGAATGACATCGCCGCGGACCATGCGGATATCCTGGCCAAAATGCAGGCCTTTGCCAAAGCCTCGCATGAACCCGTTCGTCCCGGTTTCTATTACGACGACGATCGCACCCTCCATGAAAAGGACCGGAAAGCAAAATGGGGCACGACCCGCGCCGAGGCCGTTGATTACAATCGCCGCATCCACCGCCTCTCCGTCGATGGCCTCGTGCCGAAGCTCGACCTGAAAGTCATCGATTTCAGCGCCGAGAGTTTCATCAACGAACGCCTCGCCGAAAACGCCATCGACCACAGCCCCTGGTCGGAATGGCACACCGGCGCAGGCTCGGAACAGCGGGGACATCCGCACTACCTCGTCATCGATCTCGGCGCGACCCACGAAATCTCCGCTTTCTATTATCTTCCGCGGCAGGATAGCAGCTCGGATGGGCTCGTCTCCAAAGCCACTTTTCATGTCGCGGAAAAGCCGGAGTATTTCCGCGAACCCGTCGTCGAGGTGAGTTTCGATAACTCTCGCAAACCCCATGCCGTCCGCCTCCCCGCACCCGTCCGCGGCCGTTACGTTCGCTTCACCACGCTCGGCGATCACCAAAACCGCGGCACGGCGTCCGCCGCCGAAATCGGTATCGCTGCAACCAAACTGTCATCATGAGAACCATTGAAGTCACCTCGCCCCTCGACGGCCGTCACCTCGGAGAAATCCAGGTAGCCGATGCCGCCGCCGTCGACGCCCAAGTCGCCAAAGCCCAAGCCGCTTACGAGGCTTGGAGCGCCGTCCCCGTCAAAGATCGGGTCCAGCCGCTGTTCAGGTTCAAACACCTCGTCGAAAGCCAAATCCAGGATCTCTCCGAACTGGTCACCTCCGAGTCCGGCAAGACCGTCGCGGAATCGGAAGCCGGCATCCGGAAAGGCCTCGAAGTCGTCGAGTTCGCCACCGCGCTGCCGTCCATCGGCCAAGGCGGAAAACTCGAGGTCAGCCGCGGCGTCGATTGCTTCACCCGCACCTACCCGCTTGGTGTCACCGCTGGGATCACGCCCTTTAATTTCCCGGCCATGGTCCCGCTTTGGATGTATCCCCTGTCCATCGCCGCCGGAAACGCCTTTCTTTTGAAGCCCTCCGAACAGGTGCCCCTCACCTCGGTCCGCATGGCGGAACTGCTCCTCGAAGCCGGCCTGCCCCAGGACGTTTTCCAGGTCGTGCAAGGCGACCGCGAAACCGTCGAGGCTGTCCTCGATCACCCCGGCATCCGCGCCGTCGCTTTTGTCGGCTCCACCAAAGTCGCCAAACTCGTCTACGAACGCGGCACGCTCGCCGGCAAACGCGTTCTCGCCCTGGGTGGCGCCAAAAACCACCTCGTCGTCGTTCCCGACGCCGACCCAGCCATCGCCGCGCGAAACATCGTCTCCTCGGTCACCGGTTGCGCCGGTCAACGTTGCATGGCCGCCAGCGTGCTGATCACGGTGGGCGATTGCTCACAGGTCATGGAGGCCGTCGAACGCGAGATGCGGAAGGTCGTTCCCGGCGAAAACATGGGCGCCATCATCAATCCCGCCTCGGTGGAACGCATCGAGGGCTACATCGCCAGGGCCGAAGCCGCCGGCGCCAAAATCCCGGTCGACGGCCGCGGCGCGACGGTGCCCGGCAAGGAAAACGGAAACTACGTCGGCCCAACGATCATTGACGGCATCGACATCGGTCACGAAGCCGCCTGCGACGAAATCTTCGGCCCCGTCCTCACCGTTCTCCACGTCGACACCCTCGACGAGGCCCTGGCCATCGAAAATGCCAGTCCGTACGGAAACGCGGCCTCCATCTACACCTCGAGCGGCGCCACCGCCCGCTACTTCGAAGATCGCGCCAGCGCCGGCATGCTCGGCGTCAACATCGGCGTCCCCGTCCCACGCGAACCCTTCTCGTTCGGAGGCTGGAACGAATCCAAATTCGGCGTAGGAGACATCACCGGCCAAGACGGTATCCGCTTCTGGACCCAATCGAAAAAAGTAACCCAAAAATGGACCGCCCAAGCCGGTCAAAACTGGATGAGTTAGGGGGAGATTAGGAGTCAGGAGTCAGGAGTCAGAAGAGGGAAGACCGATGAATCGTCCCGCGAGTTCGTTCGAAGACCTGATCGTATGGCAAAAGGCGCACTTGTTTGTCCTCGAGGTCTATCGAATGACCACGCGCTTTCCAAGTGACGAACGCTACGGCCTTACCAACCAATTCAGGAGAGCCGCCGTCTCGATTCCCGCCAACATCGCCGAAGGTTTCCACCGTGAGAGCACACCCGACAAGGCCCGCCTCTACAACATCGCTCAGTCTTCCGCCGAGGAGTGCCGATACTACCTGATCTTGGCAAACGACCTTGACTACCCCTCCTCCAAATCAGCCGAAGCATTACTGAACGAGACCACTCGCCTCCTCACCACCTACCGCAACCGCATCAAAACCCCCAGCTGCTAACTTGTCCTACCCCCTACCTCCTACCTCCTAGCTCCTGACTCCTCACCCCTACCCCCAAATGCAAGCCGCCGTCTACAAAGGCAAAGAACACATCGACGTCGAAAACGTCCCCGATCCCACGCTCGACGAGGGTGAAGTCCTCGTTGAAATCGATGCCTGTGCCGTTTGCGGCACCGACCTCCGCACCTATCGCCATGGCGATAAGAAAATCATCCCGCCACGCATCCTCGGCCACGAGTTCTGCGGGCGCGTCGTGGAATCCCGCGCCAATGGCGATGCCAACGTGCACGTCGGCGATCGCGTGGTGATGTACATCGTCTTGTCCTGCGGAGAATGCCGCTATTGCAAGATGGGCCGCCAGAACCTCTGCATCAACCGGACGACGATGTCCTATCACCACGACGGTGCCTTTGCCCCCTTCGTGAAGATTCCCGCCAAAGGCGTTCGGAACGGTCACCTTTTCAAGGTCGAGTCCGATATCCCGTCCGATCAGATGGGTCTTTCCGAACCGCTCGGCTGCGTCATTAATGCCCACGGCCGCCTGAACATCGGCCTCTATGATACCGTGGCCGTCATCGGCGCCGGCCCCATCGGCACCATGCACGCCGTCGTTTCCCGCCTCCAGGGAGCACAAAAGGTCTGGATGCTCGATGTTTCCGAAAACCGACTCAAAATGGCCGAGGGCTTCGATATCGATGAAACGATCCTCGTCACCAAGGAAGGCTCCCACTTCGAGCGCATGAAGGAACTCACCGATGGCCTTGGACCCAGCGTCGTCATCGTCGCCTGCAGCAACGCTCACGCCCAGGCCGACGCCCTCGAAATCGCCGGCAAAGGCGCCCGCGTCGAATTCTTCGGCGGCCTCCCCAAATCTGCCCCCACCGCGGTCCTCAACACGAACCACCTTCACTACAAGGAAATCGTCGTCACCGGGTCTTACTCCGAAAAAATGAGCGATTTCCAAGCCGCCCAAGCCCTGATCCAAGGCGGCCGGTTCCCCGCCGACCGCATCATCACCCACACCCTCCCCCTCAACCGCATCACCGAGGCTTTCCCCCTCATGGAATGCGGAGAAGCCCTCAAAGTCTGCATCGATCCGAAGGCTTGAACGGCAAACCAAGCTCGTCGTTTCCCGGGAGATTGGATACACTAATGCCATGAAGCTTGCCGAACCAAGCACGCATATCGCCATCGACGAAAAGGACCGAGCCTACATCGCAGGGACTCGAATCCGCGTTTCCCAAATCGCTATCGAACACCTGCACTGGAAGGCATCTCCCTCCGCCATCGTCATGCAATACCCCCAACTGACCCTCGGGCAGGTTCACGCCGCTTTGGCCTATTATTTTGACCACGCAGAGTCGATCGACGCCGAGATCACCAACTCGGAGAACACTTCAAACGTCATCCTGGAATCCCTCCCCGAGAGCCCCCTCGCCACCCGCGCAAAAACAGCTGGTAACCGTTGAGTCTACCGCTTTACATGGATGAGAACGTGCAAGGTCCAATCACGGAAGGACTAAGAACGCGCGGGATCGACGTTTTGACCGTGCAGGAGGACATGCGCACGGGTCAACCGGACCGCGCTGTCTTGGAACGCGCACAGGAATTGTGTCGCGCGCTCTTTACCCGGGACGATGACTTCCTCGCCTTGGGCGCTCAAAATCTCCGCGAGGGAGTGAACTTCGCCACGATCATTTACGCCCATCAAAAGGCCATTCCGTACGCGAGATGTCTTGATGATCTGGAACTGCTGGCTTCGGTGGGCGGAGAAGACGATCTATTGAATCAAATCATCCATTTGCCACTCTGACATGCTCTTGACCCCACCCCAGGCCGCCGGCCTTTACCGCCACGCCGTCGAAAACCGATACGCCATTCTGGCCATCAACGCCGATAGCCACGCGGCCGTCACCGATGCCCTCCAGGCCGCGCGTGAACTCGACGCGCCCGTGATCGTCGAAACCAGCCTCTGGCAGCTCAAAGGCCACAGCTACGGATGCGGCGATCCCCTCCTCGGAGTCGATCGCTACCTCGCCGACCTCCGCGCTTTGGCCAACGCCCCCGCTTTCGAGCAGGTGCCCGTCATTTACCACACCGACCACATCAAGGGCCCTCAAACCCTTGAAATCCTCACCCACGCCATGCGTTCCGCCGCGTCCAGCATCTCGCTCGATTCGTCGGAACTCACCCACGAACAGAACATCGCGCACATGGGTCAGCTCTGCGACTTCGCCACCGCGAACGGCCTACCCGCTACCCTGGAAATGGAAGCCGGCGTCGACGACGGAGTCACCGAAATCGAGGAAACCCGTTCGCTCTTCGGCGAGGTCGAAAAACGCCACCCCGGTTACCTCGCCCTCTGGGCCCCCGGAGTCGGCACCCAACACGGCCTGGGCGACGTCAAAGCTTTCGACACCGAGGCCATCCGCGCCCACCAGGAGTTGGCGTCCGAACTCGCCGGTCGTCCCATCGGCCTGGCCTTGCACGGTTCGTCCGGCCTCACCAACGATCAACTCGCCGCGGGTGTCGCCAACGGCGTGGCCAAGGTCAATTGGTCCAGCGAATCCCTCCTCATCCGTTCCCAGGCCCTCCGCGCTTACTATGCCGAATCCGGTGACAAGCTCGAGCGCGGCCATCCCGAATTCAAGGTCACGGCGATGGACAATGGCCCTCAGAGCCACGTCTCCTCCGTCTACCTCCCTCGCGTCAAGGAGCGCATCCAAACCCTGGGCGGCTCCGGCCACGGCCGCGCCTTCCTCCAAACCCTCCCCTGATTCATGAGCATTAAAGTCGCCATCACCGGAACTGGATTCATGGGCTCCGTCCACACGGAAGCCCTCAAACGCCTTCCGGGCGTGGAAGTCCTCGGCATTCAGGGATCCACCCCCGAAAAATCGCAAGCGGCCGCCGCCCAGCTCGGGATCCCAAAGGCCTACGCCTCCTTCGAAGAAATCGTCGCCGATCCCGAAGTCGACTCGGTCCACATCACCACGCCAAACCGGCTTCACTACCCGCAAACCATCGCCGCGCTCGACGCAGGGAAACACGTCATGTGCGAGAAACCCCTCTCCATGACCGCACAGGAGTCGGCCGATCTCGTCCGCCGCGCCCGCGATTCCGACCTCGTCACCGGCGTGAACTACAACATCCGCTTCTACCCCATCAACCTCGAAGCCAAAACCCGCGTCGCCTCAGGTGAACTTGGAAAAATCCACACCGTCTTTGGCAGCTACCAGCAGGATTGGCTGCTTCATGACACGGATTACAACTGGCGCGTCCTCGCCGGGGAACAGGGCGAACTCCGCGCCGTCGCCGACATCGGCACCCACTGGATCGACCTCGTCCAGAACATCACCGGTCAAAAGGTCACCGCCGTGTTCGCCGACGTCCACACCCTTCATCCCGTCCGAAAACGGCCCCTGGGTGAAGTCCAGACGTTCTCGGGCAAGCTCGGAGAATCCCAAGCCACCGAGCCGATCGACGTCACCACCGACGACATCGGCACCATCCTTCTCCACTTCGACGGCGGCGCCCGCGGCGCCATGATGGTTTCTCAGGTCACCCCCGGCCGGAAAAACTGTCTCCGCTACGAAATCGCCGGCTCACAAAGCGCCCTGGAGTGGAACAGCGAAGATCCAAACCAGGTTTGGCGCGGTTACCGCGAGAAATCGAACGAACTCCTCTTCAAAGACCCCGGTCTCAACGGCGAAACCGCCCGCACCTACACCGATTTCCCCGGCGGTCACGCCGAAGGCTTCCCGGACACCTTCAAAATGTGCTTCCGCGCCTTCTACAACGCCGTCAGCACCGGCCAAATGCCCGCCGCCCCCGATTTCGCCACCTTCGAAGACGGCCACCGCGAGATTCTCGTCTGCGAAGCCATCCTTCAAAGCCACCAAAACCGCCAGTGGGTGGCCGTCGAGTCGCATTAGCGTGACCTTCCGCAACGCGCCTGCACCGGTATGCAAAACTTGCATTCCGGGCCGGTTTCGCCATAGGGTCGCGACCCGGATTCGAACGCCGGGCCCGCGATCATGCCGAAACTTGCCAACCAAACCGCCATCATCACCGGGGGCGCCTCCGGGATCGGCCTAGCCATCTCCACCCTCTTTGCCGCCGAAGGCGCCCACGTCGAGATCCTGGACTACCAGCAAGACGTTCTCGACACCGCCCTCGAGGCCATCCGGAACGAGGGCGGCCAGTGCCAGGGCCACCTCTGCGACGTCGCCGACGCCCCCTCCGTCGACGCTGCCATCGATCAAATTCACCAAAGGCAGGGCCGCATCCACATCCTCGTCAACAACGCCGGGATCGCCTGTGTCGGAAATGCGCTCGACACGTCCCCGGAGGAGTTTGACCGCGTTCAACGAATCAACGTCACCGGCGCCGCCAATTGCACGCGTGCCGCCCTCCGGCACATGGTCGCCGCCGGCGGCGGATGCATCGTGAATCTCGCTTCGGTCGTCGCCATCATGGCCATCCCGGACCGCTTCGCCTACGCCACCAGCAAGGGCGCCCTCCTGGCCATGACCTACTCGGTCGCCAAAGATTTCCTCGATCGGAACATCCGGTGCAACGCCATCCTCCCTGGCCGCGTCCACACGCCATTCGTCGATGGATTCATCGCCAAAAACTATCCCGGCCGCGAAGCGGAGATGTTCGAGAAACTCTCAAAAGCCCAACCCATCGGCCGCATGGCCCGGCCCGAGGAAATCGCACACGCCGCCCTCTTCCTTTGCCAGGAAGAAGCCTCCTTCATCACGGGCACGGCCTTCCCCGTCGATGGCGGAACGCTCACCCTGCGCTGAACTCGCCGCCCTCAACCCGAACTCCGGTCCCAGCGCCGGAACGCTCTCAGCATCCTTCGGGCATCCCTCTCATCCCCGATCCCAAGCTCGCCTCCGAGCCATCCTGCCCCTTCCTGCACCGGTTCATCCGGGTAAAACGCGTCGCGCGCGAAGTGCAGGTATTTCATGACCAGGAACGCGTTCCACCATCGGAAAAATCGCTTCCGGAATCCCGGGATCGAGGTCGTGTTTCGCTGAATCTCGCTGACCCGCTCGCAAAAGCCATTCTCCTCGGCGAAACGCCCGGCGCTGGCTGGCAGTGACCCCAGAAAGTCCGGTATTTTCGACGAGTCCAGCGCGAACAACTCATCCACCCGGGCAAACAAACACCTCAGATCTTTGAACCCCTGGGGTGCATAGGTAAGGAATGGGCCACGTTGTCGAAGATGATCGCCAACGGCTTTGCCAGTGCCGAATGGCACCCGGTCCGACACCCTGGGCGAAGGGATCACTCGCGTGGACGTCAGGCCCTTCACCTGGCCCAGCGGGGTGAACTTGTGCAGGAAATAGAAATCCTCCCCGGCCTGCCGGCGATTCATCCCGCCCTGCGCTTGATAAGCCTCACAGCGAACGGCCATCGAGGAACCGATGGTTTGAAATGCAAATGGAAACCCGGCCCATCGCTGGGCGTTGACGTAGTAGCGCAGGTGCAATTCGTAAGCCGCGATGGCCTCGTAAACCGCCTCAGGATGATTGGATCCTTCGAGCGGGTGCTCAAAATAGACGCTGCATGCCTGGACATCGTCACGAGATCCAAAGAGACGCTCCAGCTCCACCAGATAGTTCCCGTCACAGCGGCTGTCCGCATCGAAGCAGGCCACCACGCCGTCCGGCCGCCCGGTCGACTCCAGCCGGCGACACGCTTCGTCCATGCCGATTTTCCGCGCCAGCCCTACCCCGGCATGTTTCGGATGCAAATCGTGCGCTTCGACGACATGAAAACACAGGCCCGGCGACGCCTCCCGGCTTGCCCAGCCCCTGGCAGCCTCCGCCATCGCCCGGTTCCGGCGAACGACTTCCACCGACGCCGCCGCGCTCGCGTTCGCCACGACAATCACTTCCGCGGATTGCGAAGCCGGCTCGCACGACTCCAAAGCCCGGAGGCTATCCAAGAGGTCCGGCTCGTCGTGAGCCGGAATCACCACGACCATGCCGAGATCGGGTGCCGGATCGACGGTGATCAGCGGGCCAGGCCAAGCCTGCTCCCGAAGATAACGCGTCATCCCACCCTCCCGTGACCTGCGAATTAAAGGGCGTCTCCCTTCCGGCCTCCGTCTCAGCTGAAGTGAACCTCGGACCCTCTGCCGGGCCCACCCTTAAAACTCGAGATGAACCTCCGCCCGCCGGTTCTGCGCCCGGCCCGTGGGGTTATCCGTCCCGTCCGGGTTGAAGTTCGGTGCGTTCGGTTTGCTCTCGCCAAAGCTGCGAGTCACGATTTGGCCCTCGGGAATCCCATGCGCGATCAGGGCATCCCTGACTTCTTGCGCCCGCTTCGCGCTCAAAGCCTCGTTGTAGTCTTCCTGCCCCTTCGCATCCGCATGGCCGTTGATGTAAAGGCTCCGCGCGGGATCCTCCTTCAGGATGTCGGAAATGATCTTCAACTGCTTTGCCGCCCGGGGATTCACCTCATAAGTGTCGAATTCGAAGAAAAGCACCAGCTGATCTCCGCTCTTCAGGTCGGTCTTTAGCGGAGCGTAAGCCACATCTCCAGCGCCGGCCTCGACCGCCGCCGTCTGAATCAGCTTCGAGAAGTTCAGGCCAACGACCTCCCAGGCTTTCTCTTCATTCGACCGTTCCATCTCGATGCCAAAATCCGATTCTTCAGCCGACGATTTCAGCCGCGCAATCACCCACGCGCTGTTGTTCCGTGCTGCGGTGGCGATCAGTGGCCGCTGATCGTGCGCTTTGAAATCCCCTTCCTCCACGACGATGAACAACGCCGCCAACTTCTCGTCGCTCAGCCGCTCGGCGTTTGCCAGTGCTCGCGCCTTGCCGAAATCCCGCTTCACCACAGCGTCGAGAAAAGCTCCCGCCGCCGCCACCGGAGTCGCCGCTTTCTCGTCACCGTCTTCCTGTCCCTCTTCCACATACGCCGCCGCAATCGCCTCGATGTCCGGGACTTCCAAAGACGTCACGCCCCAACCTCGCTCGGCGTCACGCGCCAGCTTGGCCTTCAGCCGCTGCGTGCCCAGGAAAGCCAAAGCCGGCGGCGGATTCAACGGAATCTCCAGCGCCCTCTGATCCCCTTCCCCTTGCAGTCCCTTTTGGGGGTCGTCCAAACCAGCCTCATACCGCCTCTTCAGAAACAGCTGGCTCAATCGCGTCTTCACCACCTCTCCAGCCGCAGGTGCGCCGGCCAGATCGACAAACTTCGCGATGTCGTTGTCCTTCAGCGCCTGAAGCAAATCCCCGGCCAACGTGTCGACCGTCACATAACCCAAACCCGTCGACCCTTCGCCGCTTTCCTCGGCCGTCGATGCTTCTCCCGTCTCGGAAGTGGAAGTGGAAGTGGAAGTGGAACCCGAAGTTTCAGGAGTCGTTTCGCCAGACCCCGCGTCGGACGACGCCGGTTCCTGCGTCTCAACTGCCGGTTGCGGAGTCTCCGGATCGTCTTCGTTCTGGGCGTCCCGATCCTTTTTCCCGCATCCCGACAGCCCCAAAACCAGGACGCCGGTAAGAGTAAAAGTTAGCAAACGGCGAAAAATCGCCACGCCCCAGGGCTGCGCCTGGGAGTCGCTTGAGTGGTATTCGGTCTTCATGGGGAGTCCGGTCAACTGATTTCGAGACCACTAGTATCGACTCCCTCCCCGATTGGCGCAACCCATTGAGCCCAGCGGTGGTCCCGCTCACCCCTCGCCCCTCAACTCCACGTAGTAACGCCGACGGTTCCGCGTCAGAACGATCCGGTTTTCCTCCCGCTCCCCCATGCCCGCCAAAAGCTCATAGAATTGATTCTCCGTCCAGATCGCCTCCCCATTGATCTCGTGGATCACATCGTGCTGCTCCAAGTGACCCGCCAATGGCGAATCCGGCATCATCGTCAGCACGAAAATCCCTCCCAAATCAGCCGGAAAGCCGCTCTCTTGACGGTCCGCCGCCTTCAACTCATACATCCCCAAACCCAAGGCCCGGCGCAGCTCACGCGGGTCCCTTAACCTCGAGAAAATCTCGGGCAATCGCGCGATCTGGTTCACGTCGCTGAACCGGCCCAATTCCACCTTCATCTCGTCCGGCTCACCCCGGCGCCACACCTCCAACTCCAGTTCCGTTCCCGGCGACTCCCCCGTGATCATCTGGGTCGCCTCCGAAGCGTTCGCCACCGGATTCGAGCCAATTCGGCGCAGAACGTCCCCCGCCTCCAGCACATCGAGCGCCGGCGAGTCCGCCTCGAGGGAGTAAATCAACGCGCCTTTGGCGTCCGGCATGCCGAGTTCCTCGGCCAGTTCCTCGCTGACGTCGTTGAAAATGGCACCCAAATACGGCCTCACTCGCTGACCCAGGTCCATCAAGGTGGCGAAGGCCTCCAGCACCCGGTTCGACGGCAACGCCAACCCCACCCCTTGCCACGCCTGCAGCCGGCCCGGCGTGAGGTTGCGCTGGCCCGAATAGACAATCACGTTGATCCCCAGGATCTCGCCATAAATGTTCGCCAAAGGACCACCCGAGTTGCCCGGATTGATCACCGCGTCCGTCTGCAGATATTCGTTGTCTGCGTCCATGTAAAAGCGCCGCCCTGTTCCATTGATCACCCCCTGCGTGATCGATTCCGCCAATCCAAACGGATTCCCGAACGCGAAAACGATCTCACCCGGTCGCGCCGCGTCGGAATCCGCAAAGTCCAGCACCGGAAAGACCGCACCTCCCGAGTTCTTGATCCGGAGCACGGCGATATCGAGGGTCGAGTCCGCTCCCACCAGCTCCGCTTCGTAACTTCGACTCTCGTGCGTCGTAATGACGATGTTATCCGCATCCAGCACGACGTGGTGGTTCGTGATGATGTGTCCTTCCTCGGACACGATCACCCCCGACCCCAATCCAGGGATGTCCGTCACCGCATCCCGGTCCGTCAGCTTTGGAAACCGCAGTAGACGCGTTCCCCCATCCTCCGTCGGCACCTCGATCTCCCGGAACTCCGTTTGGGACGGAACCGGCACTTGAGCGTGCGCCGTCGTGTCGATGCTCACGACCGCTGGCATCACCTGCTCGAAAACGCGCGCGTATTCCGCATTCAGCTGCGCCAACCGCGGAACGTCGCGCTCGCTCAACCGCAGCGGACGCCTCTGCCCACCGTCCTCCCGCGGCGCGAGCTGCGCGGCCGTCGCTGGCTGTCGCCGGACCAGCTCAAAAACCGAATATCGTTCCGGCTGAGTGCTCAGCACCAGCGCATAAAGCAGGAGCGCCACGGCGGCCAGCATGCTTCCGTGCAGTATGCGATGGATCAGGATGGTCGCCATGATAGCCCGAGGTTCGGCGCGCCACTATCGGTAACGCACGCCACAAGGTCCAGGTTGAATGATTCGGCCACTCCGCAACACCTTCCTCCACGTCCATGGCCCCATCCGATTTTAGCCGATTCCCATTGCAGGACATGCAAAACACGTAATCTATTTCATTCCCGACTTCCGGCCCTTCCCCCAGGGAGGGCCGTTTCCTTTTGAACCGGAGGAAAACCCTTGGATGGCAGGGCCCGCCTTCCTCGTCTGGCGCGACAGCGTGGAGTCTTTTCGTTGGGTCCCATTTGAAACCTCGAGTTTCCTCCCTTTTATCAGTCCGCCACGCGATGCTCTTCGATACCCTCAGTCCCGCCTGGATCGTCCTCGCCATTTTCGGCGCGGCGTTCCTGGCGCCCATCATCACCCGGATCGCGGGATCGGCGACCGCATGGATCCTGGCGCTCGTTCCCGCTGGCGCCTTTGCGGCCTTCCTCGCAGCGGCGCCCGTGACCTGGGAGGGAACGATATGGCGAGGCAGTTTAGCCTGGGCGCCCGGACTGGGAATCGACTGGGACCTCTGGGTTTCACCGCTGGGCATGCTTCTGGCCATGCTCGTGACGGGCATCGGCTTCCTCGTGACCATCTACGCGGGCGGCTACCTGGCATCGTCCCCGTCCAAAGGACGATTCTTCCTCTGCCTCTTCCTGTTCATGGGCGCCATGCTCGGGCTGGCCGTGACGGAGAATCTCGTGGTTCTCTTTCTGTTCTGGGAGCTGACGAGCGTCGCCAGCTTCCTCCTGATCGGATTTGCTCACACTCAAACGGAGTCCAGAAAATCGGCCCTCGACGCCCTCCTCGTCACCGGGGCTGGAGGTGTCGCCCTTCTCGCTGGCATCCTTCTTCTGGGTGAAGTCGCCGGTTCCTACCGCATCGGCGCCCTCGAGGAGAACCGTGACACCATTCTTGCCCACCCGCTCTACCCCTGGATCCTGGCGTGCATCATCGTCGGCGCCGTCACGAAATCCGCGCAGGTTCCCTTCCACTTCTGGCTTCCCGGTGCCATGGCCGCGCCCGCCCCGGTGAGCGCCTACCTCCACTCCGCCACGATGGTCAAGGCCGGCGTCTTCCTGCTCGCCCTCCTCCATCCTCTCCTGGGCGATACCGATCCCTGGCACTTCGCTCTCCTTGGATTCGGAGCCGTGACCATGACCTGGGGAGCCGTGGTCGCCGCCCTCCAGACGGACCTGAAACGTCTGCTCGCTTTCACCACCGTCAGTGCTCTCGGCACCTTGGTCCTGCTCTTGGGAATGGAACACGTCCTGGCGGCCAAAGCGGCCGTGGTCTTCCTCATCGTCCACGCGTTCTACAAGGGCGCTCTCTTCATGATCGCGGGCATCCTCGAAAAGACCACCGGCACCCGCGATGTCAGCCAACTGCGCGGTCTGATGCGCGCCATGCCCATCCTCGGCCTTTCCGCCGTCCTCGCCGCGGCGTCCATGTCCGGCTTGCCGCCCTTCATCGGCTTCATCGCCAAGGAACTCCTCTACGAGGTCAAACTCGAGGCGCCACTCGTCGGGTGGACCATCCTCACCTGCGGCGTCGTCGCCAATGCCGCCAACATCCTCGTCGCCCTGAACGTCGGCGTCGCCCCCTTCCTACCAGCCCGCGACGCAGCGACCCCGCTGATCAAAAAACCGGGGATCGCTCTCGTCCTCGGTCCCCTCGTTCTAGGCGCTGGCAGCTTGCTCCTCGGCATTTTTCCCCAGTCCATCCTCGGTGCCCCCGTCACGGCGATCGCCGAGCAGATCAAGGTCCAGGATATCACCGTGAAGCTGAAGCTGTGGCACGGTTTGAACCTCGTCCTGCTTTTGAGCGCAATCACGGTCGCCCTCGGCTTCACCGGCTTCGCCCTGCGCCGCTCCCTCTGGGCTCTGGGTCGATGGATCGAAAAGCATGCGGCCCCCCTTGACGGCAAAAACCTTTTCCGCGCTGGTTTGGCCAACTTCCTCCGCTTCGCCGAGGCCCTGACCAATGCCATTCAATCCGGAAATCTCCGCCATTACTTCGTCGCTATCCTCGCCACGGCAGCCGCCTTGCTGCTTTGGACCTTCCTCCAAACGCCCTGGACCATCGACCTCGCTCGCCCCCTCGAATTCCGCACCGACCTCGCTTTCGCCGTCGCGCTGGTCGCGGCCGCGGCAACCGGACTCGCCCTGACACGCCGTCGCATGACCGCCGTTCTCCTCCTCGGTTGCGTCGGATTCGGAATTTCTGCCCTCTTCGCGCTTCTCGGCGCGCCCGACCTTGCGATCACCCAACTCCTGGTCGAAACCCTCACCCTCGTCCTGTTCGCCCTCGCGATCTATGGCCTTCCCCGACTGCCTCGAGCTGTCCCCACGCGGCGCCCGCGCTTCTTCGCCGCGGCCCTCGCGCTCGCAGTCGGAACCGGTTTCACCCTCCTCACGCTGAAAGCACTCGATCTCGAAGTCGACGAACCCGTCGCGCGCCAAATGGCGCAGATGAGTGTCCCGGAAGCCTACGGTCGAAACGTGGTGAATGTCATCCTCGTCGACTTCCGCGCGCTCGACACCCTGGGAGAAATCGCCGTTCTCGCCATCGCCGCTTTGGGCGTCGCAGCCATGCTCCGCAGCGCTTGCGATTCCTCGGGTCC
>CAZCRA010000068.1:16577-19151 GCA_964500945.1 uncultured Verrucomicrobiales bacterium | reverse complement strand
TTTCTCGTGACCCGCCCCATACATGAATGCCGTTCCACCAATGAGAAGAGGCGCACAGGCGTTGAGCATGCCCAGCACCGCGACCCGGTGCGGGACCTCCAGCCCCAGCGTCTGGCAGGCCTCGATCACCTCTCGAGTCGCCGCTCCGGTCTTCTCCCCCTTGATCAGCGCCTCCACGTGGGCCTTCCGGCCCTTCATCTCCTTTCTCCCGAAGATCGTCTGAAGCAGGTCGATACCCTGCGCCAACGAAATCAGCACCACCGTTCGTGCTTCCACCTCAACCGTCTCATCGAAGCTTGCCAAGCCGGAGTCCGCCGGGATGCCGTTTTGTTTCCTCACCCCTGCCGGTCGAATCGCCTCAACCAAACGCCACCCTCCCCTCGCTGCCCGTCCGCCGGGAAACCGCGATCCATCGCGTCAGAGCAATCTCCAGTAGCAGGAACGCCAACGCCGCCAGCGCCAGCTCGCGCCAAAGTTCTTCCCCGAACGAACCACCCGTCAGCGCGCTCAGCACCTCCTCCGCCGTCTCGGGCTCGTAAATGGCCAAGTGCTTTCCGAGCTGTGCCCGGTCTTCCCGGCTCAGCGGCTCGAGCCGGCTCTCGGTAGGATCACGTTTCACCGTAAACGAGATCGCCGTTCCGTCTTCCCCGAGCAGATCCCGGAATCGCTCTCGCTCCTCCCCCGGCACCTCGATCCGGTAGAGCCCCGACGCCACGTCACCATCCAGACGAGCCAACACCCCTGATGGAGCCGCTTCGATCACGGCGCTCCGCGGTTCGCCTCGGGGTCCGGCTGCCGGAAAGCGAAACGGCTCTCCGTCCCGCGTCAGCACCGATGACTGAAAAACCTCCGGTGGCACCGGCTCGAAGGAGGTCTCTCGCGTCCGCCATCGCAGATGCACGTAGGCGGACCCACTATGCTCCTCGAACTCCGCCTTCAGCACGTGCGTCCGGTTCGCCTCCAGCCAGATCTCCCGCGCTCGAGGACCCCGCCCATACACCTGATACAGCACCTCGCGCCCGTCGATCCAAAGCCGCACTTCGTCGTCCACATTCGCTTCGAACCGGTAGTGGCCCGAACGCGCCGGCTGGATCTTTCCCTCCCAGCGAACCCGGAATCCGTCCGCCGGAACGCCCGGTCCCGGACTCCCATCGCCCCAACTCACGTCCAGGTTCGAATCGAACCGCACCAGCGCAGGCTTCCTCCGCTCGTTCTTCACAAAATACTCCCCGCGCAATCCCCCACCCGAAAGCGCATACCGGTTCCCCGGCAATGGCACCGCCAAATCCCAGGACGGCTCCAGATTCAGGGAAAATCGCGCCGGGTTCGCCAAAAAATACACCAGCTCGTGCAGCATCGGCACGAAGCTTTGAAGCGACGGAAGGTTCCCGCCACTCAGGTCCAACGGAGCCGCCAGCAGGGCCACCGTTCCACCCCCGACGCGCTGCGAAGCCAGAAACGCGTCCCCGTTCGTCAACCGGGCCCCAACACCTCCCTCGTCGCCGGGAAAAGCGCGCAACTGCCAGTAGTTCACAAAACGTCCCCCCTCCAGATCCGACTGCTTCGCCGCCGCCAACGTCTGCAAACCCGGGTGCCGAAACGTGTCCAGAGACGGCGCCACCGCCTCCTCCGGCGCGAACACACGATTCTCTCCCAGCTCCATCGGCAGCATCCGGCCACCCTCGCGCGTCAGCCACCCATTGAAGAAGTCCGCCTGCGCCCGCGCCCCCGGCGCCAAAAGAAGCCCGCCCCCTTTCGAAACCCAATCCTCCAGGGCCGGCAAAATCGATTCCGGCAATCGCGGCACGCCCGCCAGCACGATCACATCATACTCGGCCCAGCGCGTGACGTCCCGCAGTTCCGCCGCGCTCATCAATCGTGGCTGCACCAGGTAGGTCCGCGCCTCATCCTCGCCGGGCGCCATTCCTGTCTCGGCCGATTCACGCAGGCCCGGCGCCAGGGCCAGCGTCGCAAACGCCCCGCTCCGCTCCAGGAACGAAGCCCGCCTTCCGGCATCGGCGATCAGCACCCTCAGCTCCCGGTTCACGGCCACGACTCGCACGTCCGTGTCGTCCTCCGCGATCTCGTCCTCCACATCGAGCACCGCCCGCACCTCCCGCGCTCCCCAGGCTTCGAACCGGTGGGAAAACTCCACCGTCTGACGTGCCCCGGGCAGCAGCTGGCCCAACGTCCGGCTGACCAGCGTCTTTCCCTCCACCTCCAGCCTCACCTCCCGCGGCGTCACCGCCTCCGAACCCGTGTTCTCCACCTGCACCCGGATCGTGACGGGGCGATCCGTCCCCACCACCTCGCGCGACGTTTCGATCCCCGAGATCGCCAGATTGCGCACGTTGGACGGCAAAAGGAGCTCGCGGATGACCACCTCCGGAACGGACGGAAGGCTCTCCAGGCTCTCCTGAATGAATGCCCAGCGCCCGGCCTGTTCCGCCTCCCACCCCACCTTCTGCCCGTCGGTGTAGATCAGGATCTTCTTCGCCGGATTCGATCCCTGGGCCAACGACACTGCCGCCATCGCCACCGCGTCGTAGGCCGCAAACGCGCCACCCGCCGGCT
>CAZCRA010000068.1:16092-16567 GCA_964500945.1 uncultured Verrucomicrobiales bacterium | reverse complement strand
CAACTCATTCAACAGCAAATCCCGGTCGCCCGTCGGCGATCCCAGCCTCGGCGATGGCGACGGTCCGCCGAGAATCAAACTGAACGCGTTCCCGCGCGGTGCCCGGCGCAGCAAGGTCCGGATCTCCTCCTTCGCCCGGTCGAAATTCCGCACTCCACCCGGCGCCAGGTTCATCGACGCCGAACCGTCCAGCACGATCGCCACGTCCTGACGGCTTGAACGGCCGAAGCGTGACAGATTCAACCACTGCTCGAAAAGCGCAAGACTCACGGCGAGCGCAAGACACACGAGAGTCCCGAACGCCATCAGCCAACGCCAGCGTTTGACCCCCCAGAGCGCCACCGTGACCCCTATTCCCGCCAAGGCCATCAAACCCACCGGTAAAACGAGAAACCACGGCACCTGCGACCCCGGCGGAATGAACGGCCGCGCCAGGGCCAGCGCCAGCAGTCCCACGATCAAGCACCTCGTCGCC
>CAZCRA010000068.1:0-16082 GCA_964500945.1 uncultured Verrucomicrobiales bacterium | reverse complement strand
GGCGCGCCAAGGCCAACGCAAAGAGCACGATCAAGAGGCAACGCGCCGCCATCAAAAGCGCTTCCTCCAACCGAATCCGCCGGTTCCGTCGCCGCACCGATTCCCGCAGAAAATGCACCGCCCCCCAGTCCATCGTCTGTCCCGAGTGGCGGGAAAACAGATGGATCAAGACCGGCACCGCTACGGCCGCCAGTCCAAGCAGCATCCATGGGTTCAAAGGCAGCATCTCTCACTCCAGCTCATCCAAACTTCCCTCGGCCCCACAAAGAAAAACACGATCGAAGTTGCTATCCGCCTCCTTACCTCCCACCGATCCCCGCGAGTCGCTTCGCCAAAAACCCGGTCAGGATTTCCTCCACCGGCCGGTTCGTGTTCACCGGCACGTAATCCGCCTTCATCTGCCCGCAGGTCCGCTCGATCGTCTCCACGAACCGCCGCACGCGCTCCAGATATTCCGACCGGATCGCGAGCGGATCCACCTGCATCCCCGGCGCCGTTTCGAGCGCCCGGAAACGCGTGAACTTCCGAAACGGAAAATTCAGTTCCTCTTCGGCCATCACATGAAACACGATCAGCTCGTGCTGCCGATACTCGAAGTGGTGCAGGGCGTCCCGGATGGCCTCCGGGTCGTCGAACAAATCCGAGATCAAAATGACCAGCCCACGCCGCCGGATCCGCTCCGCCACATCGTGAAAAACATCAGCTGCCCCCGTATCCCCCCCGGGCTCACTCCCGCGCAGCTCATCCAAAATCAGCCGAATTTGACTCGGACGACTCATCTCGCGCAGATAGGTCCGGATCGCCGTGTCGAAGGTCACCAAACCCACGGCGTCCTGCTGCCGGATGAACAGATACGCCAGTGCCGCCGCCAGATGCCGTGCATAGTCGAACTTCCGAAGCCGTCGCCCCGATAACGACACCGCTTCCTGCCCCTCGAACGCCATCGACCCCGACACGTCGAGAACCAGCGTCGCGCGTAGGTTCGTCTCCTCGACATATTGCTTGATGTAGAACCGGTCGCTCCGGCCCAGCACCCGCCAGTCGAGATTACGCAAATCATCGCCAGGCGAATACTGCCGGTATTCGGCGAACTCGACCGACGAGCCTTTGTGCGGGCTGGCGTGTCGCCCGCTGATGCTCCCTTCTTTCTTCGTCCGGGCCAGCAATTCCATCCGGCCCATCGCCTCGATCAGACCCGGTGTCAGCAGATCGGAATCGCCCTTCCGACTGTCTCGCCCCTGGGAGGCTCCCGTTTTGCCCACCGATGCGGCCATCCTCAGCCTCTCTCCCGTCAAAGCCCGAGCCGGCCCTTCGGCTTCACGTGATCCAGCAGTTGGGCCACGAGGTCGTCGCTCGTCATCCCGGCCGACTGCGCATTAAAGTTAAGAATCACCCGATGCCGCAGCACCGGCGCCGCCACGGCCTGCACGTCCGCCGTCGTCACATGATACCGTCCATACAAAATCGCACGCGCCTTGGCCGCCAGGATCAGGTTGATCCCCGCCCGCGGTCCCGCTCCCCAGGACACCAGATCCTTCACGAAGTCCGGCGCCTGGTCCTCTGCCGGACGCGTCGCCCTGGCCAGGGTAGCCGCCAGTTCGACCACGTGATCCGCCGCCGGCACGCGACGCACCACGTCCTGCAGCCGCAGGATGTCCTCCGCACCCAGACATCGCTGGGGCTGCCCTTCATACATGCCGGACACGCGCTTGATGATCTGCTGCTCCTCCTCCGCCGATGGATACCCGACTTTGATGTTGAACATGAACCGGTCGAGCTGCGCTTCCGGAAGCGGATAGGTCCCCTCCTGCTCGATCGGATTCTGCGTCGCCAACACAAAAAACGGGCGCGGAAGCGGATACGTCATTTCCCCCACCGTGACATGCCGTTCCTGCATGGCCTCCAGCAGCGCCGCCTGGGTCTTCGGCGGTGTCCGGTTGATCTCATCCGCCAGCACCAGATTGGCGAAGATCGGCCCGCGCACGAACCGGAATCCGCGCGATCCCGTCGACACGTCCTCCTCCAGAACCTCCGTTCCCGTGATGTCGGCCGGCATCAGATCCGGCGTGAACTGAATCCGCTTGAAGCTCAGGTCCAAAACCTCGCTCAACGTGCTCACCAGCAGCGTTTTCGCCAGGCCCGGCACTCCCACCAACAAGGCGTGCGACCGGCAGAAAATCGCCAGCAGAACCTCTTCCACCACCGCCTCTTGTCCGACGATGATGTGACGAATCTCCTCCGTGATCTCCGCGTAGCGTTCCTTCAGCTCATCGATGGTCGCCCGGTCCGAACCGGACATCGAATCCCCACCCGCTTCCGTCCCAGCCACCGCAGACCCCGGACCGCTGACCCCAGCCGGTGATCCGGCCTCCTCGGCCAAGTGCACTCGAAACGCCGCTTCGCCAAATTGCACGACGTCCCCATCCTGAAGCGGCGCCTTCTTCGAGCGTTCCCCGTTCACGAACATCCCCGCCCGGCGATCCAACTCCGTCGCAACCCATCGACCTCGCTCTTTGCTGACCGACACGTGTTTCGCCGCCACGCCGGGATCTTCGAGCTGCAGTTCACAGCGTCCGCCGGACCCCAACCGTGCTCCTGCCGGGTCCACCTTAAACGCCTGCCCCTGAAGGCTGCCTTGGACAAACTGGATCGTCGCCATACCGAGTGCCGCCCACCCTATAGCCCCAGCCCCTCGGCGTCCACCACGGTCTCGATTCGCCCCACGACTCACGCCTTCATCCCAAACCAACCACATCGGCCTCAGCCTGCCGTCCGTATACTCGCTCGAACTCGCTTGAACCTAAATCTGTCCAACCAATGAAACGTCTAAGT
This sequence comes from uncultured Verrucomicrobiales bacterium, assembly GCA_964500945.1. GTDB lineage: Bacteria > Verrucomicrobiota > Verrucomicrobiia > Verrucomicrobiales > DEV007 > CAZCRA01. The sequence goes on along the minus strand of CAZCRA010000068.1, from coordinate 13,250 downwards.
CATCTCTGCTTCATCCTCGGCTTTGCCTCCATCCTTGCCTCGATCCTCGTCTGGTTCCTTACCGGCGGCACCGATGAGGGGTCCAAAGCCCACGGCGAACGCTTCGGAATCTTCATCGGCCTCTGGGCACCAACCTTCTTCATCCTTTCCAATCGCTTCGACCGCTTCGACGAGAAACCGGCGAAAGTCGAGGAAATCCTCCCGAAGCCGGGTGCGTAAGGGCTTCAAATCCCTGGGCGCACCAAGGGCTTGAAAAGCCGGAGGATCCGGGTTTAGGAGGATGGTCGACATTCCTTCCCCGATGCTCCATCGCCTCTTGCCTACCCTACTCGCTGCCGCCTTCGCAGGCTGCGCGGCTACGCCTGGCCCTCGTGGAGCAAACCTTCCCTCGGTCGGGCCCGGCGGGGAGGGACTAGCCGCCCACATCACCGCCGCCACCCAGGCCATCGTGCCGGATTCGGGGGGCGAGAATGAGATTTTTTCCCACTACCAGGGCGCGACAGGCAAGGCGACCTTTGCCCGGAACTGGACGCGCGATCTCGATTTGACCGGAGTCTCGTGGGATCGCCCGCCAGCCAATGTGACTCTGATCTCGCCCCGGCACGTGGTCATGGCCAGTCACAGCGCACGGGCGCCGAACACCCTCATTGCCTTCCACACCCGCCAGGGAAATCTCGTGCCCAATTCCATCGTGGAACGCGTCAGGCTCCCTGGAAAAGGCCACATGCCCGACATCACCGTAGGTCTGCTCCGGGACCCCGTGAAAGGTCTGCCCTTCTACAAAGTCCTTCCGCCGGGCATCGACTACGCCAAACACCTCCCCGGCGCCCCGGTTCTCGTCACGGATAAAGGCCGGCGCATTCATGTCCATCAGGTCCGAGCCGTCGGCGGCCGTCGCATCGCGTTCCAATTCCACCCTGAATTCCCCGAATCCCTGGCCAAGACACTCATCGGCGGCGACAGCGGCCACCCCGCCTTCGTCCTCGTTCACGGAAAACCCGTCCTGGTCTCCACGCACACCTTCGGCGGCGCCGGCACGGGACCCTTCTTTTCCGATCCCGAAAACTTCGCGGCGGTCAACCAAGCGATGCAGGAACTCGGCGGCGGTTACCAGCTCTCCACCGCCCGATTCTAACGCGTCGACACCAACGCCTTACACCAGGGCCCCGCCGCACGAACTCCCCTCGCCCGCCGTGCAGCCGAAGCAGTGATTCCCGGTCCGGATCGGCGTCCTCGCAAACGCCTCCAAATCGAGCTCCCATAGGCGAACCGGAGATCTCTCACCGTTCGTCTCCACGGGGAGGTTCAACATCTGGTTGAAATCACAGTCGAAAACCTCCCCCTCCCAGCTGACGCTGATGGTGTTTCGGCACATCAACCCCTCCACGGTCGTGGGATTGAACGCGTCCTTCAGCAGGATCATGTAGTCCGCAAACTGGTTCTCCCGCCGCAGGTAGGAAGCGAATCGCGAGATCGGCATGTTTGCGATGCAGTAGAGCCGGTGAAATTCGATCCCGAAATGCTCGCGCATCTCGCGTTTGTAGTCCGCCTCCAATTCCGTCTGGTTCGGCGGAAGAAAAGCCCCGCCCGGGTTATAAACGAAGTTCAGCACGAGGTCGGGCTCCCGGCCATAGCCCAGGTCGTTCAGAAGCTGGAAAGCCTTGATGCTCGAATCGAAAACGCCGTCACCCCGCTGCGCGTTCACGTTTTCAGCCGAGTAACAGGGCATCGACGCCACGATTTCGACGGTGTTCTCGGCCAAAAACTCCGCCACCCACTCGTAACCTGGCTCGTTGATGATGGTCGCATTGAGCCGGTCCATCACCCGGCGTGGCCGGTCAAAACCCCGGACCGCACTCACCAAATGCCGAAAACCCGGAATCATCTCGGGCGTTCCCCCGGTCAGATCCAGCGTGGGAATCGAGGTTTGCTCGAACCATTCCAAGACCCGGTCGACCGTCTCGTCGGTCATGATTTCTTTGCGGGCCGGACCCGCGTTGACGTGACAGTGGACGCACGTGAGGTTGCAGAGTTTGCCGGTATTTAACTGCAGAATCTCCGGTTCCCCGCGCTCCAGGTCGATCCCGTGCTCTCGCAGCGCGCGTTCAAAGTTGTTGGACGCTTCCTCCATCTCGGCGGGTTGGTCGCTGAACCTCCCGTAGCATTTCAGCCCGAAGGCCCTTTCCTCTACCGTGCCACTCCAGCATGACAGCAAATCATCGTCCGCGAAAGCTCATTCCAACGAGCCAGCGGCCGGCACTCATCCATGGTGGTTGTGGCCAAACATTCTCAGCCTCGATGCCCCCCTCCTGGCGCTCGTCTGGCTGGCGGCGTTCGCTCACGCCGCTCAGAGCACCGTCCCCAGCGCGGCTTGGACGATGCTCGCGCTCGTGGTCTGGCTGATTTACGCCGCCGACCGCTGGCTCGATACCACCCGCATCGGCGAACCCACCGAAGTGACGACGGCCCGGCACGGATTCACCGCCCGCCACCGCCGGGCGATCCTCATCATGATGCTCGTGGCGACGTTGGGCATCGTTCTCGCCGCCTTTTCCCTGCCGGGTTGGGCCTGGTCCTGGGCCATTGCTCCCAGTGCCCTGACCCTGGCGTACGCCGGATGGTTTCGCCGTTCCCGGCTCGTTCCAAAGGAGATCGCCTGCGGACTCGTTTTCGCCCTCGGCGTGACCTGTCCCGTTCAGCGGCACTTCACGCCGGACCTTTGGCTCGTCACGGCCGCTTTCGGCCTCCTCTGCACCGCCAACTGCCTCGTCATCGGCAGCGCCGAACGACATCACGATGCCCGTCACGATCCCGCCGCGGCATCCCGGTCGGCCCCCGTTCTCCTCAGCCTGCTACCCGTGTTCCTGATTCTGCTGATCCTCTCCCCGCTTGGAATGCATCTGAAACCTCTGTCCGTGGCCATCGCCGCGTCAGCGGCCGCCCTCCTCGCCCTCATGCTCGCGGAAGAACGCCTTAGCCCTCGCCTCATCCGCGTCCTCGCCGATGCCGCCCTCCTCACCCCACTCCCCCTCCTCCTCCACTGATCGCTCTCGCATGGGGAGCGGCCACCAAACACCGTCTCACCGCCCCCCCCAATCGCTCCCAGTCGATCGGCAGATCCAGCGCCGATTCGAAACGCTCCATCAGTGGCAGAGGCTTGTCACCCAACGTCATCGTCCCGTCCTTCAGCCTTCCCTGCAATCGGTAGCCGTCGCCGTCGACTCGCCCAAACCCCTTGGCTGCCTGATCGCCCAGAATCCCGGCCATCAAGGGGTTATCGATGGTCTTCCCGCGAACCCGGACATCCAGCCGGCCGTCCACCACCTGCAGCACCTCGCGCAGGATCTTCAGATCGGTGAGTGCCCGCTCGCCACCCATGCCCATGCGGAAATCCAGACGAGCATCCCCGCTTGCCAAAACCACGTTCGCAAAGGCCTCCGCACCCGGCCTCACCAGTTCGAGCATCAACGCCACCATTTCCGCCCTACCTTCCTGTTGGATCTCAGCACTCATCTCCGAAGCCCTCAACCCACGACGGATAGCTCCATTCGTCAACGGCAAAGCAGCCAGACTGCGGCCAAAGCCCTTTCAAAGGCGCAAACTGTCACAGAAAAGTCCATGCGCCCCGGCTTTTTCGGTCGAAGTTCATCCAACCCCTGCCGCCGCCTACCTTGACACGAATCGCCACCGCTCTCGCCGCCGGGCTGGCCCTGACTGCCACCTTCTTCCTCCTCCGGCCCCACTCCATTCCCAGTGGTGAATCGCAGGAGAGCCCCTCTTCGAACGGCGCTGTTTCCACCTCACCGGAAACAGATGAGGCCATCTCAAATCCCTCGTCCGGCATGGCCCGTCCGGAGCTCTCCCACCCGGTCGCGGGCGAACCCGATTCGCACCCGGCCGTCGACATGGCATTCCAGGACGCAAATCCTGCCCCGGCTAGCGCCCCGCCACAGCCGGGCTCCCACATCGCACGCCTGACTTCCGGCTCCAAACCAGTCGCCAGCCGAACCCTGCAAACCGCCAGCGGGAGCACCCGGATCGAAATCCATGACGTTCGCGGCCGGTTCAAACACCGGTTCGTCCGCGTCGAGACCTTCCTCCCCCAGGCACCCGGCGCCGCTCCCCGCCGCCCCGTCGCCATGACGGCCGACCACGTCCTGGTTCGTCTCGCCCCGGGCCAAACCCGAGAGGATCTCGAAACCGTCACCGAAGCGAACGGCTTCCACATTCGCCGCCAACTCCGGACACCCGGTCACTACCTCGTCGCCGCCAACTCCGGGGCACCCCTCTCGACGGCTCTCGAATCCCTGCTGGACGCCCTCGACCCACTGGTCGACTTGGCCGAGCCCGATTTCCTGGTCTTTCCCTCCGTCACCATCCCGAACGACCAGCGCTTTTCGGAACTTTGGGGATTGAACAACACCGGTCAGACCGGCGGCACGGTCGACGCCGACATCGACGCCGTCGAAGCCTGGGACTTAGGCACTGGCAACCGTTCCATCCTTCTCGCCGTCATCGACACCGGCATCGACTACGAACACCCCGACCTCGCACCAAACATCTGGTCGAACCCTGGCGAAACGCCGGACGACGGCATCGATAACGACGGGAACGGATTCATCGACGACGTCCACGGCTGGGACTTCTACGCCGACGACGCCGATCCCATGGACGACGACGGCCACGGCACCCACTGCGCCGGAACCATCGGCGCCGCCGGAAACGACGCGACCGGAGTGGTGGGGGTGAACTGGGAAATCAGCCTCATGGCCCTGAAGTTCCTTGGACCTTTCGGCGGCAGCACGGCCGATGCGGTCGATGCCGTGAACTACGCCACGGCCCGAAACGTTCATCTGACTTCCAACAGTTGGGGCGGCGGAGGTTCCAGCCAGGCGCTCGAGGACGCCATCACCGCAGCCGGCGCCGCCGGCCAGCTCTTCATCGCCGCTGCCGGAAACGACGGCATCGATAACGACGCCACACCTCACTACCCTTCCTCCTACGAAAATGACAATCTCATCTCCGTCGCCTCCACCACCCACACCGACGCCCTCTCGTCCTTCTCAAACGATGGTCTCACCTCGGTCGACCTTGGCGCTCCCGGCTCGTCCATCCTCAGCACGACCCCGGGCAACACTTACTCCACCTACAGCGGCACCTCCATGGCCACCCCGCACGTGGCCGGCGCCTGCGCCTTCTTCCTTTCCCTCATGCCAGGTGCCACCCCGGCCGACGTCCGCCAGGCTTTGCTCGAATCGGTGGATCCCATCTCCGCCCTCGAGGGCCGCACCGTCACCGGGGGACGCCTGAACCTGTTTAAGCTCGCCGATCGCGCCACCGGCCCGGCCGTGGTCATCGAAGAAGTCCTGGTCCAGGCCACCGGCGCCGGTTCGGACCCGGATATCGTCAGCCCCGGCGAGTCGCTGACCCTCACCCTCACACTTCGAAACGCCGGGGTCGATCCGGCGCAGGGCGTCACCGCCACGCTTTCATCCGGGGATCCGGCCATCGCCGTGAATCAGCCCAGCCTTTCCGTGGGAACCATCGACCCGCGGGAAATCACCACGCCCGCGGGCTCGTTCACCGCGACATCAAGGCATAATCTTCCGGCGCCGGGTGCAGCGTGTTCACCGCCACCATCGGGTCTGAAGTGGCCACCCCCCTCGCCGTGACGCTGACGGTCGATCTCCAGGACACCGGTGGAAACACCTGGAGCTACGACCTACCCATCACCATCTACACCGAGTCAGTCATCGAGGGCCTCGTCACCGATGCCGGAAACGGTGCCCCCATGCCCGGCGCCACGATCACCTACGACGGAACGGTTTCCGGCTCCGTCCAAACCGGCTCGAACGGCCGCTACACCTTCACGGTCATCGACGGCACTTACGCGCTCACCGCTTCCTTCCCGGGCTACCTGACCGCCGGTCCCAGGAACGAAACCGTGCCGCCTTCCCGCTCAAAGGTCGATTTCTCCCTTGGCATTCCTGCCGTGGTGGTCGACACCACCCCGCTCGAGATCACTTTGGCCGAGGGTGCAGCCACCTCGCTGACTCTTCCCGTTGGAAACAGCGGCACGGCGCCCCTGACTTACCAGCTTGCCGCCTCGGCGCCGGACTGGCAGCCGGATGGCCTCTGGCACGAATCAACCCGCCGCGCCTACACCGGAACCTCGAGCTGGTATTACGGAAGAGAAGCGGAGGGGAACTACGACACCGGCGCCCGGAACTTCGGCGCTCTCATCTCGAGCCCCATCCTGCTCCCCCCTTCCGCCTCGCAGCTCACCTTCCACGAGTTCCTGGAGAAGGAAGACCTCACCCAATACGACCGCGCCACCTTCAGTCTCTCCACCGATGACGGCGCCACTTGGACCCAGCTTCGCGAAAGCCAAAAGACAGACGGTTTCGTTCCCGCCACCGTCTCGATCGGATCCTACGCCGGACAAATTGTCCGCCTGCGCTGCCACTTCGACACCATCGACTCGATCAGCAACGGTCACGAGGGCTGGTATGTCGACGCCTTCGAACTCGATGACCGGCCCCTCGATTGGATCGGTGCCTCCGCCCCGGTCGGCGTCGTGAACCCCGGCGCCTCCGAAGAAGCTACCATTACCGTCGATGCCACGGGGATTCCCGCCGGCACCTACCAAACCGAGGTCGCCCTGATCAGCGACGACCCCTCGCTTCCCGATGTCCGCGTTCCCGTCAACTTGACCGTCACACCTGGCGCCAGGCTGGCGCTCGAACCCACGACGCTCGCGGCAGTGGTCTGTGAGGGCCAATCCCGAACCTACCCTGTCACCATCCGAAACATCGGCATCGGAACCCTGAGCTGGTCCGTCACCTCCAGCACCGATGTCGAGCACGTCGAACCGCCGTCGTCCGACACCGGCCAACCCTTCGTCTGGAACGACATCGCTTCGGCCGGCACCTCCCTCGCGTTCGGCGACGACACGAATCTCGGCCCATTCAGTCTCGGCTTCGACTTCCCGTTCTTCGGCCGCACCTACGATTCCGTCCGGATCTGCTCGAATGGGTTCCTCAGCTTCACCAGCACCAGCGCCGCCTTCAGCAATCAGCCGCTCACCTCTTCGTCGGCCCCGGACAACCTCATTGCTTTCCTCTGGGACGACCTCACGTTCTCTAACTCGGGCACGGCGCACTACCACCGCCCCGACGCCGAGACTTTCGTCGTCCAGTTCACCTCCGTCCCCTACTTCGGTTCCAGCTCGACCACGTTCACAGGACAGGTGGTCCTTAAAGCCTCTGGCGATGTCTTCGTCTATTACAACTCCGTCGGTCGAAAAACCTCCGCCACCGTGGGGATCCGGGGCGAGTCCGACGAAGAAGTCCTCCAGCTCGCCTACAACGAAGCGTTCGTCGTGGACTCCTCGGGCCTGCGCATGGACTCGGGCCAAACCCTGCCCATCGCACGCCTCTCCGGAACGCTCTCCGGGTCGGCCACCTCGGAAACCGATGCCTTCCAAGTCGAATTCGACGCCTCCAGCCTGACCCCGGGGAGCTACACCAGCACGATCTCCCTGAGTTCCAGCGACGCCACCCTTCCAGACCGCTTCACCCTTCCCGTCGAACTCATCGTCGTTCCTCCGAACACCTATGATTGCTGGAGCACCCAGCAATCCCTTGCCGCCAAAGACACGATCTACTCCCTCGACCCTGACGGAGACGGAATGATCAACCTCCTGGAATTCGCCTTCGATGCCAACCCGGCCAACCCCGCATCGTTCTCCTCCGGCCAGTCCCTTCTCCCCTTCCTGGGCTCCATCGATCCCGGCACGCCCACGGCCCAACCCCTCGCCTCCACCGTGACCTTCGTTTATCGCCGCCGCCTCGACGCCGCCACCACCGGTCTCAACTACCGCATCCTCGAAAGCACCGACCTCGTCCGATGGGACCCCGCCACCGTCCTGTCCGAATCCACCCAGGCCTCGTCCGATGGCGGCGGCACCGAAACCGTCACTGCCACCCTCCAGTCGAATCCCCTCGATCCAAAGGCCTTCTACCGCCTCGAAGTGACGCTGTCACCGTAGGAGCTTCCCGGAGGATCCGATCATCACCGGAATCAATCCCCCGCAAACGGTGGTCTCTCAAAAGTCAGCCCCTCTCCCATTACCCGAGGATCCTCGAGACGCCGCAGCTCAGCCATCAGTCGCGCCTCCAGGTCCGCCCGGACTTCCTCATGGGCCGGGTCGCCCGCTACGTTTCGAATCTGGTCCGGATCGTTCTTCAGCACATACAGCTCCTCCCGCGGCCGCTTCGCGAACGCATAGTCGAAATACCTTTGCATTCCCGGCTCGTCCCGCCGGGTGATCAAGAGCGCTTTCGCCGGCCCGGCGTCCATGTCCGAAAAGGTCGCGAACGTCCGGTTCGCCAAAGCCTCCCACGGTGGCGTTTCGCCCTGGGTCAAATCCCCGGGGTCGCCCATCGGCCAGCGTTCGGGCTTGAAATTCACGATGTAGAGATGATCCCGCGTTCGCAAAGCCCGTTGCGGATACGGCAGCTGACCCTCTCGAGCCTTGGCCACGTGCCTCTCGCGGCCGGTGATCACCCAGTCTCGGCCGCGATCGACCCAGCCCGCCTTCTCGCTTCGGAGAACCGGCACCAGGCTGCGCCCCACCATCCCTTCGACCGGCTCCAAACCGCCAGCCTCCAGAAAAGTCGGCGCCAGATCCATGAGATTGACGAAGTCATTCACCACGCGCCCGGCCGGAACCTCCCCGGCCCAGCGCACCACCAGCGGAACCATCGTGCCGAAATCATACAGATTGCACTTCCCACGCGGAAACCCGGGGGCCCCGTGGTCCCCGCTGACGACGATCAGCGTGTTGTCCAACTCCCCGGCTTTTTCCAACCGCTCAATGAGCACTCCCAGTGCCGCATCGAACGCCATCACCTCACCCAGGTAGTCCGCAAAATCTTCCCGCATCACCGGATCGTCAGGCAAAAACGCGGGTAGCCGGCCCTCCAGCTCATCCGGATCGATCCCCCAGAGAGCCTGACCCGAACCCCGCGTCCAGCGCCGGTGGACGTTCGTCGGCCCAAACCAGTAGCAGAACGGTTCGCCCGCCTCGCGATCGGCCAGAAAGGCGTCAAAGCTCACCGCCACCTCGTTCAGTAGTTCGGCCTTCGCCGCTTCCATCCCCTGCCCGTCCGCCATCATCCGGGTGACGTTCTGGCTGAACTGGTTGAAACGCGCTCCACCCTGGTCATAGGCGGTCCGTTCCCCTCCGTAGCCCGCGTCGTTCGGACGACCCGGACTCCAAACTTTGTAGGTTTGCCCAATATGATATCCAGCCTCCTCCAGCATCAGCGGAAACGTCAGAATCGCCGGATCCCACTTCGCCCCCTGCAAAATCGCTCCCTGGCCCGTCTGGAAAAAGTATTTGCCGGACAACAGCGAACTCCGGCAGGGCGTGCACGAAGGCGCGGTCACGAAGGCATGCCGGAATACCACCCCTTCCCCTGCCACCCGGTCAATGTTCGGCGTCTCGAACACTTCGTGAATCGATCCCGGTCCATCCACCGCCGCATAGCAGCTCGCGTATCGCCCCCAATCATCCGCAAACGCAAATAGGAGATTCGGCCGTTCGGCGGCAGAAAGTTCAGCCCCGGCATTCGCCATCGCGAACGCCAACGCCAGCAGAAGGAATTTGAATCGCATGCGCGAAATCACGCTCGGCTTCTTCCCTTCCTATCGTCCAAGCCATCTCCCTCCCGGCTTGCACCGGCCTCGATCCACGCTAACCGATACAGCCTCATGTCGAACCGAAAAGGCATCATCCTCGCCGGCGGCGCCGGAACCCGCCTCTACCCCCTCACCCAGGTCGCCTGCAAACAGCTCCTGCCGATCTATGACAAACCGATGATCTACTATCCCCTCGCCACCCTCATGCTGGGCGGCCTGCGCGATATCCTGATCATCTCGACGCCGAAGGACACCCCGCAGTTCCAGGAGATCCTGGGCGACGGCTCCAGCCTCGGCCTGAACCTCCAATACCGCGTCCAACCCGAGCCCAAGGGCATCGCCCAAGCCTTCCTCATCGGCGAAGATTTCCTCCACGGGGACGGCGCCGTCCTCGTCCTCGGCGACAACATCTTCTACGGAAAACTCGATTTCTTCCGCCGCGCTTTGGCCCACGACTCCGGCGCCTGCGTGTTCGGCTACCACGTCCGCGACCCTGAGCGCTTCGGCGTCGTCGAGTTCGATGAGTCGGGCCGGGCGCTGAGTATCGAGGAGAAACCGAAGGAGCCGAAGTCGAATTTCGCCGTCCCAGGCCTCTACGTCTACGACACCCAAGTCGTGGAAATGACCAAGGCACTCACACCTTCCGCCCGTGGGGAACTAGAGATCACCGACCTCAATGTGGCTTACCTCGAACAACAGAAGCTTCGCGTCGAACTACTCGGCCGTGGCATCGCCTGGCTCGACACCGGAACGCCCCAGTCCATGCTCGAAGCCTCGAACTACATCGCCACCATCGAGCATCAACAGAATCTCAAGGTCGCCTGCATCGAGGAGATCGCTTTCAACATGGGTTTCATCGACGAATCCCAGTTCGAATCCGTCATTTCCGCCACCCGCAGCCCTTCCTACCGCGATTACCTCCACATGGTCTTGGCCGAATCGAAGGTGCCCCATCCACCCTCGCATTGACTTCGGCCCCCGCGGCCTCCGGCCTTCAACTTCCCCGCAAATCCTGCACAGAGCCCGCTAGTCCATGCGTGGTTCCCATGCCGTGTGACTGAGTAGGTTTTCTTGAGGGAAATCATGACCGACGACGAAAAAAACGAATTCCGCCGCCTCCTCCTCGAACAGCGGGACACCATCCTCGAAGAGGCGAAATCTCATCGCGAGGGCGATACCCCCGGCCTGCCCGGAGAGGATATCGTCGACCGGGCGGAGCGCGAACTCGAGCGAGCCCTCGACCACCGCATCGTCGAGGGAGACGCCAATCTCCTGGAGAAAATCAATGTCGCTCTCAAACGCTTGGAAGAAGGCTCCTACGATATTTGCGCTCGCTGCGGCGACTCCATTCCCCTCGAGCGGCTCCGGGCAAAACCCGCAGTGTCCCTTTGCCGCGCTTGCCAACAAGCCAAGGAAAACGGCAGCATCGTGGAATCCATCGACTGAACCCGCTCCCATGAAAACCTCTCCTCTCTTCACTCGGCTGCTCATCGTTGCCAGCTTCCTCCTCACCCCTTTTTCGGCCTTGGCCGAAGAGAAGGAGCCCTTCCGTTTCCGAGGCGGAGATCCGGATCGTGGAAAGCTCGCATTCCGCGCCTTGGAATGCCACGCCTGTCATCGCGTGGCGGGAGTCGACCTCCCCGATCCCCCGGCTGAAAGACCCGTCGATCTCACGCTGGGTGGAGAACCCATCTTCGCCGCCACCTACCAGGACCTCGTCCTCGCCATCACCGCACCGAAACACGTCATGCGGGAACACTATCGCGATATCCTCTTCGGGAACGAAATGTTGGAACCCGTCATGCCCCGCCTCACCCGGGAAATGACCGCCCAGCAACTCATCGACCTAATGAGCTTCCTCGACGGCGTCTACCGCAAAAACCAGCCCGAGTACGAATCGCCGAATCCGTAACGCCCCACTAAGGGAAATGGCAATCGGTTAGGTGCAGCCGGATTCGTAAGCATGGGAGCAGGCAGACATCGGCTGCCAAAGGCAGAGCAACGCGTCCCATTCGGACCTTCTTCTCCCGCGTCGCCCTCCCATCTGAAGTGTCACCACTCCTGCTAAAACCCGTTCGACGAGATTCGCGCCTTCAGCACCTGCTTCTCGCCTGGCGCTAGCATCCGCGCGTCCCGCCAGGCATTCGCGGTTTCCAAACACACGAACTTCCGGTAGTCCTCGTCCGGCAAATCACCTAGCCGGGCTGCTTTGTCGATCCACGGGTTCCAAACCACCGTGCTGTTGCTGCCCTCGCTGGTGATCGTCGTCACCCGGCCCAGCCTCTCATCGACCATCCTGATCCGGCCGCCAGTCGCGTAGATCCGGTCCGTCTCCCCCGAAAACCGCACCGCCCCCGACTGCCGCTCGACCGATGGAGGCTCGGCCAACGTCTCCAGATAGTCGCAACCGTCCAGTCCCTCTACTCGCACCGCTTCGATGTCGCCCACCGCAAAGTAGCTGTGCAGCGCCTGCGACAATGCATGAGGCGCCTCACTAGCATTGGTGGTCTCGAGCGCGAGATCCAACGTGCCTCCCACCTTGATGGTCTGCGCCAGTTTGAGGGGGCCGTCTCCCGGCTCCAACGGAAGTTCCAAACGCAGTTCAACCCCTTCTTCATTCGCCGTGGCCGACACCAGTCGCCAGAACCGGTTGCGTGCAAAACCGTGCGCCGGCTTCGATCCGTCCTCCGGATGCGCCCCGAACCACGGCCAGCACACCGGAACCCCGCCCCGGATCGCTTTCCCCGGCCGAAGCGCCGCCTTGGGACTCACATAGAAAACTTCGGCATGTGCCGCCGGAACCCAACTCGTCACGTGCGCCCCATGCAAGGCGATGCGCGCGGTCCCCTTCGCGTGCGACACCCCAATCACCGGAAATCCCGGTTCGGGCTCCAGCCACGTCACCCCGTCGGGCAGTTCGATCTCGGTCGATCCGTGCATGTCAGGATCTGTATCCACCGCAGTGCACCTGTCGAATGGATCTCGCGTTCTGAGAAGCTTTTGACCACTTCGTGGCTTGTCCGGCCATCCGAAAGCGGCTGAAATAGGCCCATGCCCACTCAATAAGAGTCCTTCGGCCTCGCCGGCTCATTTCAGCAGGTCTTGAAACGAACCGCGGGCCTGGCCGGGGCCATCGGTTTCGTCGGTGGCTTCGTCTCGGACGTGCTCCAACCGATCGCCCCTTTTGCTCGATTCCTTTTCTACGGAGCGCTCGGCGTGTTCGTGATCCTCTTCCTCCTGGGAGCCATGGCCCGCCACACCCGGAGTTGGGCCCTCCCCTTCTCCGTGGTGAGCCTGTTTCTCGCCCTCTGCTGCGGCGGGATTCTCCTGCTCCAGGACCGGGCTCAGGCGGCCGAAAAACGCGGCTTCATCGCCAAATCAGATTCCGGCCGTTGCCGCCCTCCAGGAATCCCTGGGCCTCCTCCAACGGGATGTGGCCGAAATCAAAGCGTCCACCGGGCGCATCGAAACCAAAACCGATGCCGTCCTCGCCGAACGCCCAGCTGAAGATGATGTTTCACGGCGAGACCTTCAGCGAAGCCTAC
>CAZCRA010000067.1:0-19212 GCA_964500945.1 uncultured Verrucomicrobiales bacterium | reverse complement strand
TGCCTTCACCTTCGGATGCTTGTGTGTTGCATAGTTGTCGCAAATGATATGGACCAAATGATTTCGGCTGGGCTTGTTCTTCCCTTCCAAATCGGTGTCGGGATCCAGCTCGCCTGTTAGCGGCGTCAAGTGTCCGGATGGGGCACGGTGAAGGTGCCTCGAATCACGGTGACCGCCTCTCCACCGAGCTTGACGCGGTCGTCAGCGAGGCGGCACTGGACCGTGCCACGGCGTGGAGAAAGCTGAGCTGCGGTGAATTCGCGCTTCCCGGTGCGCTCGGCCCAGAACGGGGCCAGGGTGCAGTGGGCGGATCCGGTCACGGGATCTTCCGGGATGCCCTGCCGAGGGGCAAAGAATCTGGAGACAAAATCGGGGCCATTCGCCGTCCCGGGCGCGGTGACACAAATGGCAAACGCGTCGATTTTTGCGAGCGCCTCGAGGCTGGGTTCCAGGGCCCGGACGGCGCTGGCGGAGGAAAGCTCGACGAGCAAGTCCCGGGATTGGAAGGTGCCGAGGACTGGGGAACCCAGTGCTTCCTCAAGTCCGGCAGGCGTGGAACAAGAAAGCGGCGGCCGTGCCGGGAAATCCATCCACTTGGTGTCGCCGTCGCGCGAGACGAGCAGCGGGCCGGCCTGACGGGTGAAGAAGCGGATCGAACCGGCGTCGCTCTGCCGGGTTTCGAAGAGGGCGTGAGCGGCCGCGAGGGTGGCGTGGCCGCAAAGGTCGACCTCGGTGGTTGGCGTGAAGCAGCGCAGTTCATGGCCTTCTGCGCATGGGACGGCGAAGGCGGTTTCCGGCAAATTGTTCTCCGCGGCGATGGCCTGGAGAACGGCATCGTCCAGCCAGGCGTCGAGCAGACAAACCGCGGCGGGGTTTCCGCGGAACGGGGTCCCGGTGAAGGCATCGATTTGGAAGAAAGGGATTTCCATGACGTCTGCAGAATCGTGCCGGACCTGGTGCATCTGCACGCTTCTTTCTGAGACGATGCACTGGAGCATCGAAAGTGCAATTCCCGCCGCGGGCGAGAGCGCAATGGCATCTCGGCCTGGACACGCTATGGTGAGAAGGATACCGCGATGTCCGAGCTACCGATTCACCACGCCTGCGTCCTGAACCTGCACCAACCGGCAGGCAATCTGGAAGATCTACTCGAGAACCAGACCTGGGAAGCCAAAGAGATTCTCTGGGCGATGGACCGGATGCCTCGATCGCTCTGGGGCTATGAAGATGTGGCGCGGATCCACGTGGTGCTGTCCGGCACGCTGCTGGAAACGCTCTCGGACCCGGCGTTTCAGGAGCGAGTGTATGGGATCGCGAAGGTTGGGGACCTGCTGTGGCAGCTCCAGAACCTCAATCTGTTCCGGCTGACGGGCACGGCTTACTACCATCCGGTGCTTCCACTGATTCCACGAGACGACTGGGAGGATCACCTGACCCGCTGGCTCGGCAAAGCGCAGCACCTGTTCGGGCCTGGACGTCATTTTCAGGGGTTTTGGCCGCCGGAAATGGGTTTCACGATGGAGCTCATTCCGCTGCTCAAGCGGCTGGGATATCGCTACGTCTTCGTGGATAGCAACAACGTCGAAGGCGTCGATTCGATGGAGTGGCACGAAATGGTCTACCGTCCGCACATCGCCGAGTTCGAGGGGGAAGAAATCGTCGTGATCGTGCGCGACCGGGATCTGTCGAACGCGCAGGAATCCGGGATGGAACCGGGCTGGTTTCTCAAGGAATGCCAGGAGCGGACCAAGCACTGCGAATTTCCGCCGTTGGTGGTGACGGCGTCGGACGGGGACAATGGTGGTTGGTTTCGAAACACCACGGTGGGGACGAATTTCTGGGAGGCGTTCTACCGGCCATTTTGCGAGCAGGCGCGCGCGGGCGAAACGAGGGTGCGACCGGCGTTCGTGGACCACTACCTGGACCGGTATGGCGCGCATGGCCGGGTCAAGGTTCATAAGGCGGCTTGGAACACTGGATGGCACCACGGATGGGATTTTGTGCAGTGGACGGGTTCCGACGCGCAGAAGCATGGGTTCGCCGTCATTGCGGATGCGAGCCGGGCCTGGGTGGCGGCACGGCAGCAGTTCCCGGCGGATCGCTGTGGGCACGAGGTGAACGAGGCGCTGGAAGAAGCGCGGTGGCGACTGCTACGGGCCGAGACGAGTTGTCACTTCTACTGGGGAGAAGCCTGGGTCGAGCGGGCGCACAAGGACCTGGAGGCGTTCTGGGGCTGGCTGCACCGGGCCGGTGAGATCGCGGGGATGGGCGTCGCGCCCTAACAGGAATGGCACTCGGTTATCCCTGTCTGCCGGCGGACAGGGACTGGTTCCCCGTTTCATTGGTCTCTCGTTTCGGGTAGTAACTGAAGTGGTGACACTTCAGAGGGTGGGGGTGAGGCGGGAGAAGGAAGGTCCGCTTTGGACGAGGTGCTCTGTCTTTGGCAGCCTATGTCCGCTTCACTCCCATTCTTACGATTGCGGCTGAGCCCAGCCAAGATTCTCGACCTAGCAGCTAAACCGAGGCCCATTTCTCTTAAGCATAAAGCGCATCGACCAATGACTGAGCTTTCAGCGTGGGCAGGACCGAGAGTTCCATTTGATTCATGAGATAGGCGAAGCCGATGCCGTGCTCGGGATCGGCAAAGGCGTGGCTGCCGCCTGCGCCGGGGTGACCAAAGGCGCGAGTGGATGGTCCCATGAGACGGCGGAGTTTGCGGCCTCGGGCATCGAGCGGGTCGAGCTGGAAACCGGCGCTGAAGCTGGTGGGTTCGAGGAGAACGGCATCCGGCCCATTGGCCAAAGGGGTCTCGGCCCAACGGCAGACCTCAGCTGGAAAAACGACTTCGCCCCGCCAGGTTCCACCGTTGGCCAGAACCGCATAGAAGTTGGCCAGGCCGCGCGCAGAGCCGATGCCCCCCATGGCCGGGAGGCGGAGGCGACGCGATTCGGGCCGGTTCATGTCGGAGACGGCGTTCAAACCGTGAGGGGAGTGGAAGGCCCGGCGGGTGAGGCTGGCTTTGTCGGCGAAGGCGGCATAAAAGGGGTCGGGTGAGGCGTCGGCGCGAGGGCGTCCCGGCAGCAATTCGGCAACGCGATGATCTTCGGCCGGCGGCAGGCCGATCCAGAGATCGAGGGAGAGCGGTTCGGCGATGGCTTGGCGAAAAAGGGCGGAGAGATGGGTGCCCCCGGTGAGGCGGCGAACGAGTTCGTCGGCGATGAAGCCAAAGGTTCGTGGGTGGTAACCGTGTTGAGTGGCCGTCACGCCGATCGAGGGACGGGCCAGCTGAGAGCGCGCCTGGGATTCGATGGAGGCGATGACGGTTTCGTAATCGGCCAAAGAGGCGGCGTCATCGAGGGCGGCGAGTTGACCTCGATGGCTGAGAAGGTGGCCAAGGGTCGGGCGGTGTGGGGCGTCGAGAGCGGGCCAGACTTCGGCGATGGGGGAATCCGGTGTCAGGCCGGCGCGGGCCATGGCGAGAAGGACGGTGGCGGCGGCGAGTCCCTTCGTGGCGGACCAGAAGGGAACGAGGGTGTCCTCGGTCCAAGGCCGTGAACGGGCGCGATCGGCGAATCCGTGGTGGAGATCGACGATTTTCCGGTCGTGGCGGAAGATGACGAGCGACGCGCCCAGTTCACCGCGTTGTTCGAAGTTGGCGGTGAAGGCCGAGCGTAGGCGGTCAGATGAGCCCGGCGCCATGCTGGCTGTCGAGGAGCGGTTGGAGATCCGGGTCGGTGCGGGCGCTTTTGAGGAAACTGTCGTCGAGATCGAGGCACTTATCGAGCATGATGCGGGCGGTGGCGAGTTTGCCGGACTGGGCGTGGTAGCAGCTCATGTTGTAGAAATAGACAGGCATGGAGCGGAGAGAATCGGGACCGCTTTCGAGGACATCGATGGCTTCGAGGCTGCGACCGAGTTCGTGAAGGCAATAGGCGTGCTGGATCCAAGGATCGGTCAGCTCGGGACTGCGTTCATTGAGCCGGCCCGCGCTGTGAGCGGCCGCCTCCCAGTCTTTTTCCTTGAGGAGCAGGGCGAGTTCCGTGGCGAGGAAGTCGTTGGTCGTTCGGATGGAACCGGTGAGGGCATCGAGGTTCTTCCGGGCGTCCTCGAGCATGCCGAGATCGGTGTAGCCCTGAGCGGCTTTCAGCGTGCGCTTCTGAGTTTCTTCCATGGCGGTGGTAACACGCGTGCGAGGCTCGTCGGGCGCTTTCGGGGAGAACCATCAAGCCTCTTCCGGGACGGGCTCGACCTCCTCGATTTTGGCGTCATTGCGGAGGCGATCGAGCAGCGCCTGGATTTTGGATTCGCGGACGGCGGAGGGGTAGCGCTCGACGATCTTTTCCCGGACCTCTTCGAAGGGGATGGGCTTGGGTTCGCGGCGATCGACGAGTTTGAAGATGTGATAGCCGAAATGCGTGGCGACGACTGGGCTGATTTCGTCGATATCCATGGAAAAGGTCAGGATTTCGACCTCCTGCATGAGGCTGCCCCGCGCATACCAGCCGAGGTCCATCTGGTGATCAGAGACGCAAAGTTCGCGGCACAGGGACTCGAAATCGGCGCCCTCTTGGAGGGCCTTCCGGGTGCGGCGAAGGGTTTGGAAGGCCTGTGCGGCATCTTCGGGGCTGGAAGGTTCGATGTAGATGTGCCAGGAACGGACTTCCTCGGGTGTCATGTAGTCCTCGAGGTGATCCTGATAGAACTGGCGGTAATCATCTTCGGACGGGTCGGGTTCCGGACCGGCGGCTTCGTCGAGGACGGCGTTGACGATGAGGGTTTCCGCCACCTTTTCACGAATTCGTGGCATTTGTTCCGGGCCGAGCCCAATGGCGTCGAAGAAGGCGTCCTCGGTTTCATGCTGGGCTTTGAGGGTTTCCAGATGAGCATCGATCGCCGGATCGGCCGGGGCGTCATGGTGCTTCAGGCCGTGCTGGCGGAGGAGGGTGCGGTTCGTGATATTCTCAATGGCGTAGCCGTGGAATTCCTCGTCGCGGTCGCAACACACCACCTCGCCAAGGGCTTCGTGGTGGCGTTTGATGGCGTCGAACTCTTCCTCGATGATGTCGTCGCTTATGGTTTCGCCATTGATGATCAAGGCCATGGGGTGGAAGGTCGCCGGTCGGTGAATTGATGTCAAACGAGGGGAGGTGTGCGGACATGACGGAACGCCCTTCCTGCGACGGGTGGGTTGAAATGTGTAGGGGTGTGCTTAGTTTGGAGCTGGGATGGAACCGGAGCATCACGCCGTCAGTCACCGTGAGGCGCGGCGGATGATCAGTGCGGGGAACGAGGCGGTGCTGGCGGGATTGCGGAAGGTGAGCCCGACGCGGCGAGCGGGGGAATTGGCGCTGTTCGCCGGGCTCTTCGTGGCGGGAGGCATCACCAGCGTCTGGGCAGGGGCTTTGGCCGGGGAAGGAGGGCGCTGGTTGGGCGTCGGGATGCGCGCCTTCGGGACACTGACGTCGGCATTGGCGTTGAACGGGTTCGTCCTGCTTCTGCATGAGGGAATGCATGGGATTCTGACGCGAGGGCAGCGGTTGAACCGATGGCTGTCCGTCGCGCTGGGGATTCCGCTGTTCATGTCGTTTTCGGCCTACCAACTGCTGCACAACCGGCACCACCGGTTCCTCGGAGAAGCGCGCGACCCGGACCATTACGACAACTACGCGCATCGACCGCGGACCGTTTGGCTGATGCAGGTGACGCGGCTGCTTTTCGGTTCCCTACTCTATCTCCTCTTGATTCCGGTGTTGTCGCTGCGCTGGGGGAAACCCGTGGAGCGGCGCCGGATCGTGGTGGAATACGCGATTCTCGGCGTTAGCTACGCTTTGGTTTTTTCGGCCGTGCCCTTGGGGATCCTTTTGAAAGTCTGGCTGGTTCCGATTCTTTTTACGAGTCTGCTGATCAACCTGCGAGGGTTGACCCAGCACGGGGAAAGCGATCCGTCGGATCCGTTCACGGCATCGCGTTCGGTGTATCCTCGTAACCCGCTGGTTTCGTGGCTGATGATGAACGAGAATCTCCATCTGGAACACCACCTGTTCCCGGAGATTCCCAGCCATCATCTTCCAGCGGTGACGGAGTTGATTAAAGCAACGGCCCCGAGCCGCCTGGCCAGCGAGAGTTATTCGGGTTTTCTGGCGGCGTTTTTCCGGCGGCGGTTCCGCCCGGACACGCGGGAGCCGATCGGGCTCGTCAAGGATACCCGTTGATGGGTGGCGGCTGGATGTCTTGCCGGGCCGGCGTTCATTCCAGTGCCCGGTCGAGAGCGCGTTCGACGAGGCGGGCGGCCAGGGCTTCCGTGGCTTCGTCCAGGCCTTGATTGGCGGATTGGAGACGCTGGGTGTTTTTGGGACCCTCGTCGAGGGCAAGGCGAACTTCCTCGGCGCATGAGTCGATCTGGCGGCGTTCGTCTTCGGGCACGCCGGCGCCGATCTGGCGCATGGCTTCTTCGACCGCGGTGAGGAGCTCCTCCGCTTTCAGCCGGGCCTCGGTCCAAACTCTCTCATTCATGTCTTCGAAGGCCAGGTCAACCGACTCGGCGATCATGGCCTCGACCTTCTCGTCATCGACATCAACCGCAGCGCTTTGGATTTCCAGAACGTGATCGCGACCGGTTTTGGTGTCGCGTCCGAGGATGGTGAGGATGCCGTTTTCGTCGAGTTCGAATTGGACGCCGACGCGGGCGCTGGCCTTGGGCCCCGGGTCGAATTCGAGGGTGAGACGGCCGAGTTCCCAGTTGTCGCGGGCCATTTCGCGTTCGCCTTGCAGGACGCGGATGAGCATGGAGGGCTGGCCGGCAACGGCGTTGGTGAACATCTCGCCCGCCTTGGCTGGGACGGTCGTGTTCCGGGGAATGATGACATTCATGAGGCCGCCGAACGTCTCGATTCCGAGAGAGAGCGGTGTGACGTCGAGCAGGACGATGTCTTTCAGCGCGCCCGAGAGGACCCCGGCCTGGATGGTGGCGCCGAGAGCGACGGCCTCGTCCGGGTGCTGACTGGTGTCGGGATCCCGGCCGAAGATTTCCGCGACGAGTGCGTGGACGGCTGGGATGCGGGTGGAGCCGCCGACGAGGATCACCGCGTCGAGTTCGCTGGACGGTGACGCGATTCCGGCGTCGGAGAGGGCGCGCAGGCAGTGGGGACGGGTTTTCTCGAGAACGGGGCGGGCGAGTTCTTCGAAGGTGGTGCGGTCGAGCGAAGCGGTGACGCTCTCGGTTTCCCGGTAGAACGGGAGGCGAATTTCGACCGAATCGGCGGCGCTGAGGCGCTCCTTGGCGGCGCGGGCCTCTTCACGAAGGCGTGCCCGGCCCTCGGCGCCGCTTGGGGCCCCGAATCGTTTTGTCACCCAGTCTGCGATTCGCCCATCGAGATCATCGCCGCCGAGGCGGGTATTCCCCGAGGTGGCGAGAACTTGAAAAACGCCCTCGCGGAGTTCGAGGATCGAGATGTCGAAGGTGCCGCCCCCGAGGTCGTAAACGGCCACGCGGGCGCGATCGCCAAGTTTATCCAGTCCGTAGGCCAAGGCGGCGGCGGTGGGTTCGCTGACGATGCGCTCCACATGAAATCCGGCCAGTTCGCCAGCGCGGACGGTGGCTTGGCGCTGGGCGTCGTTGAAATAGGCCGGGACCGTGATGACCGCCCGGTCGATCGTGGTTTCCATGGCCTGCTCGGCGTTGGCCTTGAGTTGAGCCAGGATGACGGCGGAAATGGCTTCGGGCGGGTGGGATTCGTCGCCGATTTGGACGTGGGCGGCACCGCCCGGGCCTTCCGTTAGAGGGAGGGGGAAGGATGCGGGGTCGACTTCCGAAAGGCGCCGTCCCATGAGCCGCTTGACGGAGGCGACGGTGCGGCTTGGCGCAAGAGGGAGCATGCGTCGAGCCTTTTCACCGGCAAAGGGAGCGCCGGAAACGGGGAAGTGCACGACGGAGGGAAGAATGCGACGTCCGTCTTCTCCGGCGAGCAGGATGGGGAAACCGGCGTCGATGGTGCCGACGAGAGAGTGAGTGGTGCCAAGGTCGATTCCGAGGATCATATGGGTTTGGTGCTTTGTCCGTTGTGCTTGGTGCTCAATCAAAGGCGAGGGTCGACGGGTTCGCTTTCCATCGCGAGCACCGCGAAGACGTGACGGTGGACGTCGCGCAGCGGGCGTTGGGCGACAAAGTTTTCCAGAGCCTGAAGACCCAGGGCGAACTCGCGCGCGGCCATCGACCGTTTGTGTCCGAGGGAGCGTTGTCGAAGGCGTTCCAGGTTCTCGCACCACTCAAAGGCTTCGGGAGTAACGGACTGATCGTTTTCGTCGTCCGAGACCATGCCGCGGCAGCGGTCGGACGAGACGATTTCCGTCGGCTGGAAGTGGCGGTGCGCAAAGGTGCTCTTGCCCGAACCGGAAGGACCGATCAGGAGGACGAGGGAAAGCTCTGGAAGCGAGACGGTCAGAATTTGGTCATCGGTTAGGTCGAGGCGCCATCCCGCCCGAATGGATGCGCTCCGGATTCTCGACCCAATTTAGCCGAAAAGGTCGAGGAGCGCTTTGGGGGATTCGGCGATGAGCGACGCGCCGCTCGCTTCGAGTTCGGTCCGGTCGCGGAATCCCCAGAGGACGCCGACGGCAAAAACGCCGCTCCGCGTGGCAGTGAGCATGTCGGTGGCGGTATCGCCGATGAAGACGGCCGCTTCCGGTGCGACTTCGAGTTCGTCGAGGAGGAGGTTCAGGCCGGCAGGATCGGGTTTGCGGGGAACGTCCGGGCGATGACCATGGACGGCGTCCCAGGTCCATTCTCCGCAGAATCGATCGATGCAGCGCCGTGTGGCATCGTGCGGTTTGTTCGAGAGGACGGCAAGCCGGACGCCACGGGTTTGAAGGCCGTCGAGGAGGCCGGGGATTCCTGGATAGGGCCGTGTTTGCTCGTCCCAGCGTCTGGCGTAGATGGCGAGGTAGTGCTCGAGGCAGCGGGAGACGACCTCCTCGTCCGCGGCGTCGCCAGCCGGCAGGATTCGTTGGATGAGGACCCGGGCGCCGTCGCCAACGAAAAGCCGGTAGGCATCGATGGGATGAGGGGGGAAGCCCTCTTCGGCGAGCATTTGATTCGCCGAGTTCGCCAGGTCGGCGAGGGAATCGAGGAGGGTGCCGTCGAGGTCGAAGACGGCGGCTTTGAAGGCGGAGGTCAGTTCCCTTCGGACTTCTTTTTCAGGGACTTGGCGAACTCGCCGAGACCTTCCTCCTCGAGTTTTTCGAGGGGGACGAAGCGGAGAGCGGCGGAGTTGATGCAGTAGCGGAGGCCCGTGGGCTGGGGACCATCAGGGAAGACGTGGCCCAGGTGGGTGCCGCCGGATTTGGAGCGGACCTCGGTTCGAACCATGCCGTAGGAGCGGTCCTCGACCTCCAAGACTTCCTCGTCGACCAGGGGCTTGGTGAAGCTGGGCCATCCGGTGCCGGAGCGGAATTTGTCGGCGGAGGAAAAGAGTGGTTTCCCAGAGATGATGTCGACGTAAATGCCGGGTTTCTTGTTATCCCAGTATTTGTTTCGGAAGGCAGGCTCGGTGCCATTTTCGACGGCCACCTTGTATTGGATCGGCGTGAGTTTCTTTTTGAGAGCGGCCTTTTCCTCAGGTGTCCGGGAGCTGGAGGTCTGATCGGCCGAGTGACAGGCGGAGACGATCAGGGCGAGTAGGCTGAAGGAGGCGGCGACCTTAGAGAAAGTGGAACGGTTCATGATTGGTTAAGGGGCTGGTTGGATTGGACGAGCAGGGGGCAGCGGCCTGACAGGCGAAATCAGTTGCACGAGATGACCTCGGGAAGTTCCTGGTCTGTTGAGGGATCTCCGTGCGGCGCGACGCCGCTCAGCGCTCGAACGGCTTCTTCGGATTCAAAAAGGAGAGCGATTTCGTAGACCGGAGATCCACACTCGCTAGCACATAGGAGGCAGGAGACAACGGAGCCTTCGACGGTCACGAAACGCGGAGTGTCCCGGTTGGAGTGGTCGATGGGCGGCAGGTGGAAGCCGAGCTGGAGCCTGGCAGCCACTTCGAAGGGCTGTGAGGACTCGAAGATGAGGCCGCGATCGTGAATGGCGAGCAGACCCGTCACGGGTGGGCTCGCGGACTTCGACCAATCGGCGGCCGATGGTTTGGCTCGACGACGTGAGGGTTCCATACCGGCAAAAGGGCGGGGGTTCGGCTGGATTAGAGTCATGCTACGCGGGAGGGCGTGACTGTCAATGGGACGGCCGGCCTTCCATCGGGTGGTCTCCGAGCCTCACCGGGCCGCTATCCGGTTTCGTCGCGTGCGATGGGGGCGAAAGGAGTTCGATGCCGAGATCCTGGGGGTTCGCGTCTGGCGCGACCGGAGAGCCCGCGCTACCTGGGGGGAAGAGCGGTGTCGGATGGGCGGAGCCGAATCCGCAGGTCCCGTCCGATCGGGAGACGATGCAGCCATTTAACCGAGTGCCATTCCTGCTAAATAGCGCCTACACGCCTTTTTGGAACCCGAGGAAACCCTTTGCAACAGGCGGACGAACCATCTAGGGAGCTTAAGGAGCCCCGTGGTGGGGTGATTAGGGACGCATGCATATCCGGGATATTTTTGAGAATCAGAGGCCGACCTTGTCTTTCGAGTTTTTTCCTCCAAAGACGGAGGCTGCGGCGGAGCAGCTCTACCGGACGATCGCGGAGCTGGAGGCCTACAAACCTTCGTTCGTGAGTGTGACCTACGGAGCGGGGGGGACGACGCGGGAACTGACGCACGACTTAGTGACAAGGATCATCGGGGAGACCTCTTTGCGCCCAATCCCTCACCTGACCTGCGTCTGCCACCAGGAATCCGACATCCAGGAGATCCTTGAGCACTACGCCCGGGCCGGGGTGACGAATATTCTGGCGCTCGGAGGCGATCCGCCGCGTCATCTCGAGGGTTACGACAAATCTCAGGACGCCTTTCAGCACGCGGCGGATCTGGTGGGATTTATCCGGCGCTTCAACGATTCCGGGGTGCATCCCGACCGGCGCGGTTTCGGGATCGGGGTGGCCGGTTTTCCCGAAGGTCACCCCGGGACGCCGAACCGTCTCCAGGAGATAGATCACCTGAAGGCGAAGGTCGACGAGGGGGCGGACTACATCTGCACGCAGCTCTTCTTTGACAACCGGGATTTCCTCGACTTCCGCGACCGGTGCGAACTGGCGGGAATTCACGTGCCGATCGTGGCCGGGATCATGCCGATCACGAGTGCCAAAGGCATGCGACGGATGGCGGATTTGGCGGCAGGAGCGCGTTTTCCGGCGAAATTGCTGAAGGCGATCGACCGAACGAGTGGCGACGAGTCGGCGGTGGAACGGGTCGGGATCCACTATGCCACGGAACAGTGCCGGGATCTTTTGGATCACGACGTGGCGGGGATTCATTTTTACACCTTGAACCGGTCGGGAGCGACGCGGGAGATTTACGCAAACCTGGGACTGCGCGACACCGAGGCTGCGGCCACGCCCAAGCTGGCCGCGACGCTCTGAGGGGCGGCGTGGCGGAGGACCCGTGGACGTTTATTCCATCGCGAAGGTTCCGTTCCGGCTCCTACTCTATGGGTTCGTGCTGATCTACTTAGCTGCGGACTGGGGGTTGCGGGGGCCGGTGTATGAGCGGATGCAGCGTTTCCGCCCGGGTTCGGAGCGATCCCAAGCGTATGGGGTGGAGCAGGGCTGGGCGGCGACGGTCAACGGCAAGCCGATCACGGTGGCCCAGCTCGAACTGAGCCTGGATCTGTTCCTGGCGCGGCGTGGGCAACGGCGCGAGGATCTGACGGCGACGAACCTGCGGATCGCCAAGTTGGCGGTGCTGGACGGGATGATCAGCGACAAGCTGATCGAGATTTGGTCCGATGCGAGGCCGTTGGAGGTGCCGGAGAGCTATCTGGAGGAGCGGGTGCGTCAATTTAAGGCACGGTTTCTGCCGGGCGAGCTAAAGACGCTGTGCGGGGAGCAGGATCTATCGCTGGACGAGCTGAGCCGGATGGTGCGTCGTCATGCGAGTCAGCAGTATTGGCTGGAGACATTGGTGGCTGGAGCGGCTGAGGTCTTGCCTGAAGAGTTGGATGCCTGGTGGGAGCGGAATGGCGGCAAAGTGGAGCGTCCGGAGATTTTTCGTGCGCGGCATCTCTTTTTGAGCACGGTGGAGAAGCCTTCAGCCGAGCAGGAGGCGTTGATTCGCGGCCTCAGCCGGCGCCTGGACGAGGGTGAGTCGTTCGAGGCCCTGGTCGAGGCGCATTCGGAAGACCTGCGGACGCGCGCGATTGGTGGTGAGTTGGGTTGGTTCAGCCGGGAACGGATGCCGGAGCGGTTTATGGCAGAGGTGACGGGATTGAATCCTGGGGAGCGCAGTGCGCCCTTTGAAACCTCGATCGGATGGCATGTGGTGGAGCTTCTGGACCGGAAGGCGGCCGAGTCCGTGGCGCGCGAGGATTTGGAACCCGAAGTGGCCGCTTACCTGGAGAGTCTCTGGCGCGATGCGGCGCTTCGGAAACTACTCGGTGAGCAACTGCGGGTTTCGCGTCGAGCGCGGGTGGAGGTGTTTCCGACAGTGAACGCGGAGTGAGGGGGGGCTAAAAACGCGGTAGCGCCGTTGGTGAAATAGGCGTGGAAGTCCGCGTCTTGGGGACACGGAGGGTTTGAAGCGAGGCCTCTCGAGAGCCGGTAGACGGAGCGCCAGGGAAGTGAGGCTTCAGCGGCGGCGGCGCTGGAAAGCGGGCGCCAGGGCAAGGAGCGGGAGGAGCAGCGTCAGCGTTGAGGGCTCCGGGATCAGGGAGACGGCGTAGACTTCGATGTTGTCGATGCCGATTTCGGATTGGGTGACGGCCGCGGTGGTGAGTCCTATGTCCCTGTGGCCGAAGGCGATGCCGGTGAGTGGGAGGTTGGTGGTGGTCGGACCGTTGACGGCACTGCCTGAGAGGAGGTTCCATCCGGTAAGGTTACCGCCCGAGTCATAGCGATTGTATTCCCCCATGACTGAGCCGGCTCCGGAAATGTCGACGGTCAACCGGACCCGCGCCCATTCACCGAGGGCGAATTCTTCGGGCCCGTTCGCGCTGAACCCGAAGTTCCAGCTGTCGGCGTCCATGGCGGAGGTGATGTTTCCGAACATGTTGCCATTGATGTTGTTGTTGGTGAGGTTGTCGCTGAACCCGTAGTAGTGGATGGATCCGTCCGTGCCGCCATAGGAGAGGGCGCTCATGTCCCATTCGAGGATGAAGGTGGTCTCCGTCCGGCTCGAAAGATTGGCCGGGTTTCCGATGGTCACCACGGCATTAGGGTCGTCGTGGTCGTTGAAGTCGGTGAAGAAATTTCCAAGGTTAGGAGCGTTGGCGGGGCTTGGAGCGGACTGGACGGTGACGGCGTCGTCGCGGGATTCGCCGGTCCAGCCGTTGACGGGGGTGGTCGAGTTGAACCAGGGATCGCCGTCTGCCCATCCGGACTCGAAATCCTCGGAAAAAATGAGGATGTTAGCGTGGGAAAAGGCGGGAAGAGCCAGGCAGAAGAGGAGAAGGGCGAAAGTGCGTGCGAGGTTGAGCTGGTACATGGCAGGTAGTTTTTCCACGCCATCGTGGGGAGCAATTGGTCAGGTAGTCAAGATCATTTGTGCGCGATGTGAATTCGGATTGGCGGGTTGCGCGAGGTGTCCCCCCAAGGTCCGAGGCTACTGAGGAGGCAGGGGGACTTGGGTGGGGCTCATGAGGTAGCCGATCAGATGACGGATCTGCGTTTCGGAGATGGCGTCGAAGAGGCCTTCCGGCATGATGGAAACGGGCGAGACGGTTTGTTTGGCGATGGCGTCCCTGGGGGTAACGAGTTCTTCGTTCAGGGTTCGGATGGTGAGGGTGGTTTCGGTTTCGGCCGAGATGAAACCGGTGAGGGTGCGGCCGTCGGTCAGTTCGATGATCTGCATCTGGTAATCGCGAGCGACGGAGCCGCTGGGATCGATGATGTTTTCGACGAGATATTCGACGCTCGAGCGCTGTGCGCCGGTGATCTCGGGTCCGATGTTTCCGCCGTCGTCGAAGAGTTTGTGGCAGGCCGCGCAGAGCTGTTTGTAGAGCCGTCGACCTTCGACGAGGTCGGCCTGGTCCAGTTCGTCGGACAGGTCGTTCACGTGGTAGCGGATGCGTTTGCGCTTTTCGGCGGGTGTCTCGCGGACCGTTCCCCAGAGCGTCTCGATGCGCTGGGTGAGGGCCCCATCGCCGAGGTTGGCGATTTGCCGGGAGGTGTAGGCTGTGAGGTCCGAGGGATCGATGGTTCCGGCCTCCAGAGCGTCAAGCATGGCAGCGGCCCAGGGGCGGCGGCTGGCGAGCGTTTGGAGGGCGTCGTGGCGGGTTTCGAGCCCGGTCCAGGAAGGGTAAGCGGCGAGGATGGCGTCCGGGGTCTCCGGGTGATCGAACTGCGCCAGGCCGCGCAAGGCGTGCCGGCGGAGCACGGGCTGTTCGAGACGATCGAGCAGCCAGGGAGCGAGACCCTCGGTTTTGCTGCCGACCAGACGCTGAAGTGCCTGGATGCGATCGCCATCCGGGGCGGAGGTGTCCTCGGCCAGGGCGCGGAGTTTCGCGAAGGTGGCCGGGTCATTGAAGAGGGCGCCGAGCTCGAGCGCTTTGAGCGCGAAGCCGGGATGCGTGGCCAGGGCGGCCTCGGCTTTTGGCCAGTTCGCCGGGGTGGCGAGCCCGGTTCGTCCCTCCAACCCCTGGAGCAGGCCATCGACGATTTCGCTTTGAACCGGTCTCGGGGCGCCGGCGAGCTGATCGAGGACGGCTTCGAGGCCTGGTCCGGGTTCGGGCAGCGAGGCGATGCGGCGGGCGATGTGGCGCTGGAGGAGTGGGATTTCGGCAGTTTCGATGAGGCCGGCAAAGCGCCCAGCATCGGCATGGACGAGGGGTTCGAGGCCATACCAGATCATGAGCGGGAGGTTTTGGTCGTCGCGATCCTCTCCGCGAGCTGCAAGGGCAGTGCCGAGCTTCCACCGGGCGGCGGGATCGAGTCGCTGGAGGAGGGAGGCGAGTTGAAGGCGCACGTGAGGTGACTCACCGTTGGCGGCGAGTTCGACGAAGCGTTTGCGGGCGGCTTCGGGCGGGTTCCGGTCTTCACCGAGGAGTTTGATCCCCCAGCCCCGGAGGTATTCGCTCTCGTGATCCAGCAAGGTGGTGAGGAGGGCCTCATCGGTGCCGCCGGTGACGAAGAGGGCCCAGAGGGCGCGGAGCTTCCGGGTGACGTCTTCGTGGTCCCGGAGGATGGCGCGGAGTTGGGCGTGAACCTCATCCATGGGTTGACCGTGGGAAGCGCGTTCGTGAAGAAGGCGGCGGGCGTGGCGCACGTACCAGTCGTTCGGTTCGAGCTGGAGCGCGACGAGTTCGGCGTTTGAGCGGGAGGCGAGGTCGACTGGCGTGGTTTCGGGTTTTCCGTAGCTTAGTTTGAAAATTCGGCCGGTGTGCTTGCGGGTGTTCCGCGTGCTGTGACATTCCCCGGTGTCGGACCAATCGGTGTAGTAAACCGAACCATCCGGGGCGAGGCGGAAGTTGACGCCCATGAACCAGGGGTCCTCGGAGATGACGAGGTCGGGGAGATGGCTGGCGTTGTATCCGGAGCCTTTGCGCTCGAGGGTGTCGTGGTTGATGCGGCGGCCGTGGGTATTGTGGAGGAAAACGGTGTTCCGGAAGCGATCGGGGAATTGGTCGCCGAGGTAGACGAGGATGCCGCAGTGGGAATGCCCGCCGCCCAGGGCCATCTCCTCGTCGGAGAGCAGACCTGCGCGGATGTCGCGTTCGCCGAGGAAGTGGAGGTGATCGGCGATGGTTTCGATGCGTTCGTAGGCGAAGCGGCTGGACTCGCGGTTCCGCCACGGCTCGTAGTGGGCGCCCTGGATGACGTGGAAGAGGTGAGGATTGACGGTGTTCGGGATGAAGGCCTCGCCGAAATCGTCCCAGTCGATTCCCCAGGGGTTCGTGCAGCCATCGGCGTAGGGTTCCCAGACATCCCGGACGGGGTGGTAACGCCAGACACCGCCATCGAAGCGGGAGCGCTGGTTTTTCTCCGCGCCGGGCCGGCCGATCATCGACCAGTTCGTGCGTCCATGGGTGGCATAGAGCCAGCCATCGGGGCCCCAAGCGAAGCCGTTCGCGATGTTGTGTGAGTTCGCGAAGTTCCCGAAGCCGTCGAGCACGGGCTTCGGTTCGGCGTCCGGGACGTCGTCGCCATCGCGGTCCGGGATGAAGTAGAAATAGGGCGGGGACATCACCCAGGCGCCGCCAAAGCCGACCTCGATGCCGGAGACATAATTGAGCTTATCGTAGAAGACGGTCCGTTCATCGAAACGGCCATCGCCGTCGGTGTCTTCGAGGATCAGGATGCGATCCTGGGCGGGCTGATCGGTGTGGTTCGGGTAGCTGTGATTTTCGGCGACCCAGAGACGGCCGCGATCGTCGAGGCAAAGGGCGACGGGTTGAAGGACATCGGGTTCGGCGGCGAACAGGGTAACGGAGAAGCCGAGGGGGACCTTTGAGGATTTGGCGGCGATTTCCGGGGGGAGCGGTTCTGGGGCCTGGTGGATGGGTGGGGCGGCGACGAGGGAATGGGCCGCGAGGAGGTATACAACGATTTGGAGAAAAGGAAGGTTCTTCATTCTGATTCGAGGCGGAGATTCGTGGGTGGTTTACGCCGTCGCGAGTTTCTGGAGCACGGCTTTTGTCTGCCGGATGCCCTCCATCTCGGGAGACGGGCCCTCATACTCGATGCCGACGTGACCGCGGTAACCGGCATCGCGCACGATGCGGAGGAGGCGTTCGAAATCGAGGGAAAGCTCGCGGCCTTCGCGGCGGTCGTGAGAGACGAAGGTGTCGGGCGA
Source organism: uncultured Verrucomicrobiales bacterium (assembly GCA_964500945.1). GTDB lineage: Bacteria > Verrucomicrobiota > Verrucomicrobiia > Verrucomicrobiales > DEV007 > CAZCRA01. The sequence goes on along the minus strand of CAZCRA010000067.1, from coordinate 2,340 downwards.
ATCGAATCCGAACGACTTGGCGCTGACGGCTTTGGCGAACGCCATCATTTTGGCCGTGCCGACGTAGGGGTCGTAGAGTTCGCCGGAGCCGGCATCGATCCAGAAGTTTCCGAAATCCGGCAGCAGGCCGGCGAGAGGGTGGTCGACGGTGGTCATGAGATCGACGAGCCAATCGGCGTCGGCGCCGAACCCGGCTTCGTTTTCGACGAGGACGTTCAATTTGAGAGGTTCGGCCTTTTCACAGAGGCGGCGGAGTCCATCTCCCATCCTTTTAAGGGATTCTCCTTCGTGGCGCCAGATCCGGCGGTGGAGGGAGTATTGGGCGAGGGAGATCGAGAAGGCGTGCTTGGGCTCGGTGGCGCCGAGGGTCAGGGGGCAGGTCGCGGCGGAGAGGGCCGCGGTTTGCAGGAAGCGTCGTCTGGAGGGGGCGGGCATGGATTGGGGGAAGGTTGAGGGCGACATTCTGCAACGAGCGATGGGGCTTGGCCAGCTTCAAAGACGTGGAGGTCATGGAATGGCGGGGAGCGGATGAGCGCGGGAAAAGCGTTCGCGAGAGGTGGATCGCCGCTTGTTCGGAAGGATGGCAGGGCCTAAGTTCTTTGAATGCGAACACTGGCGATAGGAGACATTCACGGGTGCCTCACGTCTCTGCGGACGCTGGCGGCGTTCGTGCCGTTTCGGGCGGTCGACACCTTGGTCGGGATCGGGGATTACGTCGATCGCGGGCCCGATTCTAAGGAGGTGGTGGATTGGCTGATGGAGTGGGGGCGAAGCCGTCGGATGCATTTGCTGAAGGGGAATCACGAGTTGATGATGCTGCATGCGCTGGAGAGTCCGACACAACTTCGGAGCTGGCTGGAGGTGGGCGGTTTGCAGACGATGGAATCCTATCAGCAGCCCGGGACGAAACCGTCGCTATCGGCCGTTCCAGAAAATCACCGGGAGTTTTTGGCCAAAACCTTGCCCTACCTGGAGAGCGATACGCACATCTTCGTGCACGCGTCGCTGGGGCCGGACAAGGAACTGGAGGACCAATCCGACACGCAGATTTATTGGGAGCGGGTGACGTTCGAGGAAGAACCGCACCTATCGGGGAAGCATGTGATTTGCGGTCACACGCCGCAGAAGCGCGGGGTTCCGAAGAGCAACGGTCACATTACGTGCATCGACACCTTTGCCTACGGAGGTGGCTGGCTGACGGCTTTGGACGTCGAGACGGGCCGCTACTGGCAGGCCAATCAATCGGGAGACACGCGCGAGGGCGTGGTGGAGAACTACCCGGTTGGCACGGCAGCTGGAGATGCCTGAGGCGATCTCCCCACCAAACGCGGTCCCCGGAGATACGCTGACAGCCTGAAAGCAGCGTCCAGGGACGGGAGGTTTAGAGCGTGGCTGCTTGGGACACACGCCCTGAGCGCCAGGGCTTGGCTCGCGGCTTTTAGAGGGATTCCCGGGAGGAAAAACGAAGCTATTGGTCTTTTCGCTTCGGAAATACGGGGGGGCGCCGGATCATGTCGGCTTTGCCCAAGCTTGCAGCGCGTCCCGAACCAGCTCCGCCGGGAGGAACTCCTGCTCCAGGCGGCCTTTGGGTTCATCGAGAAGGCGGCGGTAGAGGGTTCGTTCGGCTTCGCTCAAGCCGTCAGGGGGCGTCGCGCCCGCGCCTACGGGTTCCGCCACGGCGGCATTTGCGTGGGTGTCGAACACCGCTGCGCACATGAGGAGCGGGGTGAGGTGGGGGAGAAAAGTGCGGGCCCGGGCGAGGAAGGACAGGCCCCAGGTGTCGAGGTCGCCCCAGTAGGCCACCGGGCGGGTCCGCAGCCAGTTCGCCTGGGTCCAGGTCAGATCGAACCCGGCGCCAAGAATCGCGACGGTGCCCGGCAGGGCGGGCAGCTGGTGCTGGGAGCTTTCGTTTTCCACGAGAAGGATCCGGGTTCCGGGGAGAGGAGTGGTTTCCAAATCCGGCGCGGGCAAGCGCTGGCGGCGGAAGGGGAGAAGGCCGCCGTCGAGGTCGAGGACCAGGAGCCAGTGATCCGCGTCCGTGGCGGCACCGAGGAACGTCGCCAGACCCAGGTCTCGGACTTCACCGCCAAAGCGGACATCGAGCAGGGCGGTGAGGAGCCTCTCGTGACGTTCGAAGAATTTGGTGTCGTTTCCGGCCAGGGAGAGGGTGCGCAGCGGCTGGCCGGCGGCGCAGCCGGGTTTCAATTCCAGCGCGAGACGGGCGGCCTGGAGAACCTCGGTTTCGGGCCGATCCTGCCAGAGGGAGCGTTGGCGCACGAGGAGGCGATGAAAGCGGGGATCGGAGCCGGCGACGAGACGGGAGAGGGTGTCAAACTCGGC
>CAZCRA010000066.1:0-19468 GCA_964500945.1 uncultured Verrucomicrobiales bacterium | reverse complement strand
TAGACCATCAAACTTGAGTTGTAGGGTAGTTTCGGGGTCGACTATCGAAATTCTGGCGAATTCCGCCACGATCACTCGTTTGGTCAGGCATCAAATCGGCATTGACGCACGCCTAGAAGCTCCCGGCGGGTGATTTTTGGGAAAGCGGGCCGGATGGGATGATCCCGGCGGAGAGACCTTAAGGGAACTTCTAAAAACCCCGCGCGGTCGCGCCGTAGTCTCGAGGGATGTGGAAGTCAGCGGCTGGCGACGGAAGGATTGAAAGGTGGCCCTGTTGGGATCGTGCACCCTGATCGCCATGGCATTGTCACTCTTCGCTCAAGGAGGCGGAAGCGCCTTTCAGAGTTGTCGATTGCCTCTTTTCCCTTGGATGAGGATGTCAGGGTGCCTGCTGCGGTCTGTGGGGGGATCAGCGCATGAACTGGATTTGGATGCCATGGGCTTTCCAGTGAGCGGCGATTTCCTGGGCGATTTGGCCGGGTGATCGTTTCCGGAGTAGGTGGCGATCGATGTGGAGGATGGTTTTGGCTGGGCCGGTGCGGACGCTCTCGATGAAAGCGGCCAGATGGGCGGCGCTACCTTCGGCGTCCTGGTGGAGGAAGTAGTAGGTCAGGAGCGCGGCGGAATTGTAGTGGAGAATGGGCGTTTGAAGGCTGAGCGCGGCCTGCCATTCCGAGGACGTGAGGCTTAGGATGAGCTCGGGATGGAGCATGGGGATTTGTCGGGGGTCCTCTTCGAAGCGCCAGCGGTTGAGGTAGTTCACGAAGGCGGTGTCGAGGTCTTCGAAGTGGTAGCGGCCGTTGTCGAGCGGCACGGCGGCGATGTATTCGGCGAGTCCTTCGTTCAACCAGAGGGGCAGGAAGGGAAGCCAGTGATGGAGGAGCTGGTGGGTGACTTCGTGTTTCAGGACGAAGAAGTTCTTCCGGTATTCGTTCAACTGGCGACCGTCCTCGGTGCGGATGCCGAAGTTGTGCAGGGAAATGACCATTTGGTGCCGCCAAGCGGCGTAGTAGCCGCCGGACCCTGCCGGGGCACCGGTGGCGGCGTAGGTCTCCGGGGTTGAGAAGAACTGTACGTAGAGCCGGTCGGGATCGAAGGGGACGGCGGCACGGGCGTCCATCCAGCGGAATCCCTGAGGAAGGATGGGTTCGGCCCGCAAGCCGAGTGGCAGGGTATAGACGAGTTCCCGGGTGGCTTCGAGCACGGTGGCGACGTCCCGCGCGGCTTCCGAGAGGAGGGGCACGTCCGATTGAATGATGAAGTGGCGGCTCCGGACGGTATGGAGGCCGGAAGAGGGTTCGGGTGGGAGGGCCTGGATGCGGACGGGACCGGGTCCGGCGCGCGAGGGCCATGGGGGCATCCGTGCGGCGTCGATCCACGGGAGTTCAGGATGGCCGTCTCGCCAGGACGAGAGGAATTTCTGGTTCGGGGCGCTGAGGGATCGTGGGGATACGAAGACGGTTTTCCCGCCATCGAGAACGAAGGTGGCTCTGACCCCATCGAAGGCCACGAGCATGGCGTCGGTTTCCTGGCCAGAGACATCGGTCCAGGGGCGAGTCACGGAGCCGGGAGGATCGGACTGCCCGAAGGCGACGCTCAGAAGGATCGCGACGCCTGCCAAGACGCGGATGCAGAATGCCATGCTGTCTAGAGTTGCAAATCGCCTGGGGTCAGACAAGGCCGCGCTTCTGAGTCTTTTTCCAAAACGAGAAGAAGCCGGCGGTGCCGAGCGGCTCCCACGCGGCGTCGGAGCGACGGCGCCAAGTCTCCAGGGCGATGCCGCGTTCTTCGAGGCTGGAGCGGACGGAGGGAAGGAGGTCGTTTAGCTGGCCGGTCCATGGGTGGGGCGCCACGACGGTCTTGATGCCGAGACCCGTGGCCCAATCGGCCAGGAGCGGGGTATCGACGGCCTCGGCCGGGCAGGCGAAGTGGGTGGAGGCACGGTGTGCGGCGTCGCGGAAGGCGTTTTCGAGGTGTCGTTGGCGAAGGGGGGCGCGCTCTCCGGTGGGGAGGAGCGGGGCGAGGCAGCCGGCCAGGCGTGTGCCGGCGAGTTCGCTGTGTTCGACGGAGAGATCATCTTCGTGGAGCCAGAGGCCGACTGGCGGTTCGAGTTTCAGGTCGTTGAATGGCCTGGCGGGTGGCGGGACCGGGGCGAGGTCGAGTTCTTCCGGGGCGACCGGTGCGGCCTTCGGCGATTCGAGCCGGTTGAGCCCGTCGCGGTTCGATTCGAGAATTTCGGGGTCGAGGAATTTCTCGAGGTTCGAGCGGCGGGCGAGGTAGGTTTTACCCGGGGTGTGCAAACCGGCGACCCAGCGCCAGGATAGCGTGTTGCTGGCTGGATCGGCGTCGAGGAGATGATGTTCGAAGAACTCAGCGCCGAGTTGCCAGGGTAGGCGCAGGGTGTGGATCCAGATCGCCGCGAACCACATGCGGGCGTGGTTGTGGAGGTAGCCGGTATCGCGGAGTTCGCGGGCGAAGTGGTCAAAGACCACGATGCCGGAAGGTCCATCGAGGGCGGCTTGGGCGGTAGCCCGGGTTTCGGGAGAGAAGCTTTGGAGGTCGCTGCGGTAGGCTTGCCAGACGCCGGGGCGGAGTTCGAGCCAGCTTTTCCAGTAGGTTCGCCACGTGACCTCCTGAACGAACTTTTCGACGGCGGACAGCGGGTGGGTTTCCAGCGTGGCCCGGATCACTTCGTCCTCGGTCAAAAGGCGGTGGCGAATGGCCGGGGAGAGGCGGGAGACGTTTGGGTGACCGGGAAGGACGTGGTTTCGGCGCTTTGCGTAGGCTGGCGCGCCGGGCAGGAACGCATCGAGGCGGTCGAGGGCCGAGGAGCGCTTCGAAGGGAAGGTTTCGGAATCGGGCACACCGTGGGATACGGGGAGCGTGCGGTGCCGGGTGTCGCGTTTCAGTCTTCGTTCGGTAGGGAGACGATTTCGTTTTCGAAGGGAACGGGAGCGTCGAGGTCTTCCCGGAGTCGATTCAGGTTGTGGCGAATCGTGCCGGGCGAAAGCCGTTCGGGGGTTTGAGTGGCGATGACGATGAGGTTTCCGGAATCCCGGACGGGGAAGCGGTAGACGGTGGGGAAGGCCGACTCGAGGGCCTGGAGATCGGACTGGGTGGTGGGATCGGAGCGGATGAGATTAACGGCGAGGAGGCCGCCGGGTGTGAGCTGAGGTTTGAGGGACTCGAGGAAGGCGACGGTCTTCAGGCGGTCCGTGAGCTGGCCATCGCTGTCGGCATGGGTGGGACGGAGGAAGGCGTCCATGTAGATCACGTCGAAGGGACCTTGCGGGTTCGCCAGGAAATCGAAGGCGTCGGCGGTGTGGATGGTGGTGGTGTCCGTCGCGCGGGTTTCGAACCACTTCGCGGCCGTTTCGACGATCACGGGATCGATTTCCGCCACATCGACCCGGGTTTCAGGGAAGTGCTCCTGCAGGTAACGGACCATGCCTCCGCCGCCCAACCCGACGATGAGCACGCGATCTTGTGGGAATTGGAAGAGAAACGAAACGAAAAGGGCGCGGGTGTATTTGAGCTGGAGTTCGTCCGGCGCCGCGATGTCGATGGCTGATTGCTGCTGTTCGAGGCCGCGGTGGTCGACGAAGTGCAGGCTGCGAACCCGGTCGCGTTCCCTGACCCGGATGTGCGAGTAATCCGAGATGGTCTCGAAAATGACGGGTCCGTGGAGGCGATCCTGGCGTTTCTCGAGGAGTGGCCGGGAGAAGATGAAAGGCAGGAGGAGGGCCAGGATGGCGGTGAGGACGACGAGGGCGGTTCGGTTTCGTTGCATGAGCGGCCGGGGGACGGGAGATGAGGAATGCCCTGGGGCAGTCAACGGTCAGAGCTTGTCGGATCTCGAGAAGCGCGTGCAAGCCAATGCGGGAGTCTGTGCCGGCGTGAAGCCTGGCGCAGGGGGCATCGGCAGGGTGCGGCTCAGGTGAAGATCGAGAAGGACGCACGCGCGGGGGCGGTCATCGCCGAGTTCACGCCGTTGCGAGGTGCGGCGGCCAGTTGATGAGAAGGCGGGAGCGCCTTCGGGGAGGATGTTATGCCGCGTTGGTGAAGACGGCTTGAACGTCTTCGTCGTCTTCGATTTTGTCGATGAGAGCTTCGATTTCCTCGAGTTGCTGTTCGGAAAACTCCTGTGGAGTGGTGGGGAAACGCTGGAGGGAGGCCTTTGAGACTTCGATGCCGAGGTCCTCGACGCCTTTCGAAAGGCGGCCGAAGTCGGTGTAGTCGGCATAGGCGTAGGCGGTTTCATCGGAGACCTCAAAATCTTCAAGCCCGGCGTCGATCAGGGCCAGTTCGACTTCCTCGAGGTCCATCTCGTCGTTGATCCCGAATTGAATGACGGCTTTGCGATCGAACATGAATTGGAGGGAGCCGGACTCGACGAGCTGACCACCGTTCTTTCCGAGGACGACCTTGAGGTTCGTGACGGTGCGATTGGTGTTGTCGGAGGCGCACTCGATGAAGAGGAGGACGCCGTGTGGGCCCTTGGCCTCATAGTTCACCTCGGAAATGTCGGCGGCGTCTTTGCCTGTGGCACGGGCGAGGGCCTTTTCGACATTGTCTTTCGGCATGTTCTCCGCCTTCGCGTTCAAGATGGCGGTGCGGAGTTTGGGGTTGGAGTCGGGATCGGGGCCTCCTTGTTTGGCGGCGACCGTGATGGCGCGCGCCAGTTTCGGGAAGACCTTCGACATGCGGTCCCAGCGTTTTTCCTTGGCAGCTCTGCGGTATTCGAATGCGCGACCCATGGTGACGGGGAGCATAGAGGAAACGGTGAAAATGTCGAATGGAGGCGGCGAAAGTGAGGGGTGAGGACGTCATCGCCACTCGTGTTTTGGGTAGCGGCCTTTGAGGTCCTTTTTGACGGCGGCGTAAGCGTTGGCCCAGAAGCCTTCGAGATCTTCGGTGATCTGGACGGGGCGTTGGTTCGGAGCGAGGATTTCGATGCGCAGGGGGATCCGGCCATCGAAGAGGGCTGGGGTGCCTGGAACGTCGTAGAGGTGCTGGAGCTGCGCGGACAGGACCGGCTTTTCCCCGGCCTCGTAGCGAAGTCGGGCGCGTTTGCCATTCGGGAGTGGGAATTTCTCCGGAACGCATTGGTCGATGAGTCCCCGCTGGTGTGGGGCCAAGAGGGACTGGAGTTCGTCCCACGCCGGTCGATCCTTGATTTGTTTGTAGCTGGAAGCGCCGAAGCAGATTTGCTCCAGAACGGCGAGTTTCGCTTCGCGATCGAAGCGCGGCAGTTCGAATTCTGGCGCTGCTTCGGCCAGGGTGTTCAAGCGCTCGATCCACTGTTCGACGCGCCGGTCCCAGCTTTTGAGCACGAGTTTTCCGTCGAGAATCTGCCGGGCCAGGATTTCAGCGGCTTTGGCTCCGGGCGGTTCGCGGGAAGGTTTCGATTCGATCACCAGGTCGTGGTAGCAGGTCTCGTGAACGGCTTGGACCCGGCGTTCGCGTTCGTCCCAACGGGCGGAATCGGTTTGCGCGAAAGCATCAGGGAAGAGGTCTTCCAGCCATTCGCGTTCGACGGCGGTGTTCAAGTTCAGGACGACGTTGATTTCGCGGCCTTCGATCTCGGTGATCTCGGCGGTCACGAAGAGGGCGTCGTCGACGCATGAGTCGTCGCTCAAGCGGCCGCGGCGTCCCCCAACCAGCTCACAGGCGCGGTTGGCGGGATTCAGCCGGCGTGCGACCTGATCGGGGAATCCGGCGAGTAGGCAGCGAGCGAGGATTTCAGGGGTGAACGCGGCGGCAGGTGCGGGAGCGGGGCGTGAGGGCACCTTCTGGGTGAAGAGGCGCGCGAGGCGGTCGGCTTCCCTGGCGGCGGAAGGCTGGAGGCCGAAGGCTTGGCAGCGATCGCCCTGAAAATCGACGTCGCGAGCGGCTTCCAAGGCGCGGCGTGCGGGTTGGAAATCGGAGCGGTCGGTGGGGTCGATGAAATCTTCGCGGCTGAGGTTGGAGGCGCGGGTTTTGCGACGGGCGAAGATGGGTTTGCCCTGCGTGAGCGCGACGACCTCGGCGATTTCGGGAAAGACGCCGAGGTGAAGGCCTTCGACGAGGACACGAGCGTAGCGCGGGGTGACGGGGAAGCGCGAAAGCTCGCGGCCGAGCGGGGAGACGTGTCCGGAATCCGGCTCGAGCGCTCCGAGCTGGGTGAGGAGGGCGTGAGCCCGGCGGAGGGCTTCGGGGTCGGGGGGATCGAACCAGGCGAACGACTCCACGTCATCGATGCCCGAAAGCTTTAGCGTCAGGACGGCCTCGGCAAGGTCCATGCGATGGATCTCGGGGGGAGTTTGGGCCGGGCGTTGGGCGTGGTCGGCTTCGCTCCAGAGCCGGATGCAGGTGCCGGGAGAGGTCCGGCCGGCGCGGCCGGCGCGTTGATCGGCGCTGGCCTGCGAGATTTTCTCGATGGTGAGGGAGTCGATGCCGCGCCGGGGATCGTGGTTGGCGATGCGTGCGAGGCCGGAGTCGATGACGAGCGTGATGCCATCGATGGTGAGGGAGGTTTCGGCGACGTTGGTGGCGACGACGACCTTCGGGCGGTCACTGGGATCGAGGGCGCGATCTTGTTGTTTCGGGGAGAGATCCCCGTAGAGGGGCAGGAGTTCGAGGTGCCGGGCCCAGCTCTGGCGCTGAAAGGCGTCGATGGTTTTTCGGATTTCGTAGGCGCCCGGGAGAAAGACGAGGCAGTCGGCGGCGTTGCCCGTGGCTTTGAGGTGTTCCTCGTAGACCGAGGCGATGTGATCCCAAAGCTCGCCCTTTTGACGCTGTCGCGGGGGGCGATGGTGGATTTCAACCGGGAAAGTCCGGCCTTCGGACGCGAGGATCGGGGCATCATCGAGAAAGCGTGAGACCTCCTGTCCGTCGAGCGTAGCCGACATGACGATGAGGGTCAGATCGGGCCGTGTGGTGCGCTGGGTTTCGAGGGCACGGGCGAGGGTGATGTCGCCGAAGAAGTGCCGTTCGTGAAATTCGTCGAAGATGACCGTCGAGACGCCTGGCAGGGAGGCATCTTCGAGCATTTGGCGGAGGAGGACGCCCTCGGTGACGTAACGGAGACGGGTTTGGGGCGAGGTTTGATTCTCGAAGCGGACCTGGAAGCCGGTTTCATCGCCGCAGCGGGCGTTGCGTTCGTGGGAGACGCGTCTGGCGAGCATCCGGGCTGCGATGCGTCTGGGCTGGAGGATCACGGCTTGGGCGGATTCCCCCAAGAGTCCCTGATCGAGGAGGATTTGGGGGACCTGAGTCGATTTGCCGGAACCGGTGGGGGCCTCGAGAACGAGACGGGGGCGATTGGGCTGAGAGCGGAGGACTTCGACGAGGTCCGGGGCGATATCGTGGATGGGAAGAGAGCGCGGGTCCACGGGCGAACCTGACGGAGGAAAACAGCCATTGCAAACGGGGGGCGCGGGTCGTAGGTTGATAGACTGGCTTTGGAGCGCGAGTGAACTGGATTGTGGATCGTTATGGCGCGGCGATCCGGGCGCGACGGAAGCCGCGAAACCCCTCACCCCGCCTTAAACCTTTTTAGAAATTTTCGCTTATGGGCATGGTTGGACCTTGGCAAATACTCATCATCGTCTTCGTGATCATTCTGCTGTTTGGCGCGAAGAAGCTGCCGCAGTTGGCGCGCAGCCTTGGTGAGAGCATCGGTGAATTCAAGAAGGGCCGGCACGACTCTGATCTGGAGACTCAGGAGCGTCCCGGCGAGAGTGTGGACACGACGGCCAGCAGCAAGAAGACCGAGGATAAAACGGCATCCTGAAAGCTTCGCAAACGCGTTGGGCAACGCATCGTCTAGAAAACTGTAGAATTTCGTAACGTTATGGGACTTCCCGGTGGTGCGGAATGGATGATCATTTTCGTGGTGGCTTTGCTTCTCTTCGGAGCAAAAAAGCTGCCCGAATTGGCCCGTGGCATGGGCAGGGCGATGGGTGAATTCAAATCGGCGCGGCGCGAGTTCGAAGACGAGTTGCGCCGGGCGGAGTATGACGTTCGCGAAGAACCAAAGAAGTTGCCGCAGACGTCCACCGTCGCCACCACACCGTCGAGTTCGCCTGATCCTCCGGTTCACGGTTCGGAAGAAGAACCGAAAAGCTGACACCCCGCGCTTGACAGAGCCGCCTCGACAGGCGCCGCGAGGTGTGGCATGGCGGAAGTCATGAAGCGAGTCATCGCGGCAGGATGTTTTTGTTTCCTAGCTCTCGGAGTCTTATGCGCCGATGGCGGCGAATCCCTGCGGTTCGTTGCCTATAATGTGCAGAACTACCAGGTGGCGTCCCGTGAGCCGGGCGGAACGGGGGGCAAACCGGAAAAGGCTCGAGACGTGGTGGTCGCCACACTCGTCAGTCTGAACGCGGACGTTCTCGGACTGTGTGAAGTCGGAGGAGAGCACTCGCTGATGGAGCTTCGGGGGCGACTGGAGAAGGCCGGGCGCTCCTATCCACACGTGGAGTGGGTGGATGGCGCGGATAAAGACCGGCAGCTAGCGTTGTTGAGCCGGTTTCCCTTGAGCAAGCGGAACTCAGTGACCCGATTAACGTATGAGATGGGTGGTCGCGTCCTGCCCGTGCAGCGGGGCTTCCTCGATGTCACCGTGCAGGTCGGTCAAGATTGGCAGGTGCGATGCATCGGGGTACATTTCAAGAGCCGGCGGCCCGTGCCGGAGGGAAGGCAGGAACTGATGCGTCGCTACGAGGCTGCGCTCTTGCGGAAGCGCATCGACGAGATTCTCGGGGAAGCGCCGGATCAACCTTTGCTCGTCTACGGGGATCTCAACGACACGCGGAATGAGGCGACGGTGAAGGTCGTGCAGGGAACACCTGGCCGGGAAAGTTTTCTGACGGCTCTTCCTTTGGAGGACCCTTACGGGATGCGGTGGACCCACTATTGGAACGAAGCCGATGTCTATGCGCGAATCGACTTCATCCTGGTGAATGCTGGGCTGAGGTCCTGGTTTGATGAGGAAGCCTCAACGGTGCACTTCCGAGAGGATTGGGAAGTGGGGAGCGATCACCGTGCCTTGCTGGCCGTGTTCCGGCGGTAGGGCTTGGCTCGCGGCTCGCGCTGGTTTTTTAAGAGGTCCCCCTTTACCAGTTCCGGATCCAACCGTCCTCGACGCTGGTCGAGGTATTGGCCAGGCTCCAGATGTCGTAGGTGGGATTGTGAATCCCGCCACCAAGGAGAGCGGAGGAGTTGGCTCCTGGCTCGAAGTTCACGTAAAAGATCTTTTCACCCCAGGCATCCACGACGGTGTATTTGTTCGAGACCTGGGTGACGTGGCTGGAGCCAATGGGTTGACCGGTTTTCGGGTCGATCTTGGGTGGCTGAAGCATGGCCATGTACATCTTCACCGAAGTGTCGTTGAGATCGTTGGCGCTCTTGTCGGGGATGCCGTTGTGGTTGTAATCGCCGAAGAGGGAGGCGTAGAGGATTTCACCGCCCTCGTTGGCGTCGTTGCTGATCGGGTAGCTTCCGTAATCGGCGTTGTAGGCCGCCAATCCGGTTTCGAGCGATTTGATGAGCGTCTGGGTTTGCTGGCGGGCGACCTGCTGTTTGACGGGACCCATGACGCCAATGGTCAAGGCAGCGAGGCCGATCATGATGAGCATGACGAACAGCAATTCGATGAGCGAGAAGGCGCGATGCGGGACTCGAGGTTGGAGGATGGCTTTCATGGGGATTCGGGCTGCTTCGGGTTTTTCAGGGGGCAGAGGGCGGAGCGACTCGGGTGCGGGAAGCGAGGCTCTGCCCGGAACCGCAGCCTCACATGTTGTTCTGCATCCCTGTAATGATGCTGATGAGTGGCATGAAGAGAGCCAGGACAATCGTCCCGACCACCACGGCCAATCCCACAATCATAATGGGTTCGAGGAGAGAGGTCAATCCCGCGACGGCAGTGTCGACCTCGTCGTCGTAGACGTCGGCGATCTTCATGAGCATATCGGGGAGCTGTCCGGTTTCTTCACCGACCTGCACCATACTGATGACCATGGGTGGGAAGACCTTACTGGCTTCGAGGGGGGTGACGATCGATTCCCCCTCCCGCACGGCTTCGTGGACTTTATCCACGGCGTTCGCGATGACCGAGTTTCCGGCGGTGTCGCGGGTGATGTTCAGTGCCTGGAGGATGGGGACGCCGCTGCTGACGAGGGTGCCCAGGGTCCGGGTGAAGCGCGCGATGCCCGTCCGCTGCTGGACGGGGCCGAACACGGGCATGTTGAGCGCGATGCTATCGAGCATGCGCCGGCCTCCAGCGGTCATTTGGATGAGTTTGAAGGCGACGAAAATGACGGCGATAGCGATGAGGATGATCCATACGTTGTGCTTCACGATGTCGCTGGCGCCGATGACGATTCGAGTGATGAGCGGGAGTTGCTGACCACCGAGCATTTCGTCGAAGATTTTTTGGAATCGGGGGACGATGAAGGTCAGGAGGAAGATCATGATGGCGACGGCGATGACCATGACGATCACGGGGTAAACCATGGCCGCGACGATCTTGTTCTTCAGTTTCTGGGCCTTTTCCTGATATTCAGCGAGGCGATTGAGGACGACCTCGAGGACCCCGCCAAGTTCCCCAGCCTTCACCATGTTCACGTAGAGCTTGTTGAAGATCTTGGGGTGCTGCCCGAGGCTTTCGGAGAAGGTGCTGCCGGTCTGGACGCTGTCGGCCATGTTGTTGATGGCGCTGCGCATGTTCCGGTTTTTCTCCTGTTCTCCGAGGACGCTAAGGCCTTTGAGCAGAGGCAGGCCGGCATCGACGAGGGTGGCGAGCTGCCGGGTGAACAGCATCAAGACCTTGCCGGGGACCTTGCCCGAGCCGCCGCGTCCAGAGGATCGTCGAGTTTTCTTACCGGATTTTTGGGCCTTTCGCTTGGCAGGCGCGCCGACTCCGCCTTTCGAAGCTTCGCCGACTTTCGTGGGGTAAAGGCCGTTACGGCGAAGAAGCTGGTAGGCATCCGCCTCGTTGGCGGCATCGATCGAACCTAGGGTTTCCTGACCACGTGAGTCGAGGGCGATGTATTCGAAGCTGGGCATGGGTGAGTGCGATTCAGAGAAATTTGCGAGGATTCGGGGGAAGAATGGAGAAAACCCCTACGTAATGCGAGCCCGTTTTTGCTTGAAGTGGAGAAAAATGGCTTGGGTCCTCATCCGGACATGAGAGTGGGGACGGAAAAGGGAGGGTTCAGGTGTATTTGACCACCTCTTCGATGGTGGTGACGCCCTCAAAAATGCACCGGAGGCCATCTTCGCGGAGGGTGCGCATGCCCATTTCGACAGCTTTTCGTTTCAGGACGATGGTGCCGACGCGCTGGGTGACGAGATCGCGCAGCTTGTCGTTCATGTCGAGGAGCTCGAACAGGCCCTGACGACCACGGTAACCCGTGTTGTTGCAGGTTTCACATCCGGCGCCGGTGTAGAACATTTTACCCGCGACGTCGGATGTGGAGAGATTGAGTTTTTCGAGGATGGCCTGGGTGGGGGCGTATGGAACGCGGCAATCCTTGCAAATTGTCCGAAGCAGGCGCTGAGCCAGGACGCCTTCCATGGTGGCGGCCACGAGGAAGGGCTCGCAGCCCATGTCGACCAGGCGGGTGACGGCGCCCGGGGCATCGTTTGTGTGGAGGGTGGAAAAGACCAAGTGACCGGTGAGGGAGGCCTGGATGGCGATTTGTGCGGTTTGGAGGTCGCGCATTTCTCCGATGAGGATCCGGTCAGGATCCTGCCGGAGGAACGCCTTCAGGACGCGAGCGAAGGAGAGTCCGATGCCGTCGTTGATGGGGACCTGGACGATGCCGTCGATGTCGTATTCGACCGGGTCCTCGGCGGTGAGGATTTTCGTATCGATGGTGTTGATCCGGCGGAGGCAGGCGTAGAGTGTCGTTGTCTTTCCGGCTCCCGTGGGGCCGGTGCAGATGAAGATCCCGTTCGGCTTCTCGATCGTGTCGACGATGTAGCTTTGAAGGTAGTCGGGAAGGTTCAGGTTTTCGAGGTCGAGATTGACGCTGCTGCGGTCGAGAACCCGAAGCACGACCGATTCCCCGTATTGGGTGGGAAGGGTGGAGACCCGGAGATCGACGGGTTGATTCGCGACGACGGTTTGGATTCGCCCATCCTGAGGCAGGCGTCGTTCGGCGATGTTCAGGTTCGCCATGACCTTGATTCGGGAGGTGATCGATAGCTGTAGGTGCTGGGGTGGGGGCGCCATTTCGTAGAGGGCGCCGTCGACGCGATACCGAATTTTGAAGTCGTCCTCGAAAGGCTCGAAGTGGATGTCGGAGGCGCGCTCCTTGATAGCCTGGTAGAGGACCAAGTCCACGTAGCGGATGATGGGCATCGAGTTCGCCTCATTCGCCAATTCCTCTTCGCTGAGCTGGGTGACATCGCCGAGATCGGAGAGGACCTCGGTGAAATCGGGGGCATCTTCAGCGGGATAAAACTGTCCGATGAGTTCGCGAATGCGGTCGGGTTCCGCCACGACGATTCGAACGTCCTGGTTCAACGCGAAGCGCAGGTCCTCGACCGAGTTAGGGTCGAGTGGGTTGGCGAGTGCGATGTAGATGGACGACTCGTCGAATTGGATCGGGAAGGCCTCGTGGAGGCGGGCGGTCTGTGCGGGAAGGATGCCGACGAGCTGGGGTGAGGGCTCGAAGCCGGAGAGATCGTAGTAGATCCCGCCGATGTCGTCCGCGATGAGATTGAAGATGGCGTCGCGATTGAGGATGCCGAAGTTTTCGATGGAATCGATGATGGGGAGCCCGGAGCGGGCGGCATCCTCGAGGAGTTCTTCCCCCTGGGTGGCATCGATGATGTCACGATTGATCAGGAGGTCGATGATGGTTTGAGACTGCATAACAGGGAGAGGGAGGAAAGCGGTTCAGTTCGAGTCCTGCATGGTGACGCGGATGACCTCAGAGGCGGAGGTGGAGCCGGCCAGGACCTTTCGGACACCGTCCTCGCGCAGCGTCCGCATTCCGAGCTCACGGGCTTTTCGGCGCAGTTGAGGGGTGGTGAGGTCGTCGTTGATGTAGTTGGCCATTTCGTCCTCGATGACGAGGACTTCGAAGATGCCCATCCGGCCGCGGAATCCGGTGTTCCGGCATTCGGCGCATCCGACGGGATGCATGGCGGAGGCGCCCATGGCCTGCTGCGGATCGATGTCGAGGCGCTCGATTTCCGCATCGCTGAGTTCCGAAGGAGTTTTGCACTCCTTACAAAGGCGGCGGACGAGGCGCTGGGCCATGACGGCGCGGACGGCGGAGGAGATGAGGAAGCGTTTCACGCCGATGTCTTCGAGACGGGCGACGGCGCTGGGAGCGTCATTGGTGTGGAGGGTGGAGAAAACGAGGTGGCCGGTGAGGGAGGCGTTGATGGCGATCGTCGCGGTTTCCAGATCCCGGATCTCCCCGATCATGATGATGTTCGGCGCCTGACGGAGGATGGAGCGGAGGGCGGCGTGGAAGGTCATGCCGATCTCGTCTTTGACCATGACCTGGTTGATGCCGGAGAGCTGGTATTCGACGGGGTCCTCGACCGTGATGATTTTGCGGTCGGGTTTGTTGATTTCGTTCAGGCAGGCGTAGAGGGTGGTTGTCTTTCCGGAACCGGTGGGGCCTGTGACGAGGATGATGCCGTCCGGGAGACGGATGAGGCGGTTGAAGATGTCCTGGTCATCGCTGAGGAAGCCGAGCTGCGGGAGGCCGAGGAGGAGGGAGCCCTTATCGAGGATGCGCATGACGACGGACTCGCCGTGGTTGGTGGGGATGGTGCTGACGCGGAGGTCGAGTTCTTTGCTGCCCATTTTTGCCTGGATGCGGCCATCCTGGGGGAGGCGCTTTTCGGCGATGGACATGCTGCCGGTCATGATCTTGATGCGACTGATGACGGCGGGCAGGAGTTTCCGTGGGTGGCTGGCGATGTGTTGGAGGGCGCCGTCGATGCGGTAGCGCAGGCGGATTTCCTTTTCGAGGGGCTCGACGTGGATGTCGCTGGCGCGGGCCTGGAAAGCGTCCGAGAGGATCTGGTGCACCATGTTGATGATGGCGGACTCCTCTTCGCTGGTGCCTTCTTCGCCTCCTTTGACGGCCACGCCGCCGCTGACGGTGCGGAGGTCATCGTCGGAGAGTTGACCGGCAAACAAGTCGGTGATGAGCTTGTTGATTTGGGAGGGGGCGGCGCAGACGAACTGGGCAGGATAGGGCAGGACGTGCTGGAGGCTGTCCTGAGTTTCCATGTTGAGGGGGTCTCCGACGGCGATGGTCAGGGTGTAGCCATCGAAGGAAAGGGGCACCATGTTGTATCGGACGCAGTCGGAGGGCTGCACGAGGGACTGGACCGATTCGTCGACATGGATCTGGCTGAGATCGACCGGATCCATGTTTGAGGCGACGGCGAGGGTTTTGACGATGTCGTCTTCGCCGACCTGATTGATCCGGATCAGGGTTTCCAGGGTGGATTCCTGGGTTTTGCGATGTTGGCTGGCCTTCTGGAGGCCGTCCTCGGTGAGGATCCCGTTATCGGTGAGGAGATCGAGGATGAGGGGTTCGTTCGAATACAAAGCTCGTCGAAGGGTTGGAGTTTCAGGCGAGGTCGACGCGCGGAGGAGCGCCTCGTGCCCTTGGAGCCGTCACCGGGGAGGCTACCGGTTTCGCGCGTGGGTTGTCAATGCACCTTATGTCTCAATGAGTCGCTATTTTTGGGCAGCTGAACGAGGATTTCGTCGGCGGATCGCACGGAAAATTGAAACCGTGGCGGGTTGTTGGCGTTTGAATCGGTCATGAACCGCACGACATCAAGGGGCCTCGCCACCGGAGCCCTGGTTCCAACGGCCTGCTTCCTCGGCTTCATCGCCTTGCCCACGCACGCTTCGGGTTCCGGTCTGACGCCGGAGCAGACCGCCTTCTTCGAGGCGAAAATCCGGCCGGTGCTGATCGAGAGCTGCTACGAATGTCACTCCACCAGCGCGGACAAGAAGAAGGGCGGATTGGTGGTCGATTCCCGCGGCGCGCTGCAACAGGGAGGCGACACCGGACCGGCGGTCGTTCCCGGCGATCTGCACGGCAGTCTGTTGTGGACGGCGGTGAGTTACGAGGACCCGGACTACGAGATGCCGCCGGACGGAAAGTTGCCAGCCGACGTCGTCGAGGATTTCCGTCGCTGGATCTTGATGGGAGCGCCCGACCCACGAGACGGCGAAGGGATGGAGCCCCGGGGAGAGATCGATATTGAGGAAGGGCGGAACTTCTGGGCCTTTCAGGAGCCGGTTTTGCCGAATCCTCCGGAGGTGGGAAGCGAGGAATGGATGGGTTCGGACATCGACCGTTTCGCGTTGGCGAAGTTGGAGGCCGAGGGATTGGAGCCGGCGCCGGCGGCGGATCCCGCGACGCTGCTAAGGCGGCTGACTTTCGATTTGACCGGGCTTCCTCCAACGCCGGAGGAAGTGGTGGCCTTCATCAAGGCTTGGCAGGAGACCCCGGAGGAGGCGTATGCGCTGGCCGTGGAAGACCTGCTGGACCGGCCGCAGTTCGGCGAGCGCTGGGGCCGCCACTGGCTGGATGTGGCGAGGTATGCGGAATCGAGCGGGAAGGAGTCGAATGCGACTTTTCCCCATGCCTGGCGCTACCGGGACTACGTGATCGACGCGTTCAACGAGGACAAGCCCTACGACCGGTTCCTGATGGAGCAGATCGCCGGTGATCTGCTGCCCGTGAAGAGCGATTCGCAGTGGCAGGAGAATCTCATCGCGACCGGGTTCCTCGCGCTGGGCCCGAAATCGCTGCCGCAGCGGAATCCTCTGTTGTTTCAGATGGACCTCGTCGATGAGCAAATCGACACGCTGACGCAGTCGATGCTGGGACTGACGGTGGCCTGCGCCCGCTGTCACGACCACAAATTCGATCCCATTCCGGCGGCGGACTACTACGCCATGGCCGGGATATTTCTGAGCACCGAGACCTATTTCGGTACGGTGAGTGGCGTGCAGAACCGGCGTGCCACGGAGTTGATCCGGCTTCCGCTCGAAGATGAGCAGCACGCGCGCAGCGGCTTGAGTCCGGAACGTGTGGCGCAGTTGAAGCGTCAAATTGAAGAGGCCGAGACGGGGCTGGCCGAGCTTCGCCGTGAGGCTTTTCAGGCCCGGTTTGCTCAGCGGAGCAACATGGCGATGGAACCAGGTGCCGGTGGGGCTTCGAACGACAACGGCGACCTGCAGCGTCAGGTGCTGCGGGCGACCGCCCGGCTGAGCAACTTGAAAGCGCAGCTGAACGGTGTGTCGGAGGACGGGACGCCGCATACGCTGGCGATGGGCGTGCAGGAAGCTTTCCGTCCGCGGGATGCGCGGTTGTTGGGCCGGGGCGAGGTGGACAAGCCCGGACCGGTGGTGCCGCGGGGGTTCGTCCAGGTTCTCGATCACCCCGAAACGCCGGAGATTCCGCGGGATTCGAGCGGGCGGTTGGAGTTGGCGCAGTGGGTGGCTTCGCCGCGGCATCCTCTGACGGCCCGGGTGATGGCGAACCGGATTTGGGCGCACCTGTTTGGCAAGGGGCTGGTCGGCACGTTGGACAATTTTGGCGCGACCGGTCAGGTTCCGACGCATCCGGAACTGCTGGATCATCTGGCGCTGAGCTTCGTGGAGCAGGGCTGGTCGGTGAAGGCGTTGATCCGGGAGATCGTGCACTCGCAGACCTACCGGTTGTCAGCGACCTTCGACTCGTCGAATTACGTCGAGGATCCCGACAACCAGTTTTTGTGGCGGGCAAACACGCGGCGTCTGGAGGCTGAAGCGATCCGCGACGCCATGCTCTCGGCGAGTGGGCTGCTCGATAGGGCGAGGCCCTTGGGGTCTCCAGTGGCGCGAGTGGGCGACACGAACGTCGGTGTTCGCGTCGGGGCCAGCCAGCTTCAGCCGCCAAGCCGTCACCGTTCGGTTTACCTGCCGATCGTCCGGGATCTGGTGCCGGAATCGCTATCGCTGTTCGACTTCGCCGAACCGAGCATGGTGATGGGTGTCCGCGAGACGACGAACGTTCCGTCCCAGGCGCTCTACCTGATGAACAACGACACGGTGGCGGCCCAAGCGGAGGCGTTCGGGCGGATGCTCATGGAGCGCTTTGAAACGCCTCGCCAGCGCGTTCGCTACGCCTTTCTCCGGACCTATGGACGGCTTCCGACCGACGAGGAAATCGAGAGCTGCATCCGGTTTTTCGGCCGGTTCATGCCCGCAGCCGGGCGCAAAACCGAGAGCCGTGAGGAAGCGGAGCGACTGGCGATGACGGCCTTTTGTCAGGCCCTCTTCTCAAGCGCTGAATTTCGATACCTGAACTGACTCAACCCTCATCTGACGACCAATCCAAACCCATCCCGATCATGATCACCTTTGCCCAACCTTCGGCCTCCCGGCGCGACGCGCTCAAGTCGCTCGGCAGTGGATTCGGTTATCTGGCCTTTGCGGCCATGGCCGCCGAGCAGGCGCGCGCGGAGAACCCGCTGGCGCCGAAACGGCCACATTTCATTCCTCGCGCCAAGCGGGTCATCTTCATGGCGATGCGCGGGGCGCCGTCGCACGTCGACACGTTCGACTACAAACCGGGGCTCACGACGGACAACGGGAAAACCTCGAGCTATGGCGCGCGGCGAGGCGGGACGTTGCTGGGATCGCCGTGGGAGTTCAAACCGCATGGGGAGAGCGGGCTCCCGATTTCCTCGCTTTTTCCGCATTTAGCGAAGCAGGCCGACGAGCTTTGTCTGATCAACTCGATGCACACGGATCAGCCGAACCATCCGCAGGCGTTCATTCAGATGCACACCGGGAATTTTCAGTTCGTCCGGCCCGCGCTGGGGGCGTGGACGCTGTATGGGCTCGGCACGGAAAACGCCAGCTTACCGGGTTTCATCGCCTTGAATCCCCCAGTTGGGACTGGAGGCTCGCAGAATTATGGGTCGTCGTTTCTGCCCGCTATTTATCAAGGGACGCAAATCGGGGCGGATCAGCGACGGGCGCGATTTTTCCGTCAACAGGACGAGCCCAAGGTGCCGAACATTGAGAATTCGCGTTTGGACCGGGACCTGCAGCGGATTCAGCTGGACCTGGTGCAGGATTTGAACCGGGACAAGCTCACGCGAGACGTGCACCAGCCGGAGGTGGAGGGGGTGATCGAGTCCTTCGAGCTGGCCTTCCGGATGCAGGATGCGATGCCTGACCTGATGGACGTTTCCGTGGAGAAACCCGAGACGCTGGCGATGTATGGGATCGGCGATGGGGCGACGGATTCGTTCGGGCGCCAGTGTTTGCTCGCGCGGCGGTTCGTCGAGGCCGGCGTGCGCTTCGTCGAGATCTCGCATGGGAACTGGGACCATCACCGGAATTTGAGGAACGACATGGAAGCGCGCTGTGGGGAGACGGATCTGCCGATCGCGGGATTGATCGCCGATTTGAAGCAGCGCAATTTGCTCGATGACACGCTTATCATCTGGGCGGGCGAGTTTGGACGGACGCCTCACGCGCAGAATGGGGACGGGCGCGACCACAACCATAGGGGCTACACGACGTGGATGGCGGGAGGCGGCGTGCGTGGAGGGCTGCGCTACGGTGCCACGGATGAGCACGGCTACGAGGCGGTGGAAGGAAAGGTCCACATCCACGACTGGCACGCCACGATCCTGCATCTACTGGGGTTGGACCACGAGCAGCTGACCTACCGGTATGCCGGGCGGGATTTCCGGCTGACGGACGTGTATGGGCGGGTGGTGAAGGATATTCTAGCGTAGGGCTGGCGGACGGTTCGGGGATGGGTAGGAATTTCGTTGAGAGCCGGATTCGTGAGAATTGGGAGCGAAGCGGACGTAGGCTGCCAAAGGCAGAGCAAAGCGCCCAATTCGGACCTTCCTCCCCCCCCGCATCACCCCCCCCAGCCTCTGAAGTGTCACCACTTCATTTTCGCGGAGCGGGAGACGATGCAGGCGGCGTTTCGACGTCATCGTTGATTCCAGGCGACGCAGTCTTCATAGCGGGCGCCGGTCCCGCCGAAGAGGTCGAGGGCGCTGCCGATCGTGAGGTCGACGTGGCCGTGACTCAGGTCGTCAACGAGCCTGAGGTCCTCGAGGGAACGAGCCCCGCCGGCGTAGGTGACGGGCCGCTTCCGCCAACCGCCGAGGAGCTGGACCAGTTCCTCGTCGATGCCCTGGCAACGGCCTTCAACGTCGGCCGCGTGGACGAGAAGTTCGGCACAGTGGGGCGCGACGGCGTCGAGGTTCTCGGGCGTGACGGCGAAGGAGGTGACGGTCTGCCAACGATTGGTGGCGACGAACCAAGCCGAGTCGCGTCGCCTGCAGCTGAGGTCGACGACGAGGTTTTCGGCTCCGAGTTGCCGGCTGAGGTGCTCGAGGCGGTCGAGGCAGAAGCGGTCGCCATCGAAGAGGTGGCTGGTCACGATCACGGCGGAGGCGCCGGCTTCGAGCC
>CAZCRA010000065.1:0-19727 GCA_964500945.1 uncultured Verrucomicrobiales bacterium | reverse complement strand
GGTGTTGGTGGAGGCGGGAGGCGGGAGGCGGGAGGCGGGAGGCGGGGCGAGCTCGTCGAAGCAGGAGAAGCAGCAGGGCGCCGTTGACGGTCATTGAGATCGTCCCGGTCACATCGGTGAGGAGGCCTGAGGAGGCAGGGCTGCCGTTGACGACGAAGGACGTGCCCACCAACCGGATGAGGCCACCACCGTCAGTGCCGAAACCCGTGTCGAGCGATCCGACGCCATTTGCCGCAACCTGACCGCCAGTGATGGTGATGGTCGCGCCATCCACTTCGATATCCTCTCCGAAGCTTCCTCCGGTGAGCAGGACATTGCTAAAACCAAGGGCGGTGATGTCGTCAGCGATCGTGCCAGAGGAAACGGTGACGCTGGCAGCGCCGACGGCGAAAAGATCGTCATTGATCACGCCGCCCGACATGATCAGCCCGGCGTCATCGATGATGGTCACGTCGTTCGCGAAGGAGCCGCCATTGATCTCGATAAAGGAGTTCTCTGCGGCAACAAGAGAGCTGTCGAAGGGATCGGTGCCTGTGATCACTGCGCCGGCATTGAAGATCACGGTGGTGGT
Source organism: uncultured Verrucomicrobiales bacterium (assembly GCA_964500945.1). Classification (GTDB taxonomy): domain Bacteria; phylum Verrucomicrobiota; class Verrucomicrobiia; order Verrucomicrobiales; family DEV007; genus CAZCRA01. The sequence continues at coordinate 19,156 of CAZCRA010000065.1, read as the reverse complement.
CGTGAAGCCGGGCCCGTCGAAGACGTTAATGAAGTCGTTCACGGCAAAGTCGACGGTGTTTGAGGAGCCGTTGTCGAACAGAAGCACCGCGAAGGATTTTTGAGCCGTGAAGGCGACGCCGATCAAAACGACGGAGGCGATGGTCGATGTGAGAAGGGGACGACGGAGGAGCATGGGGAGATTCGTTAAGAGAGGTTAACGGCATGCTCGCCGGGGCAGGGGCGGAGTCAAGGGGTGTCGGCGATGCGGCCCAATGGAAGTTCTTAGGCTCCGGGAAAATGATCGGTGCAGCAGGGGCAGGCTTGGACCGAGTGACCGGGCGCGATTTCTTTGAAGGCCAATTCGACGCCGACGCTTTTTGGCCACTTCGGATGGCTGACGCGATGGCCGAAAGCGCAGCCCTCGGGTGGATCGATGGGGGAGGGGACGTCGCCGGGGAGGGGTTCGTGGACGCGTTCGGCGGTGGGATCCGGGACTGGGATGGCGTTGATCAGCGCTTTCGTGTAGGCGTGCTGGGGGTTTCGGTAGATCGCATCGGCATCGGCGAGTTCCACGAGTTTACCGAGATACATCACGGCCACGCGGTCCGAGACGTGACGGACGACGGAGAGATCGTGGGCGATGAACAGGTAGGAGAGGTGGAACTCCTCCTGGAGGTCGAGCATGAGGTTGAGGACCTGACTTTGAACGGAGACGTCGAGGGCGGAAACCGGTTCGTCGCAGACGATGAGCCGAGGTTCGAGGGTGAGGGCCCGGGCGATGCCGATGCGCTGACGCTGGCCACCGGAGAATTCGAAGGGAAAGCGATCCACCATCCCCGGGGCGAGCCCGACCTTATCGAGGAGGTCGCGGATTTTGGCCTGCCGTTCTTCCTGCGTTCCGATGCGATGGATGACGAAGGCTTCCTCGAGGATGGAGCCGACATTCATCCGGGGATTCAGGGATTCGGCGGGATCCTGAAAGATCATCTGCATGTCCCGGCGATAGGGAAGGAGTTCGCGACCGCTGAGGTGGGACAGGTCAGTGAGTTCTGGTGATCCGCCGCCGTTCTGATGGCGGAAATGGATGGACCCGCTGGTGGGTTCGAGGAGGCGGACAATGCACTTCCCGAGCGTCGATTTGCCGCAGCCGGATTCTCCGACGAGACCGAGGGTTTCGCCCTGCCCGATGGTGAAGGAAACGCCGTCGACGGCTTTGCAGGAGTCGACGGGACGGAGGAAGAGGCCGCCTTTGACGGGGAACTCCATCCGGAGGTCGCGGACCTCGAGCAGTGGTTGGGTGGGGGCCGTCATGCGGGGCGATAGCATTTGGGGCAGGCTTCGACCCAGTGACCGGGCGCGGCTTCGACCATGGGCGGGCGGGTTTGGCGATCGGCCTCAGTGTGTTCGTAGGGACTGCGGGAGGCAAACCGGCAACCGGGCGGGAGATCGCTGAGCGGGGGGACGTTTCCCTTGATCGTTGGCAAGCGCGTTTTTCGGGGATGATCGAGCCTGGGGATGGAACTGATGAGCCCCTGGGTGTAGGCGTGCCGGGGATTGGCGAAAAGTTCGCGCACGGGAGCGCGCTCGACGACGCGGCCGGCGTACATGACGACCACGTCGTCACAGGTTTCGGCGATGACGCCGAGGTCGTGGGTGATGAGGATGATGGCCATTCCCATGTCGTTTTGGAGATCCTTCATGAGTTGGAGGATCTGGGCTTGAACCGTCACGTCGAGGGCGGTGGTGGGTTCGTCGGCGATGACGAGCTTTGGTTCGAGCGCCAAAGCCATGGCGATGACCACGCGCTGCCGCATGCCGCCGGAAAGCTGGTGAGGGTATTCGTCGACGCGAATCTCGGGCGAGGGGATGCCGACCTGGGCGAGCTTCTCAATGGCCCGGCGCCGGGCTTCCTCGTCGGTGATGGGTTCGTGAACTTGGAACACCTCACCGACCTGGTGGCCGATTTTCTGGACGGGATTGAGCGCGGTCATGGGTTCCTGGAAGATCATGCTGATCTTCCGGCCGCGGAGCCGGTGCATGCGCTCGGTGTCGAAGGCGGTGAGGTCTTCTCCATCGAAGACGATGTTTCCCTCGACGATTTGTCCCATCGGCTGCGGTAGAAGCCGCATGATGGAAAAGGCTGAGACGCTCTTTCCACACCCGGACTCGCCGACGATGCCCAGGGTCCGGCCCTGCTCGACGGAGAACGAGACACCATCGACGGCCACGAGCCGCCCGGCTTCGGCGGTGTCGAAAGCGGTGACGAGATCCTGAACGTCGAGGAGGGGCATCGGTGAGAGGGCGGGCGGCGGTCTACTTGAACTTGGTGTATTCCTTGATGACCGGGTCGAAGGTCTGGCCCGCCTTCTGGGCGGTGAGCGTCTCTTCCTTCATCGCTTCATCGATCCAAAAAGAATGGTATTCATAGTAGTCGCGTGAGATCTTGTAATCGAAGGTTTCGGGCGGGTAGCGGAGCCAACGCCATTTTCCGACACGGTAATAGGGCATGCGCCATCCGGGGATCCAAGCGGCGTCCTCGTAGAGGATTTGACTGATTTCCTTGGAGAGCCGGACCATCTCCTGCTTATCGGACGAGAACCGGTATTGATCGATGAGTTCGTCGAGTTCGGGGATGGCGGTTTGGGTATCGTTGTTGGTATTGGGTTTGATGGAGCCGTCCTCGTTGAGGGCGTGGTAGCTGTGATACATCTCCCAATAACGCGGATACATTTCGACGGAGCGGTTGAGCGCCGAGAGGGCGATCTGGTGCTTCTTCTCGTCGGCCTTCTTCCAAGCGGCGGTTTGCTCGATGATCTCGACGTCGAGGGCGAGACCGGCTTTGCGGGCTTCTTGTTGGAGGACCGTCAGAACTTCCTCGAGACGCTTGTATCCGGTCGTGACGGTGATTTGGAGGCGCTGTCCCTGGCCGTTGACGAGAATCCCGTCCGGGCCGGTTTCGGAGTAGCCGGCTTTGGCGAAATATTCCTTGGCCTTGGCCGGGTCAAAGCCGCGGGCCTTGATGGAGGGATCCCAAAACTCTCCATAGCCCTCAGCTTGGCCGTTCATGCGTTCGAAATCGCCGTAGAAGACTTCGTCGATGACGAGCTGCCAATTCATGGCGTAGTTTACCCCCAAGCGGATGTCCTGATTGTCTAGCGGAGCGCGGGAGCGGTTGAGGCGGAGCGCCCAGCTCGGGCCCGGGATATTGTTGTAGAAAGTGATTTTCTCAACATAACCATCCTGCACCAGAGGATCGTCGTCGGGCAATTTCTGATACCACATTTCGGGAAGGCTCAGCCCGTGGATGTCGATTTCGCCGGCCTTGAAGACCTCGAACGTCTTGCTGGGGTCGCGAATGACGCGGAGATGAATGGCGTCGACATTGTAGCGATAGCGGTAATGCACATCGTCGGCCAGGAACCAGTCATCGACTCTGGTCAACGTGACGGAGCGGCCTTTTCGGACGCCGTCGTCGCGGATTTCATAGGGGCCGGTGGTGGGGGCGAAGCGGTAGTTGTAAGTCTTGAGATAATCCTCGTCGAACTCGGCGAAGAAGTGCATGGGGTAAGGGTTCAGGGAAGTGCGATAGACGACATCGGGTTTGGCCTCGGAAAACGTGAGAGCGATGGTGTGGTCGTCGTAGCGGATGATGCGATCGTATTTTTTTGTGAAATAGTCGTTGTACCATGGGGCCTGGATGTGCGGGCTGCGCATGAAGTAGAAGAGGAAGAGGTAGTCGTCGGCCGTGACGGGTTCGCCGTCGGAGAAGGTGGCGCGCGGATCGAGCTTGTAGTAGACGGTTTTTCCATCGGGATCGATGGCCCATTCGGTGGCGAGGCAAGGGATGCGTCCGCCGGAGTTGGGGTGGCCCTTGGTCAAGGTGCCGGCGTTGTTGTCGAGGATGTAGCTACGGAAACTACCACTGGCGTCCGGGCCAACGGTGCGGAAGGTCCGGGGGAAGTCAGCGACGTAGAAGTTGAAGGTGCCGCCCTTTTTGGCTTCGGGAGAGCCGAGTTCTTCCTGACCGGCGCCGTTTTGCCAGTCGAGACCTTCGGGGAGCTCATCCGGGGATTTGAAGATGAAGAAGTCGGGGTTCGCTTCCCAGTATTCGCGGACCTTGGTTTTGAAGGCAGCGACTTGTTCGGGGGTGGGCGACCAGCTGACTTCCGTGGGGGCTTCTTTGGAGCCGCAGCCCGATAGGATGAGGGCGGCCGGAAGGGCGGCGAGGAGGAGGTGGTGGGGACGTAGGGTCATGGTTTAACGATAGAGGGTGAACTTTTTGGGGTCGTAGGCATCGCGGATGGCTTCTCCGACAAAGGTCACGAGGGTGAGGATGACCACCATGGCGAAGAAGGCCGAATACAGGATCCAGGGTGCCTGCATGTTGCTGGTGCCCTGACGGAGCAGGTCGCCCCAACTGGGCGTGCCGTGAGGGAGGCCGAATCCGAGGTAGTCCAAAGCGGTGATGGAGCTGATGCCACCGGCGAGAAGGAAGGGCAGGAAGGTGACGATGGTGGAGACAGTGTTCGGGACGATGTGCTGAAAGATGACGCGATTGGTGGAAGCGCCCTGGACGCGGGCAGCGGCGATGAAGTCGCGTGTCTTCTCTTTGTATGTGATGGTGCGCATGTAGTAGGTGATGCCGGTCCAGGAGAAGAGCACCATCACCAGCAGGAGGATGAGGATGCGGGTGGCGGCGCCGACGCCGCTGGGGATGAGTGAGACGGAAATGATGACCATGTAGAGGAAAGGGATGCTGGACCAGATTTCGATGATGCGCTGGCCGAACAGATCGATCTTGCCGCCGAAGAATCCCATGGCGCACCCGGTGGCGACGCCGATGAGGTAGATGAGCGCGATGTAGGCGAGCACGAAGAGCATGGCGATCTGGTATCCGTAGAAGAGGCGGGCGAGGACGTCGCGGCCAGCTTTGTCGGTGCCGAGGAAGTGGCGGAGCTCGAGATTTGGGGCGATGGGATTGCGCTGGCCGTGGGAGAAATCGAGTTCGCGCGCGTTGTAGGGCACGAAGGGGAGCAGCGCCCAGTTTCCTGCATTTTCTTTCCGGAACCGGGCCTGGAGTTCGCGGTAGTTGGTCTCGTGTTCGTAGTCGAGGCCGAAGGTGGAGCCTGGGAAATAGGCGGCGTAGGTGGGGAAGTAGAGTTGGCCCTCGTATTTGACGATCAGCGCCCGGTTTCCGACAAGCAGGGGGCCGAGGAACGTGAGGAAGAGGAGGAAAACGAGGATCAGGAAGGAGTAATAGCCTCGTTTGATGGCGCGGAAGCGCTGGAGTTTCCGTAGCGTGAGTGGGTGAGGTTTCCAGCGGAAGGCGAGGAACCAGAACGCGGCGAGGGTGGAGGCTTTGAGGAGGAACCGGCCGAGTTGGCGGGGGGTGAACCACCAGGGACTGAGGATTTCGTGAAGGAAGAAAGCGAGGGCGAGGAAGGCGAGGGCGAGAGCCGAGATCTGTTTCCAGCGAGGCCAGGACTTGGCCGTTTCCAGACCCCGGCGGAGGGAATCCCGGGATGGGATCCGCTGTCGAAGCTGGGACTGGAGGGCGGAGATGTTGATTTGAGAGTTGAGACTGGGTTTACTGGAACCGGACGCGAGGATCGACGAGAGCCACGAGGAGATCGGAGAGAATGTTTCCGATCATCATGAGGGCGGCGACGAGGAGGACGATGCCCATGACGACGGGGTAATCGCGGTCGATGGCGGATTTGAACCCCAGGAGACCGAGGCCGTCGATGTCGAAGATGGTTTCGATGAGGAAGGAACCTCCGATGAGGGTGGAGACCTGTTGGCCGAGATTCGTGGCGATCGGGATCAGGGAGTTCCGCAGGGCATGCGTCCGGACGGCGACGTTGAAGGGGACACCCTTGGCGACGGCGGTGCGGACGTAGTCGGCGGCGAGATTATCGAGCAGGTGATTCTTCATGATGAACGTCACGAAGGCGAAGCTGCTGACGAGGTAGCAGACCAAGGGGAGGAACGTGTGTGCGAAGAGGTCGCCGATTTTGCCGAAGAAGCTCTCGTCCGCGAAATCGATGCTGGTGAACCCGCTGTTTGGGAACCAACCGAACTGGAAAGAGAAAAGGTAAAGCAGCATGACGCCGAGGACGTAGCCTGGGATGGCGTAGCCGGTGAAAACGAGGATCGACGTGGCGTTGTCGAGGGGGGAGAGGTGTCGGATGGCCTTGAGGATGCCAAGGGGGATGCAGGTGGAGTAGGTGATGATGAGGGTGATGATGCCGAAATAGAGGGAGACTGGAAGGCGCTGAGCGATGACCTGGGTAACGGGTTCGAAGTAGATGAAGGAATCGCCGAGGTTTCCGCGGAGGACGTTACCGAGCCAGTGGAAGTAAGCGATGATGGCGGGTTTATCGAACCCGAACTGCTCTTTGAGCTGCTGGAGTTGATCCTGGGAGAGTGCCATTTCCTCGCCGAGCCCACCTCCTCCGCCGACCCCAGCGGCGCGCGCCTGGGCTAGGGCCTGTTCCAGGGGGCCGCCGGGCACGAAGCGCGTGATGAGGAAAACGATCAGCGTGACACCGAGGAGCGTGGGAAAGATGAGGAGGAATCGGCGGATGAAATAGTCGCGCATGATCGGAAGCTTCGACGTCGGACCGGACAGGAACTGGCAAGCTTTGAGTGGAACGCGATCCCCTTCAACCGGGATTTTCCGGATTGAACCCGACTCGAATCTCCGGAGGGTAGAGTTGGTGAGAATCGGATGGGTGATCGTGGTGCTGGGATGTGCCGTGGCGTTGGCGGGTTGCGGACGGCAGGACCGGGCCGACCGGGCGGCGGAGGAAGGCGTTTTGCTGCTAGGGAACGGGGCCGAGCCGAAGACGTTGGACCCGCAGTTGGTGCAGAGCGTGGGGGACAGCAACCTCATGATTGCGCTCTTCGAGGGCTTGGTGAGCTACCATCCCAGCGAGGACAACGCCGATTTACCGGGAGTGGCGGAGCGGTGGGAGTCGAACGAAGATCACACCGAGTGGGCGTTTTTTCTTCGACCGGACGCCAGGTGGTCGAACGGGGATCCGGTGACGGCGGGTGATTTTGCCTATGCGTTTGAGCGGATTCTGTCGCCGGGGTTGGGCTCGCCCTATGCCTCGATGTTGTATGTTCTGGTGAACGCGCGGGCCTTCAACACGGGGGAGATCGATGATTTTGGAGAGGTTGGGGTGCGAACCGAGGGCGACTGGATTTTGCGGCTGACGCTGGAGAAGCCGGTGGCGTATCTGCCGAAGATCGTGAAGCACAGCACCTGGCTGCCGGTGCACCGGCCGACGATCGAGAAGTTCGGGGGCATGACGGACCGTTTCACGGCCTGGCAGCGGCCGGGGAATCACGTGGGGAACGGGCCTTTCCAGCTCAAGTCCTGGCGCATCAACCACTCGGTGGTGGTCGAGCCGAATCCGCACTACTGGGACGCGGAGCGGGTGAAGCTGAAGGAGATCTGGTTTTTGCCCTTCGAGCAATTTTCGGAGGAGCGGGCCTTTCGCGACGGGTTGATTCACATCACCTACGTGACGCCGCCCAACCTGATCGAGAAGTATTCGAAAGAGAAGCCGGACCTCATCCGCCGGGAGCCGTATTTTGGGACCTATTTTTACCGGTTCAACACCGAGCGAGAGCCGCTGAACGACTGGCGGGTCCGGGCGGCGCTGGCCTATTGCGTGGACCAGCGGGCGATCGTCGAGAACATCACGATGGGGGGGCAGACGCCGGCTTTTGCGTTTACTCCACCGTCAGAGGGTGGGTATGAGCCGCCGCGGCGGATGGGTTTCGATCCTGAACGGGCGCGCGAGTTGCTGGCCGAGGCGGGGTATCCGGATGGCGCGGGATTCCCGAGGCTTGATCTGCTGATCAACACTTCCGAAGCGCACCGGGCCGTGGCCGAGGCGGTGCAGGACATGTGGAAGCGGGAGCTGGGGATCGACTCGATTTCGATCGACAACCAGGAATGGAAGGTCTTTCAGGAGACGGTTTACAACATGGACTACGACATCTGCCGGTCGGGATGGATCGCGGATTACCTCGATCCGACGTCGTTTCTCTACATGTGGCGGGACGGCGACAGCAACAATAACACGGGGTGGGCGCACCCGGATTATGACCGGCTGATGCGGGAAGCTGCCTTTGCGCCGACGGCGGAGGCCCGGCACGCCAAGCTGGCGGAAGCGGAGGAGATCGTGCTGAGGGAGCTGCCGGTGATTCCGATTTACTGGTATACGCGGGTTTATCTGAAGCACCCGGCAGTTAGTAACTGGGACCCGCTGCTGCTGGATAAGCGGGACTACAAATTCATTCGGCTTGACCCCCAAAGTCGTCGCTGACGGGTAACATGCTGCGTTTTCTGCTCAATCGCCTGGTTCAATCGCTCATCGTGCTGGTGTGCATCATGGCGATCACGTTTTTTCTGATGCGTCTGGCGCCGGGGAGCGCGTTTCAGGACGAGAAAATCATTCCGCCGCACATTATCGAGCAGATTGAGGCTTACTACTGGCTGGACAAGCCGTGGCCGCTTCAGCTGGGCAAGTATTTCTACAACTTCTTCATCGCCTGGGACGGAGGGTATTCCTTCACCAACCACGGGCGGACGGTGAACGAGCTGATCGCCGAGAGTTTTCCGGTGTCGATGGCCATCGGGCTGGGCGGGTTGGTGATCGCGGTGCTGGTGGGGATTCCGCTCGGGGTGATGGCGGCGGCGCGGAAGAACACGGTGGTGGACTATGCGCTGATGTCGCTGGCTCTGGTGGGGATTTGTCTGCCGACTTTTGTGACGGGACCGCTGCTGTCGGAGTGGTTCGGGATTCGTTGGAACTGGCTAAACGCCACGGGCTGGTATGAACCGGCGATGGACTGGGTGCTGCCATCGGTCACGCTGGGGCTGTTTTACACGGGGTATTTCGCGCGACTGACGCGGGGGGGCATGCTGGAGGTGCTCTCGCAGGACTTCGTGCGGACGGCGCGGGCGAAGGGACTGCCCGAGTGGCGGGTGTTGGCGGTTCACACGCTGAAGGGCGGGCTGCTTCCTTCGGTGACCTTCATGGGACCAGCGATCGCGGGGTTGATCGGGGGATCGTTCGTGGTGGAGACTGTGTTCGATCTTCCCGGGCTGGGCCGGGTGTTCATCAATGCGGTGACGAACCGCGACGACCCGGTGATCATGGGAGCGGTGCTGACCTATGGGGCGCTGATTCTGCTGATGAATTTCCTTGTGGACGTGGCGGTGGTGGCGCTGAACCCGCGGCTGCGGATGGGTGGCGAACCGGAGGGGGCGGCATGAAGCTCAGGGATTTACGTTGGCCATGGCAGCCGCCGCTGACGGGCGAGACGGATCTCGAGCGGGGAACCTCGCTCTGGGAAGACGCTTGGGCGCGACTGAAGAAGAACCGGCTGGCGATGGTGTGCTTGATCGTGTTCGGCGTGGTGACGGTCATGTGTTTCCTGGGGCCGTGGATTTACCGGGTGGATCCGCTGAAAACGCATCTGGATCTTCGTTCCCAGCCACCGGGTGAGGGCTACGTCATGGGGAGCGATCGCCTGGGGCGGGACATTTTTTCCCGAATTCTGCACGGGGGACGGATATCGCTGGCGGTGGGCTTCGTGGCGACGCTGGTTTCGGTGACGATCGGGATCGTGTATGGGACGGTGGCGGGGTATTTGGGGGGCCGGGTGGAGGCCTTCATGATGCGGGTGGTGGACGTTTTGTATTCGCTGCCGTTCACGATCATCGTCATCATTTTGGCGACCTTTTTCGGGCGGTATTTCGAGAACGAGATCTGGTTGTTGTTTCTGGCGATCGGCTGCGTGGAGTGGCTGACGATGGCGCGGATCGTGCGGAGTCAGGTGCTGACGCTGAAGGAGCAGGAGTTCGTGGAAGCGGCGGTGTCGCTGGGATTTCCGTCGTGGTATATCATGCTGCGTCACCTGGTGCCGAACGTTCTGGGACCGGTGATTGTCTACACGACGCTGACCGTTCCGGCGGTGATGCGGTTGGAGGCGGTTTTGAGTTTCCTGGGGCTGGGGATTCAGCCGCCGGACAGCTCGTGGGGAACCTTGATCAAGGAGGGGAGCGACCAAATGCAGAGCGAGCCGTGGCTGCTGTTTTTCCCGGCGCTCTTTTTCAGTATGACGCTGTTCTGCCTGAACTTTCTGGGGGACGGGCTGCGGGACGCGCTGGATCCGAAGTCTTCGAAGGACTGACGTGGTTCATGGTTGCTGGTTTTGGGCGTTTTTAATGGAGGCCCGTGGGAAACGCGTTAGAGTGGGTGCGGACCATGAAATTGAAAAAACTGGCCGTCACGGCCCTGCTATCTATCGTTGGTTTGGTGCTCCTCGTTTCCGGGGTGGTCTTCATGAACCGGGACCGGCTCTTCCAGTTGGCACAGGAGCGACTGGACGGGTTGTTGGCTGAGCAGGGGATCTTCATCACCTACCAAACCACCGGGTTTTCCTGGGCCAAGGGGCTCCAATTGGAGGATGTGAGTGTGTTCCGGGATGCGGAGAAGACGCTGAAGGAGGCGAATTTGAGCAATGTCCGCATTCATTTTCCGGCGCGTGCGCTGCGGACGGGGCGGGCTGAGGTGGATGTGCATGCGGAAGCGGCCAAGCTGACGGTTTTTCCCGATCCGGAAGAGCCGGGGGAAGCGAGTGATCTGGTGGTGGAACCGCTGGATTTCGAGCTGAGCTTCGAGCCGGGAACATTGAACGCGAGTTTGGCGGGGCCTTTCCAGGGGATTGGCTGGGATTTGGCCGCCGATTTGGTGCTGCCTGTGGAAGAAGAGGAGGCGCCGGCGAAGGATCCGGCCGCGGAGGAAGAACCTGAGGAGCCGGAAGTGGTGGAGTCGGTGATCGATTTTGGGCCGATGCGGGAGGCGGCTGAGGCGCTGAAATTCTACCGGGACGCCGGGTTTGGATCGGAGGTTCAGGCGCGGCTCACGGGGAATCTGAGCGACGAATCGGAGCAGAGGCTCGATTTGGAGATGGAGACGAAGGCGTTTCCGAGTCAGGCCAGCGACCTGACGGGAAGTGTTTCGGCGGTGATTTCAGAAGACGGTTCGGTGGAGCTTCCGGGCGTGGAAATCGGGGATGGGCGCGGTGCGGTGACGTTGGTGGGCGCCTGGGATCGCGACGCCAAAAGCGTGATGATCGAAAGCTTTGAATCGACGCTCGACCTCGTGGCGATCCTGCAGGATGTGCCGCAGGGAGAGGTGCAGGGGGTGCTGAAGCAGTTGACGGTCGAAACGGTGCCGAAGCTGGCCGGTTCAGGGCGATGGGATGCCTCGGATCCGTCAAAGTCGGCGTTGGGAGGATCCCTCAGCGGCGTGAATGTGGTTTGGGATCCGGATGACAACGATCTGAAACCCATCCGGATTTCGGAGGGGCGTGCGGCGTGGGCGCTGAAGGACGGGCTTCTCACCGTGAGCGAGATCGCGGCGCAGGGTGCGGGAGGCCGGTTGGCGGGAACGGCTTCGGCGCGGCCTTTTGATTCGAGCATGCCCTGGACCGTGAACGCCGTGCTGGAAGACATCGCGCTGGTGGAATTGGCGAACGATCTCGGGGACGGAGCTCAGCCCGGGTTGTTGACTGCGCGATTCGAGGGGAATGGCGGCAAGGAGGTTTCGGCGCTGAACGGGCAGGGATCGATTCAAATCATCGACGGGGCCTTTCTGAAGCTCCCTATCGTCGGTTCGCTCCTGGACAAGATCGGGCAGGTGGCTTCGATCGGGACGAAGCGGCAGGGAGACCAGCTCCGGGCGAGTTTCGACATCAGTGATGGGATTTTGCGGGCCGACGACATGATCGTGGACGTCTCGGCGGTGACCGTGAAGGGACAGGGCAACTTGGCGCTGGCGACCCAGGAAACGGATTTCAAGGCATCGGCGAATCTGGCTGGGCTGTTGGGTGACGTGACGACCCCAGTCGGCAAGGTTTTGGAGATTGAGGGGAGCGGTCCGGTGGGTGCGATCGAATGGCGATTCAAGAATCTCCAGGCCGTCTCGGTGCTTCAGAAGGCATTGAAAGGCGACGTGGCAGGGGCCGAGGGGGTTCTGGGCGTGGCGGAAAAGGATATGGAGGCTCTGGAGCAGGCGGGGAAAGACGCAGTGCGCGAAATCAAGGATCTGTTTAAGAATCTGAAGCCTGGCGACGGGGAAGAGGAGTAGTCCCCCAAAAGGATCCCGGCTTCTTGGCTGGGGGACAGATCGAGCTCTCCCGGAGGACGAGCAGCGACAGCGATCCGGGATGGGCGAAGCTGCTACCGCAGGTGTCGTCCGTCGTGGGAAACAGCGGGACCTGCCGGGCGGGCCGGGGAGGGGAGAGCCAAGAAACGCGGTGGTGAAGTGATTTAGGTTTCTTTATTGCTAAAAATTACTAGATAAAGCTTGACGCTTTGATTTGAAAATGTGAAATTTTCATAAGAATCAAAGCTGCAAGACTGTGATCTCACGTTTCATCCTCCTGTCCACGTTCGCTCTCGGACTCGCTTCCCTTTTCGCCCCACGTGAACATCAGCGTCCGGATCGAACCCAACGCTGGCTCGAGGATCATGGCTATGCTTTTGAAAGGCAGGACTTTCGACGAGCGGCTTTTTGTGGCGATGCGGAAGCTGTTTCAGCTTTCTTGGCGCTCGGCATGACCCCAAACGCGCCTGAAGGGGTGAGAGAAGATAGCGCGCTCATTTTCGCCGCCCAACGGGGGCATCTCGAGGTGGTCGAAGGCTTGATCCGGGCCGGGGCGCCCGTGAACGGCGTGGGGCGATCGGGCCGGACGGCATTGATGGAGGCCTGCGAAGGGGGGCATGGGATGGTGGCTCAGCTCTTGGTCTGGAATGGGGCGGATCCCGGGGCGGCCGATGAGCGGGGTTGGCGTGCGCTCACGATCTCGGCGCGGGAGGGACACGAGATGATGGTCGAGATTTTGACGGCGACGGATGAGCGGTTCCTGAACGATGCCCTGATGGTGGCGGTTGAAGCGGGGGAGGAGCGGTTCGTCGATGCGCTGTGCTCGACCGGGATGCGCCTGGACCACCAAGACGGGGCGGGAAGGACGGCCGCGCTGCTGGCGGCGCAACTCGGTGAAGCCGAGGTCCTGGAGGTGCTGATTCGTCATGGAGCGACCCTGACGGTGAGGGACGGGAACGGGCTGGGGTTGGCGGAACTAGCGAGGGGCTCTGGGGACTGGGCAACCATCGAGTTGGTGAAGCGGGAGCTTCCCTCGGGGGCCGAAGAGGAAGGGATGGGCCGGCGTGCGGACGCCGGGGAGGGTCGGACCACCGGGATGCCCGTGGTCAATGGTTTGGAGTATCCGACGAGCGGACTGAGTGGTGGAGTGTTCGAAGCGAAGCCCGAGGTGGGGCAACGCGAAACGGCTCCCGACGGCGTGGCAGGCGAGAGCGCGGACGGTTGGGAGGGCGTTTACGGTCCTGGCGGGGACGAATCGGGCGAAGCCGGCCGGGTGCCGGCTCCTCCGGCGCTTCATCCGGCGAAGGGTCTTCCGGAAGGACAGCGTTTCGAGGGTCGGCCGGTCATTCCGAGTGGACTGCCGCCGCTGCAGGGGAAACGGCTCGTCTTGGCTCCGGGACTGCCACTTTCGGAGTTTCGCCGGTTGTTTTGCTTTGAAGTGAGCGATTCGTTCGCGGCGGTGAAAGTGTTTGGTGTGGAGGGGCGCTACGAGGCCCGGGAAGGGGATTGTTTTCAAGTGATGGAAACGGACGGATCGCCGCGGACCTACCGGGTTTTGGAGATCAGCCGTCAGCGGATGGTGCTGGTGGACGTGGTGAGCGCGGATTTGCTCTTTGCGACCCTGCCGCTGGCGGCGATGGAATAGAGGGAACCTCTAAAAACCCCGCGGCCGCGCCATTGATGGGATGGATATGGAAGTCAGCGTCTGGCGACGGGAGGTTTGAGGGGCGGGCCTTCGGGCGTTTACCGCTTTTATTTAGTGGCGTCTTTTGGGAATTGGCCTATTAGCTTTGGGCATGAGCATTGTCATTGGTCTCGCGGTTGCGATTGCTTTCCTGCTTTTGGGTGCGATCAGCTTCGCCTACCTGATTCACGGGAAGGATTGAAGCGACGAATGGCTGAATGAAAGCCGTTTGTGTTTATTGCGGCTCGAGCCCTGGCGCCCGGCCGGATTACCGGGAAGCGGCGCGCGAGGTTGGGGCGGCTTTGGCCGGAGAAGGGATCCGCTTGGTTTACGGTGGTGGTTCGGTTGGTTTGATGGGGGAAGTGGCGGACGCGTGTCTCCGGGCGGGAGGCGAAGTGACGGGCGTGATCACCAAGCAACTGGAGACGCTCGAACTCGGTCATGCTGGGCTGACGCGATTGGAGGTGGTGGAAACGATGCACGAGCGGAAAGCTCGGATGGCCGAGCTGAGCGATGGATTCGTCACGTTACCCGGTGGGATCGGGACCCTGGAAGAGCTCTTTGAAGCGCTGACGTGGGCGCAGCTGGAAATTCATGCGAAGCCGGTCGGGCTGCTGAACATCGCGGGATTTTACGATCACCTGGTGGCGTTTCTGAACCAGGTCGTGGCGGAGCGGTTTCTGTTACCCGAGCACGGGGAGATGCTGATCGTGGACGGCCATGCCGGAGCGCTGCTCCACCGGATGCGAAACTACGAGGCGCGTGCCCCGGAGGACTGGGTGCAACGGAAGACGTCGGGGCGGGGATGAAGCCCCGACGCCGTTACGTGAGGTGTTGAGTGCTAAATCAGGCTGGGCGAGGGCTCACATGGAGCCGAATTCGCCACTGGCGGCGGCGGCGGCGAACGCGATGATGTAAAAGACCATCGCGATGACGTTGATGACGATACCGATCAGGGTGAGGATGCCCATGATTTTGAAGTATCGGCCGATGCTCTCGAGGCACTCGGTGAAGGAGTGTGGACTGCCGCTGGCTTCCGCGTCTTTAGCGAGCCTGGCGACGCGCATGAGGATGAGTCCGAGCCAGATGGGCACCCATCCGACCACGGCGCCGATGATCGTGAGGCAGTAGATGATCCCGGCGATCATGAAGACGACGCCGAGGAGCTTTGCCCAACCGGCGTTCTCAGCGAGGATGGCCGCGAACTGGCGGATGTTTCCTGAGCCGGTGGCGGCACCTGGAGAGGTGGCGGAGGCCGGCGCCGAGTAGGGGTTGAGGGACTGGGAGGGAACGCTCGCAGCGGCGTCTCCTCCGCCGGTGGTGGCGAGCGGGCTGGAGGCTTGGGGCGTGGCGCTGGCCGCGGTGGGTGAAGATGGTTGGCTGGCGGTGGGAGCCGGGGTGCCAGAGACGGCGGCTGATGCGGCAGCCGTGCCGCCCACGACGGCCGGGAGGGCTTTTTCTATCGCGGTCCACTCGGTCATGGTTTCGTTCCAGACCAAGGTGTCGGATTTGATTTTACCCTCTTGAAGGAAGTTCTTCAGAGTTGCCTCATCGGCCTGGAGCTGCTGCCGCTGCGCATCGAGATAATACCACTGCATGGCCTGTGACTAACACAGAGCAAGCGGGTAGGGAAGTGGCAATTTCGTGATACTTCCCGAGTTGGTCGTCAGCGGACGGCCTTGGGATTGAGCGTGCCGACGAAAGGGAGATTCCGGTATTGACCGCCGTAATCGAGTCCATAACCGACGACGAACTCGTCGGGGATGCGGAAGCCCACGAAATCGGCTTCGAAATCGACGGCCCTCGGGGTTTGTTTATCGAGCAGGACACAGGAGGTGACGGAAGCGGGGGCAAAGGAATCGCGCAAGTGGCGCGTCACGGCGTCGAGGGTGCGTCCGGTGTCGAGGATGTCGTCGACGAGGAGGACGTGACGGCCCCGGAGGTCGTCGATTTCCTGATCGGAGAGCTGAACCTGTCCGGAGCTTCGGGTGCCGCCGTGATAGCTGGCGACGCGGAAGGAGTCGAGGTAGACGGGGAGGGTGAGGGCGCGCATGAGATCGGCGGCGAAGAGGATGCTGCCGTGGAGGATGACCATGAGGGTCAATTCATCCGTATCAAGGGCGGCCTCGATATCTTCGGCGAGTTCGAAGATCCGGCGTCGGATCTGGTCCTGGGTGATGAGGACGCGATCGATGTTCGAGAGGAGTTGATGCTCGCGGGTCGCCATGGGTGTATTGGATAGCGAAACGCGACTGCTGCAAGAGAGGAACCCGACGATGGATGCAAATACCGATCCCGGAACGCCGCCGGATTTGTCCGGCATGAGGTTGAATTACGAGGTGGCGGAGCTGCTGGAGGAGAGTGTGGAGCACGATCCGCTGAGGCAGTTCCAACGATGGTTCGACGAAGCGCGGGCGGCGGACGGCATCGCGGAGCCGAACGCGATGACCCTGGCCACGGCCGGCGCGGCTGGCGAGGTCTCGGCGCGCATCGTCTTGCTCAAGGGGCTGGACGAGCGGGGGTTCCAGTTTTTCACCAATTACGAGAGCCGGAAAGGCCGCCAGCTCGCCGAAACGGAGAAGGCGGCGCTGGTCTTTTTTTGGGAGCCGCTGCAGCGGCAGGTGACGGTTCGGGGCTGGGTGGAGCGGCTGCCGGCGGAGGAGTCGGATGCCTATTTCCGAGCGCGCCCATACGGCAGCCGCATCGGCGCTTGGGCGTCCGCTCAAAGCGAGGAAATTCCTGGCCGGGCGTGGCTGGAGGAGCGGGCGGAGGCGTTCAAAGAGCGTTATCCGGAAGGGAGTGAAGTTCCGCGACCAGCGAACTGGGGAGGTTATCACCTGATTCCGCTAGAGATCGAGTTCTGGCAGGGCCGCCCCAGCCGTTTGCATGACCGGTTGCGTTTCGTCAGGGCGGGAGAGGGTGATTCCTGGAAGATGCGCCGTTTGAGCCCGTAAATGGTGGAGTCGCTTGGCAAACGGCGTTTCGCGCCTATTTTCGAGAGATGAGCGCATCCCGCTTCATGGTGGCTTTGGTTTTGGGCAGTTTTCCGGTCATGCAGGCGAACGCCGGGCTTTCTTTTCCGGAGGAGCTTTTGAAAATCGAGGCCGAGATTGGGGCGAAAGAGGCGACCGCGGTTTTTGCGTTTCGCAACGACGGGCCCGAGACGGTCAAGATCGAGAAGATCGATTCCTCCTGCGGCTGTTTGCGGGCGGATAGCGACCGGCGGATTTACGAGCCAGGAGAGTCCGGAACCATCACGGCGGTGTTTTCGACCAAGGGCAATCCCGGTGTCTACAAGAAGACGCTAACCGTGCAGAGCCGGGGCGCCGCCCGGGAGAAACAAACGCTGACGGTCCACGTCGATGTGCCTTCGCTGGCGAGTTTGGAGCCGAGGATGGTGAGGTGGAAGCTGGGGGATGCGCCCGAATCCAAGCGCATCGAATTCACGGTTGAGCGAGAGGACCCGATCCACATTCGCGAGGTCAGTTCGTCGCGGGACACCGTTCGGGTGACGCTGGAGACCCTCGAAGCGGGGCGCCGGTATGCGTTGGTGGTCACGCCGGACCACACGAGGGAGGCGACGGTTGGGGTCGTGAAGATCGACACCGACTGCGACGTGCGGAGCCAGCGCCGGATGTTGGCGTTCTTCCGGATCGACTAATAACTGCTTCGTTAGATGGCCCTCAAAGCGATCGTTCAAGCCGTCATTTTGCTGCTGTTGGCCCTGGCGGCTGGAGCTGCGTCGAAAGCCTTTCACCCGGCGGCACCGGCCTGGTATTTGCAGGCGCCGTTCGACGAATTCGCGATCACGCCCGAGGCGGTGGAGGAGCGGTTTGGAGGGGAAGTCGTGTGGGTTGATGCCCGGACCCGGGAGTCGTTCGAAGCTGGGCACATGCCTGGGGCGATTCTCTTGAACCGGGAAGAATGGAACGACCTGCTGCTCGAATCGTTCGAAACGCTGGCCGCCAGTGACCGGCCGATCGTGGTGTATTGCGACGGAGCCACCTGCGGCAAGAGCCGTGAAGTGGCGGAAGAACTCCGCGATTTGGGGATGGTGGACGTTTACTACCTCAAAGGCGGCTGGCAGCGTTGAGGTTCCGCGGGAGATCAGCTGAGGCTCAGGGCTGGTGGTGGCGGCAAAGGTCTTCCCCCACCTTCCGGAGGCAGTCGTTTTTTCTACCGAATCGAGGCGTTCTGGAACGGTGTTGCGAACCAGCGACTCAGTCCCGGCTGCGCCGGTTGAAGAAAGACCGCAGACGGCCGAAGGCTTTGTCGTCGTCCCGGGTGAGGATCCCGCGACGTTCCCTTGGGTTGGCCTCTTCCTGGGCAGTCTCGGCGTGGACGGGCCGGAGATTTCGGGGTGCGGCGGCGGATTCTTCGTCTTCATTGTCTCCGAAAAGGCGGCGGAGAAGGGGGTTTCGAGCGGGTTGCGCTGAGACGGGCTGCGTTTCCGTCTCCGGGGCGGCGCGCCGGGTCCGATGGCGTTCCCGGACCTGGAGCGGTGAGGTCAGGGTTTGAATGGCGTTTTCAGCCGGTGAAGGTGCGGGTTCGCCGCGATCGTTACCCCGGCCGAAGGGGAGTGAGGCCCATAGCCCGACAAAACCTGGGGGCAGGTCTTGCTCATCGTTTCCCTGAAACATGGCCGACTGGAAGTAGAGCGAGTGACTGCGAGGCAGCTCCTCTCCGGTCCGGGAGCGCTGGAGGAAACCTTCGGCGCCCTCGTCGAACTCGTAGTAGCCCGTGGCCAAGTCGAGCGGGCCATCGTTCCGCGTGAGTTCGGTGACGCCGGAGTTTTTGAAGTCGTCGACCATCGAATCGGCGCTGAGAGGTTCCTCGGGCGCGGGTTCGGACGAAACTGGAAAGACGAGCGCGAGGGGTTGGGGCTCGGCAGACGGAGCATCATTTTCCTGGGCATCCGCGGAGATTCCGAGGAGCGCCGGGAGGATGACGGCAGCGGAGGCCGAACGCAGGAAGGCGTCGGCCTGGAAAAGCGGCGTGGCAGGCATGTCGACTAGCATTAACTCCATGGGGCCGAGGAACGCCAGCCTTTTTCGCGGCGCAAGCGAAGGAAATTTCAGGTTTTTCGAACCTGCCAGGTTCCGCCGGCGCCGGACCGGGGAGTGAAGTGAGTCGCTATGGAAAATGGGGCCTCATGCGGTGGTGGGCGGGAGCCCGAGCCTCACCTGGAAGGTTCGATCATGGGTGGAGGTGGCGGAGGAGGGATGGGCGCGGGTGAAGGTGTGGAAATCGCCGGGATGGCCGGTCCCGGAGCGGGTGGGGGTGGCGGAGGGAGGGAT